>DATEFZ010000251.1:0-23457 GCA_035280325.1 Casimicrobiaceae bacterium
GGCGTGCGGCAGTTGCCGGCGAGCGCCCGGCCGAACTCCCGCTCGGCCGCGACGGCGAGCGCCGTCGTCGCATCGCCCAACGGGGCAAGCACGGCCAGGACGTCGTCGCGGTCGGCGCGGCATTCGATCGCCAGCGCGCCTTGGCCGATCGCGGGCAGGCTGTCCGCCGGATCGAGCAGCGCCGCGATCCGCGCCGCCAGACCCAGCCGCCGCAATCCAGCCGCAGCGAGGATGATCGCCGCGTATCGATCGTCGTCGAGCTTGCCGAGCCGGGTGTTGACGTTGCCGCGCAGCGGCGAGACGACGAGATGCGGATGGCGCTCGCGGAGCTGGGCCTCGCGCCGCAGGCTCGAGGTGCCGACGACGCTGCCGCGCGGCAGCGCGGCCAGCGAATCGCCGCGGTTCGACACCAGCGCGTCGCGCGGATCCTCGCGCGCCATGATCGCCGCGAGGACGAATCCCGCCGGCATGTCCATCGGCACGTCCTTGAGCGAATGCACGGCGAGCTGCGCGCGGTCGTCGGCCAGAGCCTGCTCGAGCTCCTTGATGAACAGCCCCTTGCCGCCGATGTCGGCAAGCGGCTGTTCGGTGACGCGATCGCCTTGCGTCGTCAGCGGCAACAGGTCGATCGCGCACGCCGGATGAAGCGTCGCAAGCCGCGCGCGGACGTGCTCGGCCTGCCACAGCGCGAGCGCCGACCGACGCGTCGCGATCACCAGTCGTGGCGGCGAAGGAGCGGCGGCCATTTCGAGGAACGGCGAATGATTGAGTGGATCGAAGCCGCGGCAGCTTCTCGGGCCGCCGGGCCAATGTTAGCAGACCAGCCGCCGGAACCAGCCGGTCACGGCGTAGCGCTCGCGTGTGGCCGGAAGCACCTCGTGCTCAATGCGCTCGGCGAGAAAGCACGCCATGGTGCCTCCGACCGGAACGATGTCGCGTGCGCCCTGCTCCAGATGCAGGCGCAACGCGCCGCCATCGGACTCCGACCAGCCCTCGTTCAGGTACAGCGCGCAGGAGACGACCCGCGCATCGTCGTCGCGAAAACGGTCGAGATGCCGGCGATAGAACGCGCTTGGCGGATAGATCGCATAGTGGCCCTCGAAGGAAAAAAGCCCCAGGAAAAGATCGCGGTTGAGCGTCAGGCGAAGCTCCGCCAATGCCCGCCACAGCGCCTGCTCGGCTTCGACCGGAGCGCATTCGTCCAGCCATGCGATGCGATCGCCGCGAACGTCGCTGCGCTCGGCGCGCGCCCCGGCGCGACCGACGGCCGCCGGATGGAACCGCATCGCGGCGTCACGCCGCCGCGCTTCGCGGTACAGCGCCGCGGTCGCCGCATCGGACAGAAAGTCGGACTCGATCGCGTAGCCGTGCTCACCGATCGCCGCGCCGATGCGCTCGATCGCTGCGCTGCGTCGCGCCGAAGCCGGATCGGATCTCTTCATGCGTGGCCGATCGGGTCAGTATAGCCCGCGCGCACCGCCGCCTGCGGCGGACGCGAAGCCTTCCCATCGTATCGCCGCCGCCGCCGGCCGCCTATAATGCAGCCCTCCGTCGATCAACGGCACGCTTCTCCCCGTCATGCGCATCGTGATCACCGGCGCGGCCGGTTTCCTCGGCACGCGGCTCGCCCTCGAGCTGCTCTCGCGCGGCCGGCTGGTCGACGCGGCCGGCGAGCCGCGCCAGTTGCGCGAGCTGGTGCTGGTCGACGTCGCGACGGCGGCGGTGTCCGATCCGCGCGTCGACGTCGTGACCGGCGACATCGCCGATCCAGCCATGATCGAGCGCGTCGTGACGGTGGACACCGATTCGATTTTCCACCTCGCGGCCGTCGTCAGCGGACACGCCGAGGCCGAGTTCGACGTCGGCATGCGGGTCAACCTCGACGCGACGCGGGCGTTGCTCGAGCGCTGCCGCCAGCTCGACCGGCCGCCGAAATTCGTGTTCACCAGCTCGCTCGCCGTCTTCGGCGGCAAGTTGCCCGATCCGGTTCCCGACGACGCGCCGGTGACTCCACAGACCTCGTACGGCGCGCAGAAGGCGATCGGCGAATTGCTGGTCTACGACATGACGCGCAAGGGATTCGTCGACGGACGGAGCCTCCGGCTGCCGACGGTGACGGTGCGACCGGGGAAGCCGAACCGCGCCGCGTCGTCGTTCGCCAGCGGCGTCATCCGCGAGCCGTTGTCCGGCGTCGAGTCGATCTGCCCGGTGGGTCGGCACACCGAGATCTGGGTGATCTCCCCGCGCAAGGTCGTCGCCAACCTGATCGTCGGACATGACGCGCCGGCGGCGAAGTTCGGCCACACGCGCTCGATCAACGTGCCCGGTATGCGCGTCTCGGTGACGGCGATGGTCGAGGCGTTGCGCGCGGTCGCCGGCGCCGCGGTGGCCGAACGCGTGCGCTGGGAGGTCGATCCGGCGGTGGACAGGATCGTGCAGACCTGGCCGGTGAATTTCGCGCCGCGGCTCGGGCCGGCGCTGGGCATGACCGCCGACACCGACTTCGAATCGATCATCCGCGCCTACATCGCCGACGACATGCCGCGTTAGGGTTTCCTCGGCTCGGCGCTCACACCGCGAGCGCCTCCTGCGATTCGACGGCAGCCCGCGCAGCGGCCAGCAGCTCGGGCCCCGAGCTTGCCAGCAGAGCTGCATCGGATAGCATGCGACGCCACGTGCGCGCTCCCGGCGCACCGTGATACAGGCCGAGGATGTGGCGCGTAATCGCCCGCAGGTGCACGCCGCGTGCCAGCTGCGATTCTACGTAGGGCAGCAACGCTTCGACGATTGCCCCGCGCGAGCGGCGCCGCGCGCCGGCGCCCGTACAATACGCATCGGCCTCGGCGAGCAGATACGGATGGTGATAGGCCGCGCGGCCGAGCATCACGCCGTCGACCAGCGCCAGCTCGCGCTCGATGTCGTCGAGCGTAACGATACCACCGTTGATGACGACCGTTACATCGGGGAAGTCGCGCTTGGCGCGGTGCACGAAGTCGTACTTGAGCGGCGGAATCTCGCGATTCTCCTTCGGCGACAGTCCCTTCAGAATCGCATTCCTGGCATGGACGATGAACGCGCTCGCCCCGGCGGCGGCGACGGTGCCGACGAAGTCGCGCAGGAACGAATACTCTTCGATCGCGTCGATGCCGGTGCGGTGCTTGACCGTCACCGGCATGCTGACCGCGTCGCGCATCGACGCGACGCAGTCGGCGACCAGGCCGGGCTCGGCCATCAGGCAGGCGCCGAAGCTGCCGGTTACCACCCGCTCGCTCGGACAGCCGACGTTCAGGTTGATCTCGTCGTAGCCCCAGGCCTCGCCCAGCCGCGCGCAGTGCGCCAGCGCGGCCGGATCGCTGCCGCCGAGCTGCAGCGCCACCGGATGCTCGGCCGGATCGAAATCGAGATGCCGCGGCGCGTTGCCGAACTGCAGCGCGCCGGTGGTCACCATCTCGGTGTACAGCCGCGCGCGCGGCGAGAGCAGGCGAAAGAAATAGCGGCAATGGCGATCCGACCAGTCCATCATCGGCGCAGTGCAAAATCGCCAACGTAAGTCGCTCATTTCACGATTCTTTTGCAGCTCGATCGATCCAATACATAAGCCTAGCCTCGAAACTCGGGTGCGCCGGCCTGTCAAATGAGCGCCTCCTTGATCGGCGTGTCCCCGGTCGTGAGTTCGAGTATGACCCGGTGGATGCGCGGCGTGTGCACAAGCTCAGCCAGCACCTCGGCCAGATCGTCTCGGGGCACCTCACCATAGGGAATAGCCAGACCAAGACGAACTCGACCCGTACCCGGAACGTTCGTCAGCGTTCCGGGACGCACGATCACCCATTCGAGGTTCGTGCCGGCGAGATGCACATCCGCCCGCCGCTTGACCTTCATGTAGTGCTCGAACTCCGGCGACATGCCTCGATCCCGCCATGCATCGGGAAAGGCAGACACGTGGAGAAATCGCCGCACGATGGCCACCGCTGCTGCCGCCGTCGCGAGTACCATCCCTTGTCCATCGACAGCGTCGGCGACTTCGTTGCCATCCTCGCTCGCACCGGCCGCGAATACGACGGCGTCTGCTCCTTTCATTGTGCCGGCGAGTCGCTCGACGGAAATTGTCGAGAGATCGCCGTGAACCGGTTCGATGCCTTGTCGCCGCAACGGCTCGGCTTGTTCGATTCGACGATGCAGTCCGACGACTTGGTCGCCGCGCTCGAGTAACTGGCGCGCGACGCGCGATCCGGTCGCACCTGTCACGCCGATAACAAACACGCGTGACATGTCGGCGTACTCAGAGGTCCGCAGGCCCGTAGCCGGGCTTCTTGTACAGCTTGTCCATCCTGGGCTCGATTTCCGGTCGATATACCTTTTCCAACCAGTCACTGGATTTCACTTCCTCGATCGCGATGGAGACCGAGTCGTCAGCGGACTTGAGAGTCGTGACAACGTCTTCGAGTATCTGCTGCGCGAGTCGCCTCTTTTGCTGCTCGGATGGACCGGGCCACATCTTCACGATAACGTGCGGCATTGGCCTTCCTTCACGGTTGGAGCAGTGTCTTGATCGCTCGGCGCTCATCCATCGCACGATAGCCTTCGGCGACCTGATCGAGCGGCAGCGTAAGGTCAAAGACCTTCCCCGGATCCATCTTCCCGTCCTCGACGAGGTCGATCAACTTGGGTAGGAAGCGCCGGACGGGCGCCGGGCCGCCATGCAGGTGAACATGCCTGTAAAAGATTTGCTGGCCGTCGAACATGACGCCGTGCGGAACGCCGACGTACGAGACATAGCCGCCTCGACGCGCCGACCCTATCGCCTGCAACATCGACGCCTGCGTGCCTACGCACTCCATGACCGAATCCGCTCCGATCCCGCGCGTGAGCTCCTTGACCCGCGCGATGCCGTCCTCACCGCGCTCAGCAACGATATCGGTCGCTCCAAACTTTCTCGCAAGCTTCTGGCGAGCCTCGTGACGGCTCATGACGATGATGCGTTCGGCACCCATCATCTTCGCCGATAGTGCCGCCAAGAGGCCGACGGCGCCATCGCCGACGACCACCGCAGTCTTGCCCGGACCGACGTTGGCGGCATCCGCGGCAAACCAGCCGGTGCCCATCACGTCGGATAACGCTAACATGCTCGGGATCATGTCACCAGACGGCGTGCCCGACGTCGGCACAAGGGTGCCATCGGCAAGAGGAACACGAAGCATCGGAGCTTGCGCCGTGGTGAAGAATCCGCCGTGGATGCAGCCTGATTGGTATCCCGCTTTGCAGTTGGGGCAAGTGTTGTCGGAGTAGGCGAATGCGCCAATGACGAATTGCCCCCGCTTGACACCCTTCACGGCGCTCCCGACCTCTTCGACGATGCCGCAATACTCGTGACCCATGGTCGTGGGACCGCTGATCGGCGACTCTCCGCGGTAGGGCCAGAGATCTGAACCGCAAACGCATGTTGCCGACATGCGGATCAACGCATCGGTCGACTGCTCGATTTTCGGCTCGGCACGCTCCTCGATGCGGACGTCGTAGGGCGCGTACAGGAATGCTGCTTTCATCGCTGTCTCCTTACTTCGCTTTCCGATATTCCTCGTCGGTGACCTTTTCCATCCAGTCGACGTTCTTGCCGTTCAGCGTCTCCTGAATGGCGATGTGCGTCATCGAGCTGTCGGGTGCCGCGCCATGCCAGTGCTTCTCGCCGGGCGGTGTCCAGATCACGTCACCCGCCTTGATCTCGCGAATCGGTCCACCCCAGCTTTGCACGAACCCGCGACCGGAGGTCACGATCAAGGTCTGCCCAAGCGGATGCGCATGCCAGGCGCTGCGGGCCGACGGATGAAAGGTCACACATCCGCAGGACATGCGCGAGGGTTCCGATACGCCAAAGAGTGGTCGCAGATGAACTTTGCCGGTGAAAAATTGTTCCGGCGGATTCTGTGCGGGAACGGCGTCGACAGCTTTAACTTCCATGGTCAGCTCCTAACGGGTGCGGTACGCACCAACGCGCAACGCGAATATCGCGATCACGGCGCCGACGAGTCCGAGCGTGGCATAGCCGAGCGCGATGTGGAACAGCGTCCATGTGGCGGCAAGCCTTCCCGCCACGATGCCGGGAAGGGCGGCACCGGTGTACGAGATGAGATAGATCGTCGAGAGCAGTCCAGCCCGCTGCTCAGGCGTTGCGCGCGCGAGGAGTCCGCCCATCGCCCCGGTGGATGCCGCGCCATTCGCCAAGCCGGCGAGGAGGGTCGCTGCGATGAACGGGATCACCGCGCCTGCGCGCATGGAAGCGACGACCCCCGCGAGAGCCAGAATGAAGCCGATCATTCCGAGCCGCAGTGCCACGCTCGCGGAGAGCCGTCCAATCAAGGGGCCGCCCGCAGGGCTCAGTAGCATGAATGACGAGAACACCGCCGCCGCCATGAATGCGCTCGGTGCGCCGAGATATTCGGCGACAACGGAAGGACCAAAGGCCTGATAGAACCCGCCGAGCGACCAGGTGGCGACCAATGCGGCGCCGGCTGAGATCAGAAGTGATTCACGACCTGCCGGAATCTCCACGTGTGGCCGAAGCGAGCGCAATGCCCCGGCGTTGCGGCGCACGGTTTCGGGGCTCATGAAGATCAGCCAAGCGCAGATTGCAAGGGCCGATGCCGTTATTTCGTAGATCAGGGAGCGCGGTGCGGGACCGTATTCGGCGAGAGCGCCGCACGCGAGAGCGCCGATGGGAATGCCCAGCATAGGCGCACTGCCCGTGATCACGGCCGGAAGCCACTTGGGACGCGTCGGGGCGGCGTCGACGACATACGCGCCAAGACCGCTCGACGCGATTCCACATGCGAAGCCCTGCAAGAGTCGAGCTGCGAACAACGGCGCTACCCCGCGCATGCTCATGAGGATGATGGATGAAAGCAAAGCACTCATCAGCGCTGCGATGGCGATCGGCCGGCGCCCCAGGTGATTCGACAGACGACCGAACGTCAGAAGCGAGATGGCGGCAGCAACGAAGTAACCCACCGAGACCATGCCGAGATCGGCATTGGTGATTCCATCCTGCGCTCGATACAGGTTGTAGAGAGGAATCGGCACGCCGGCCGTCGCGAAGACGAATACGAGCGAGCACGCAGCCACTACGAAAGCCATTCCGAGCGGCAGGCGAGTTCCCCGCGACGTTGGTGCAGCGAGGTGAGGGACCGAAGTGCTGAAGGTAGACATGGACGGTTTACTTCGTGCGTTTTTCGAAGACATCCTTGAAGACCGGGAGTGCCGAGAAGACGTTCGGCCAGCCGGCATAAAACGCGAGCTGGGTGAGAAGCTCGCCGGCCTGTGCTTGCGTGAGCCCGTTGTCCATGGCGCGGTTCAGGTGGTACGGGATCTGCGCGACTTGGCCTGACGCCACGAGCGCGCTCACCGTGATCAGGCTGCGATCGCGCGGCGCAAGTCCGGGTCGCAGCCATAGATCGCGAAACAACACATCAGCGGTGTACTGCACCACACCCGGCGCGACGTCGCCAAACTGCTCGGACACTCGGGCCGCCCGCGTTGATTCGGCCTTCTCGTCGAGCGGAAATAACCGAGGTGAAGCGTCTGCAAGCTGATTCGCGGCAATTCCTCGTTCCTCGAACACGTGTTTCGCGGCCGCAACCGCCGTCATCGCGCTCCCCCAACCCGAGTAGAAGGCGAGATGTGTAATCACTTCCGACATCTCGGCAGGCGTCACACCATGGTCTAGCGCGAGCTCGAGCTGGTTCGGGAGCGCAACGGCGCGGCTGCCCGCAATCAGCGCGGCGACGGTGGCAAGACTGCGATCGCGGGTAGAAAGACCCGGACCCTTCCACAGTTCGGCAAGCGTGGTCTCCGAATACTTCTCCAGCGCGGGCGCTACGCCTTCAAGTTCGGCTTTGCTCATGGCGGTGCTCTCTCGACGTGGGATCCCTGACGCAGATAGTGGTTTCATGGATTCATGCTGCGCGTCAGCCCCATGAACGGAAGCGGCGAAGAGCAGGAGAGCCAACAGGCTCGAACGCCGTCCGGGCTCCGCATTTCGACACTGGATGTTTGGCGGCAACGTGCGGGGACATGCATGCAATGTATCGTTCGCCATGACCAGCGACTAGATGGCAAAATACGCATGCACTCATGAGGAGAATTCATGAAACGCGCACAGCAGAATCTGAACGATCTCCTGGCATTTCTCGCGGTCGCGCGCGAGCGTAGCTTCACGCGCGCCGCCGCCCAGTTCGGCGTGTCTCAGTCCGCCTTGAGCCACACAATCCGCGGACTCGAATCGAGGATGGGCGTCCGCTTGCTCACGAGGACAACGCGAAGCGTCTCGCCCACCGAAGCAGGCGAACGCCTCATGCACAACCTGGGGCCACTCGTCGACGGCATCGAAGCGGAGGTTGCATCCGTCGGCGAGCTTCGCGACAAGCCGGCCGGCACCGTGCGGATCACCGCAACCGACTACGCCGCAAATACCGTGCTGTGGCCGAAGCTGGCGCCCGTCCTGCGCGCCTATCCGGAAATCAAGGTCGAGATCAGTACCGACTACCGATTGACGGACATCGTCGCTGATCGTTTCGACATCGGGGTACGGCTTGGCAGCGAAGTGGCGAAAGGAATGATTGCGGTGCGCATCGCGCCAGACATGCGCATGTCGATTGTCGGTTCGGCTTCGTATCTCAAGGACCATCCCGCGCCGAAGACGCCGCAGGATCTCACGCGGCACAACTGCATCAACCTGAGACTGCCGACCTACGGAGGGCTATTGTCTTGGGAGCTTCAAAACGGTCGGCGCGAGCTGCGAGTGCGTGTCGAGGGCCAGGTGACTTTCAGTGGCACGTACCAGATTCTCGCCGCCGCATTGGATGGAGTCGGGCTCGCGTACATTCCCGAGGATGTTGCGAAGCCCCACGTTGATGCGCGCCGTCTCGAGTGGGTGCTCGAGGATTGGTTCCCGACGTTCCCCGGCTTTCACGTCTACTACCCGAGTCGACGGCAATCCTCACGTGCCCTCGGTGTGGTGATCGATGCACTGCGCTATCGGGCTTGAGCCAGCCTGAAACGCCGCGTCCACACGAAATCGTAGTCGTCGAAGCGCCGGAAGACAATACTACAGGGCGATTCGCGCCAGCGTCATCGGTCGGCCTCGCGCGCCGTTTTTGCCAGCGCACCGCGATGCATGCTAACGTCGCCCCGTTTTCAGGTCGGCCCGTCCTTGGCTCCCATGCAGACGCTCTTCGGCGCACGGCTCGAGCATCATGCTTCGTCGGCACCGCGATCGAGCGCCTTCGCGACTTTGCACGGCGACGTGAGCTACGCCGAGTTGCTCGGCATGGTGCGCCGCTGCGCCGGCTGGCTTTTGGACGAAGGCGTCGCCGGCGAGGGCGCAGTACCGGCGGTGGTCGGTGTGACGATCGCCGACGACCTCGAGCACATGATGGTGAGCCTCGCTTTGTTGTCGCTGGGCGTGCCGCACATCGGCCTGCCGTCGCGCGATCCCGCCGCCGGACGCCTGGAGCTGGCGCGGCGGCTCGGCGTGCGTCGTGTCGTGCTGAAGGAGGAGCGCCATGCGCTGCCGGGAATCGCGAGCTCGCTCGCGGTGCCGGCGGTGATGCAAGCGGATGCAGCGAGCGCGGCGCCGGTACCGCTTGCCGCCGACGCCGACGCGCCGGCGCTGTATTACGCGAGCTCCGGGGCGACCGGAAGGCCCAAGGTGTTTGCCCTCACCCAGCGTGCGCTCGCCTGGCGAGCCGAGTGCATCGCCCGGTCGGAGCGCATCGAGCGCGCCTCGCTCTATCGCTCGCTGATGCCGGTATCGGTCGAAGATTCGATGGCGAAAAGCCGGATGATGTCCTGCGTCTGGCTCGGCGCGGCGTCGATCCTGGTCGATCGCGCAGTCTCGCCGGCGCCGTCGATCGCACAAACCTGCACGCGGCTCGGTGTGACCTGCCTCGAGCTCACGGCCATGCAGGTCGCCGGACTCGTTGCCGCGACCGACGGCGACCCGCTACCGGCATCGACCACCGTCTACACCGCCGGCGCGCGGGTTCCCGCCACGCTGCGCCAAGCTTTTCGCTCGCGCTTCGGCAAGCCGCTGTGGGTCCACTACGGCGCGCGGGAGTTCGGACGCATCTCCAGCACCTTTCCCGACGGCGACGGCGCAAGCACCGAGACGGTCGGACAGCCGGTGCCGTGGATCGATCTGGAAGTCGTCGACGCCGACGGGCGGCCGGTCGCTGCGGGACAGGTGGGCGAGTTGAAGCTGCGGGCAAGCTGCATGACCGACGGCTACCACGGTGATCCGGCCGGGACCTCGCGCCATTTCAGGCAAGGCTGGTTCCATCCCGGCGATCTGGTTTCGCTGCAGCGCGACGGCAGACTGGTGCTCCACGGCCGCGCCGACGACATGATGAACCTGGACGGCATCAAGATCTTTCCCGCCGAGATCGAACGGGTGCTCGAGGAGCATCCGGCGATCAAGGCCGCGGCGGCGTTTGCCAAGCCGTCTGCGGCGCATGGCGAAATACCGATCGCCGCCGTCGAGCTGCACGTCGCGATGAGCGCGACCATCGACGAGTTGCTGGCCCACGCGCGGGCGCGGCTCGGCGTCCGCGCGCCGCGCAGGATTATCGTGGTCGATGCGCTGCCGCGTAACAGCGTCGGCAAGGTCGCGCGGCGCGAGCTGGCGCAGCTCGTCGCCAGCCGCTGATGGCTTCGAGGCCAATCACTTCGGTCAGACGGGCGGTGTGCGATGCGCTGCAGATCGCGAGCCCCGAGATGTTCGACGACAGGCTTCGCCGTTCGTTTCTCGACGACGGCGCCAACATCGCGCTGGCCGACTTGGGCCTCGACAGCCTGGCGCGGATGGAATTCTGCATCGCGCTCGAGCTGTCCACCGGCGTCACCCTGCTGCCTGCGCAGCTCGCCGAGCTCGCCACCACCGACGCGGTCGAGCGCCGCATCCGGCAGCTCGCACCAGAGGCCGCACGATGAGACCGCTGTCACTGCCGCTGCCGGTCGAGCCGATCGCTTCCCGCCGCGGCTCGACCGCGGACGATTTCGATCGCGCGTTGCGCCTCTACCGCCGACGAAGCGCCCGCTGCCGCACCGAAAATCAGTGGAATCGACTGCATATCGCGATCGAGAATTACATGACGCCGCTGGAGGTGCGCCGGTTCGAGGGCGCGTTCGCCGGCCAGCAGCGCGACTCGCCGGGGCGCGCCTGGATGGCGCGGATCAACGCCATGCTGCCGCGGCGCAGGGTTCGCGACGTCGAATTCGAGCGCGCGGGACGGCGGCGGGAAGTATCGATGTATACGGCGAAGACGTCGCACCCGGCGCGGAAAACGCTGATCGTCGCCTTCGCAGGGCACTTCAATCGTCTGATGGCGCCGATGCCGGTCCTGCTCGACTGCCTGAATCCCGCGGCTTACGACGTCCTGGTGCTGCGCGATTTCGGCCGTCGCTTTTTCGCCACGGGTGTAGTCGGACTGGGTCATGATCTGACGGCTGCGATGTCGAGCCTGAAAACGCGCTACGACCCGGCATCGTATCGAAGCGCCATCGCGTTCGGCACGAGCAGCGGAGGTCTGGCCGCCCTGCTCGCGGCCATCGCGCTCGGCCTCGAGCGCGGCGTGTCGCTCGGTGCGATGGATGTCGCCACCACGGGCGCCGGTTTGCGCGAGCGTGGCTTGAGCGACGCGGCTTTTGCCGATCTGCTCGCGGCGAGGCCGCGGCCGTTTCCCGAACTGGTGCTCGCCTTCGGGGCCGGCTTCGAAGCCGACGCCGCCGCCGCCAAGGCACTGCACGAGAGGCTGCCGTCGCGCCTGTTCGCGGTCGAGGGTTGCAGGATCCACGCGCTGATCGGATGGCATCTGGCACGCGGTCGCCTGCCGTCGTTCCTGGCGGCGGTGCTCGGACGGGATCTCGAAACCGGCGATCCCATCGCCGCACCGGCCACGGAGTGACCCTGCCGAACTATTGCAGAGGGAGCAAAGGATGACGGCTCTAAGTTCGATCGCCAGTGTCAGGCGAAGCGTCGTGGCGGCGCTTGCCATGATTGCCGTCGCCGGCGCGGTCGCCGGCGGCATTCGCGCGACGTACGCCGCGGAGACCAGGCAATACCCGAGCCGGCCGATACATTTCGTCGTTCCTTTCGGCGCCGGAAGCCAGATCGATATCGCCGCGCGCCTGATCGGATCCAAGCTGGCGGATGCGCTGCGCCAGCCGGTCGTGGTCGACGACTACCCGGGCGCATCGGGCAACATCGGCGCCGACCTGGTCGCCAAGGCCGCCCCCGACGGGTACACGCTGTTGTTCACCGGTTCGCTGATCACGCTGCAGCCCAGCGTCATGGGGTTGCGCGCGGTCGATCCGGTGGCGTCGTTCGTGCCGATCACCAAGGTGGGCGAGCCGCCAATGGTGATCCTGGCGCATCCGAAACTGCATCTGAAGTCGCTGGCCGATCTGGTCGCGCTGGCGCGGCGCGAGCCCGGCAAGGTCGCCTATGCGACTGCGGGCGTCGGCTCGGTTCAGCATCTGGTGGCATCGATCATCTCGCGACAGGCCGGCATCGAGATGATCCACGTCCCCTACGCCAACAGCGGGCAGGCGCTCAAGGACGTCGTCTCCGGGGAGGTCCCGGTGTACTTCACCTATCTGGGTCCGACCAACGCCTACCTGAAAAGCGGCGAGCTCACGGCGCTCGCGGTCGCCAGCCATCGGCGCATCAGCACGTTGCCGGACGTTCCAACCGTGGTCGAAGCCGGCTACCCGGAAGCGGCGGCCGATCCATGGAACGGATTCCTCGCGCCGGCGGGAACGTCGCCCGAGATCGTCGCCCTGCTGTATCGCGAGCTGGCGCGCATCGTGCAGCTTCCCGACGTGCGCGAGCGATTCCTGTCGATGGGGATGGATCCGCTGACGACATCGCCCGAGCAGTTCAGCGCCGAAATCAAGGCGGCCGTCGCGCGCTGGCCGGCGGTGGCTCGCGCGGCCGGAGTGCAGCCGCAGCAATAGCCCGCGCTGCGGAGCGGCGAAGCGGGCCGGTGCTTCCACAAAGGCCCGCGACTGTGAAATACTAGCGCCCGCCAAAAACCGGTCCCGCCCGATGCCCGCATCGAAGTCCCTCGTCTGGCTGGTCGTCCTGCTCGCGGTCCTTCCCGCCCCCGACGTCGCCGCCGGGAGCACGGTATGCACGATAACCGTCAACTCGCCCGACGAGCGCGAGGTGCTTCGCCGCAAGCTGCCGGAAGCCAGGTACCAGTTCGTCGAGCTGGTGGAAAAAGGCCGCGCCGACTGGCTCGAGTCGGCCTGCCGGCGGAAAGTGCGCTGCGATGTGCTGGTTATCTCCGGCCACTTCGACGCCGGCACCGAGTTCTATTCCGATCGCTTCGATGCGCGCGAGTCGCTGCCGGTAGACGAGATGGAGCGCGCGTCGTGCAGTGCTTCGTGCTCGGGACTGTTCTCGCAGCTCAAGGAGGTCTATCTGTTCGGTTGCAACACGCTGAACGCCGTTACCCCCGACGCCACGGCGGGCGAGGTGGCGCGCAGCCTCCTGCGCGCCGGCCGCTCGCCCGCAGACGCCGGGCGCATCGCCCGCTCGCTGAACGAACGCCATGGCGAGAGCAACCGCGACAGCATGCGCCGGATTTTTGCCGGCGTTCCGGTGATCTACGGTTTTTCGGCGATGGCGCCGCTCGGCGCCAAGGCGGCGCCGATCCTCGACCGCTACCTGGATGCGACGGCCGGTTCGGAGATCGGCAGCGGCCGGATCAGCAACAGCCTGCTGGGGTATTTTTCCGCGACGTCGATGGTCGCGACCAGCGGCCTCGGCGAGTCCGATCCTCGTGCGGACACGCGTCGCGACGTCTGCCGGTTCTTCGATCCCGAGCAGGCGGTGGCGCAAAAGCTCGCCTTCGTCCACCAGCTGCTCGGGCGCGACATGGCCGAAGTGCGGATGTTGTTCGAGCGCATCGAGAAATTCATGGCCTCGCTGACCGAAGCCGATCGGCGGTCGCCGTCCTCTGTCCGCGAGCTCGCCTCGATCGCCGGGGATCATGTCGCGCGCGAGCGCTACCTCGCCTTCGCCGACGGCGTCGATCGGCCTGCCGTCCGCGCCCGCATGCTTCGCGTCGCTCGCGGTCTCGGCTGGCTGTCCGCCGCCGACGAACGGGCCGAGTTCGCCCGGCTGGCGATCGACCTGGCGACGGCCGCCGAGCCCGGTCCGGCCGATGTCGAGCTCGTCTGCGCACTGAACGAGCAGCACGCGCTCGACGACGCGCTCTTCGACTTGCCGGTGGCTTCGACCGAGGGCAACGTCGCGCACGCCGCGCTGCTCGCCTGTCTGGGACACGCCGCAGCCCGGCCGCGGGTGCTGGCTGCGCTTACCGGCAGCACCGAGCGGGATGTCGAAGTCGCGCAGGTCTATCTGCGGCATCGACCGCTTGCCGATGGCGACGAACTTCGCGCCGTGGTCGCGCGCGTCGCCGCGATGACCGAGCCCGAGGCCCAGGTGCGAGCGCTCGACACGCTGGCGCACTACTACCTCGCCGATCGGCCAAGTCTCGAGGCGTTGACTGAGCTGTTCCCGCGCGTCCGGTCGGTCGAGGTGCAGCGCGCCATCGCCGGCGTCCTCATCCGCGCCGACTATGGTGTGCTGGCCCGCGGCGACCTGGTCCGCGTGCTGCGCGAGCACCGGCTGAAGCGGCAGGGCGGCGAGGACATGATCGACGCGCTGATCCGGCGGCTCCAGGCCTGACCGCGGCGCGGGCCGGAGGGTTTGTCTCTCCGCGTCCGATGCCGCGGGCGGCGAGTCCTACATCGACATCGGATCGGCTCCGATACCGTCGATCGTCCGCTTTCGCTACGTTCCTGAGGCGTGGCGATCGCAAAAAAAATTGCCTTGCTCGCCGCCGTTCTGGCGGCGTCCGCCCTCTCTGCGCAGGTAAGCGCCGAGAAGAGCACCGTCTGCACGATCACCGTCAACTCGCCCGACGAAAAAGAAACGTTCCGGCGTTACCTGCCGGAAGACAAGTATCGCTTCGTCGAGCTGGTCGAGCGTGGCCGCCCCGACTGGCTGGCGTCGGCCTGCCGGCAGCACGTGCGCTGCGACGTGCTGATCATCTCCGGGCATTTCAACGGCAGCGAATTCTTTTCCGAGCATCTCGACAGCAACGAATACCTGCCGGTCGACGAGATGGAGCGCGCCTCGTGCAGCAATTCCTGCCCGACTCTCTTTTCGCAGCTCAAGGAGGTGTATCTCTTCGGTTGCAACACCTTGAACCCGGAATCGAACGACAGCGCGTCGGCCGCCGTCGAGCGAAGCCTGATCCGGGGCGGCAGCTCGCGCGCCGACGCCCAGCGCGTGTCGCGCGTCCTGGGCTCCAGGCATCGCGAAAGCAATCGCGACGGCATGCGCCGGATCTTCGTCAACGTGCCGGTGATCTACGGCTTTTCGTCGACGGCGCCGCCGGGGGCTGCCGCCGCGAGCACGCTGCGCCGCTATTTCCAGTCGGGGCCCAGCGGCGAGGTCGGTAGCGGCCGGACCAATACCCGACTGCTGGGCCAGTTTTCCGCCAACGCGATGGCGGTGACGGCTGGTCTGCGCGCCTCCGAACCTCAGGCTGCTTTTCGCGACGACGTATGTCAATTCTTCGACGACCGCCGTTCTGCTGCGCAGACGTTGCGCTTCATCCACCGGCTCCTCGCGCGCGACACGCCCGAGGTGCGCATGTTCCTCGATCGCATCGAGCGTTTCGCCGCCGGGCTGTCGTCGAGCGACCGGCAGTCGCCGGAGTTCGTCGCGGCGCAGGACGAGCTGATCAGGGACCGCCCCGCGCTCGAGCGGTATCTCGGTCTCGCGCGCGACGCCGACGACCCGATGATTCGCGCTCGAATGGTCCGCCTGGCGCAAACCCTGGGCTGGATCTCGCCAGCCGACGCGCACGCCGAAATCGTCGCGCTGCTCAACGATCTTTTCGCGCGGCCCGTGCTCGGACCGGCCGAAGTGAAGCTCGCCTGCTCGCTCGACTCGCGAGGTCAGTTCGACCAGGCACTGGTCGACGGCGCCATCGCAGCGCGGAGCGCCGACGATGTCGGACACGCTGCCGCGCTCGCCTGCCTGGGAAGCGCCGAAAGCCGCGTCCGCGTGCTGCGAGCCCTGACCGCTCCCGACGACGACGGCGTTCGCCTGGCGCAGGTCTACCTGGCTCAGCGGCCTCTCACGGATGCCGGAGAGCTGCACGCGATCGCCGAGCAGATCGCTCGGATGCCGGACGGCGAAGCGCAGGCCCGCGCTCTCGATACGCTGGCCGGCTACCACCTGTCGGATCGGCAAAGCCTCGAGGCGCTGGTGAGCCTGTTTTCCGCGGCACGATCGGTCGGTGTCCAGCGCGCCGTCGCCGGCGTTCTGATCCGCTCCAACTATGGCCAGCTGGACCGCGGCGAGCTGGTCGATGTGCTGCGTCGCTACCGGCTGAAGGCGGCGGGCAGCCAGGACATCATCGACGCGCTGATCCGCCGCCTGCAGGCCTAGCGTCCGGGCTTGTCGGCGCGCTTGTGCATCGCTATGATGCATATCGCACCTGCTGTCCGGGGACGTTGGCAGACTCCCCGCTTCAAGACTCCTTCCGGCGTCCAAGTTCTGCTCCTGCACGGGTCCAGCCCCGGTGGAGGCAAACTTGGATATGCGCCAACCCGCTCCGCTCTCTCCTGACGTTCGACGCCTGCTGTGGGTCCGCGGCTTGCGCGCGTTCGGCGACGGTTTCGTCAGCCTCCTGCTGCCGGTCTATCTGCTCGAGCTCGGGCTGACGCCATTCGAGGTCGGCGTGATCGCGACCGGCACGCTGCTCGGCTCCGGCGCGCTGACCATGCTCGTCGGCCTGCACGCCTGGCGCTTTCGCTACCGCAGCATGCTGCTCGCCGCCACCGGATTGATGATCGCGACCGGGCTGGGCTTCGCCGCGTTCAGCCGGTTCTGGCCGCTGCTCGTCGTCGCCGTCGTCGGCACGCTCAATCCATCGAGCGGCGACGTCAGCGTGTTCCTGCCGCTCGAACAGGCGATGCTGGCGCGGCTGGTGCCCGACAAGCGACGCACGGCGCTGTTCGCGCGCTACAGCCTGGTCGGCGCTCTGGTCGGCGCCGTCGGCGCGCTGGCGGCCGGATTGCCCGAGCTCGCCGGCCGATGGTCCGACGTCTCGCCGGTCGTCGCCATGCAGGCGATGTTCGCGCTCTACGCGCTGATCGGCGTTGCGTCGGCTGCGATCTATCGCGGATTGCCGCACGGGCTCGCGACCGAGGCCGAAGCGGCGCCGGCGGCGCTCGGCCGGTCGAGGCGCTTCGTCTACCTGCTGGCGACGCTGTTCAGCATCGACGCCTTCGGCGGCGGCTTCATCGTCCAGTCGATGCTGGCGCTATGGCTGTTCGAGAAGTTCCAGCTCTCGACCGCCGTCGCCGGCACGATCTTCTTCTGGACCGGGGTGCTGTCGGCGTTCTCGTACCTGGTCGCCGTGCGTATTGCCGGCCGGATCGGCCTGGTCAACACGATGGTATTCACCCACCTGCCGTCGAGCGTGCTGCTGATCGTGACGCCGTTCGTGAGCAGCCTGGCGTGGGTCATCGTGCTGCTGCTGGCGCGAAGCGCGCTGTCGCAGATGGACGTGCCGACCCGCGGCTCGTACGTGATGGCGGTGGTAGCGCCGAGCGAACGGGCGGCGGCGGCGAGCATCACTTCGGTGCCGCGAAGCCTCGCGTCGGCGACCAGCCCGCTGCTGGCCGGGTGGCTGCTCGGCATGTCGAGCTTCGGCGCACCGCTCCTGGTCGCCGGCGGCCTGAAGATCGTCTACGACCTGTTGCTGCTCGCCACCTGTCGCCGCGTGCGACCGCCCGAGGAGGCGATCGCGCCGCGGTAGCCTCGCCGGCAGATCATTGCGTCGCGGCCTGCTCGACGATGCCGGTCAGCACCAGATGATCGCCGCAAAGATCGAAGTAGTAGTCGTTGAAGAACTTCTTGCCGTCCGCCTTGGTGCCTTCGCCGCGTATCTGGCCGCCTCCGGGCTTGCTCCACGGGTCACCGGGCGTGCCCGGCGTCAGAAAACGGTCGGCGAAAACCAGGAAGTCGGCGTCGATGCCCGACATGCCGCGGATCGACGTGCTCTCCTTGGCGTCGAAGCCCAGCGCCGCGAGTGTTGCCTTCAGATCCTTCTTCAGCGCCGCGTCGCGCAGAGCGGTGTACGCCGCGACGACCGCCTGCCCGCCCGGTTTCGGCGTCGTCGCCGGCAGCTTGCGCTTCTGCTCCCGGTCGCCGTCGCTGATCTCGTCGAACTTCGGCGTCGACAACGGCAGGTCGAACTCGTACTTGCCGTACCGCCGATGCACGACATTGCCTTTGGCGTGATCGACGTCGACCTTGAGCGAGCTGATCCAGTCTCGCGGGGTGAGATCGGTCAGACTGCCGCCGAACGGCGTGCCGGCGGCAAAATACTTCGACTTGCCGTCGCCATCGAGCGTGACCTCGGCGTAGCTCGCGTTACGCAGCTTCGCCAGCGCCCGCGCCTGCGTCAGCGGACACGCGCTGCCGGCCAGCAGCGGCGAGGCGATCGCCTTGCTGACGACGTAGACGACGGTGCCGCTGCCGTTGGTCGCGGTGTAGGCAACGCCGTCGACCAGGTCGAAGTCGCCGATGTTGATTTCCTTGACGTGACCCTTGACCGGCGCAGCGTAGCCGTAGGGCGGCACTTTTTCCTCGACCGGCTTGCCGGCCTTGGCCGCCTTGGCGGGTTCCTTGCCCGAGCCGTCGGTCGCGGACTCCTGCTTGCCGCAGCCCGACAGCGCGAGCGCGGCCAGACACGCCGCGATCACGACCGCACGAACGTCGTTCATGGGCTACCTGCTGACCAGGCAGCTGCTGCCGTCGATCTTGAAGTTCTGCGTGGTCGTCGAGGTGCTGCTGCCGTTCTTGTCCTTGCTCGTCTTCTTGACCGTCATCGTGGCATTCGGGCCGTCGACGACGAGGACGCCGCTCGCCTTGATGTCGGCGGCGTACTGCGCCTCGGGCTGCGACATCTCCTTCATCATGCCGGTCATCATCGTGCGATCCTTCTCCGGCATGGCCTGCCACTGCGCCTGCATTTCCTTGGTGGTGAGCTTGTTCGCTTCGTCGATCTTGCCGGCGTGGACCAAACCCATCTGCTTGACCGCGACCTTGCCGCAGGCGTGGTCGAGAATCGCCGCGCCCTTGATCTCGGTCTTGGCATCGGCAGGGCCGGAATAGACGGCCAGCGCGATCGGCACGGCGGCGGCAACGGCGACGACAGCAGCATGCAACGATTTCATCGGTATTTCTCCCCTTGGTGGCGTGCCCGCAAAGAGCACGTAGTGCGATGGAACGACGGTTACTTCGCGGTGGCGCGCCGGATGATCTCCCTGCTTCGAGCGTCGGTCGCCGACGCCGCGACCGTGCCGGCCTGCTCTGGCGAGAGCCGCGCACCCTTGCCGACCAGGACCTCGGCGGCATCGGGATGATGCATCAGCAGCGCCATCGACAGCGGACTCATTCCGCTCTTGTTGGTGATGTTGACCTCGGCGCCGGCGGTGACCAGCCGCGCGACGATTCTCGCGCCGCACATCTGGGCAGCGCTGATCAGGATGCTGTTGCCGGCATCGTCCCGCCGCTTGACATCGGCGCCGGCGGCGATCAGCGCATCGACGGTATTCAACAAGCCCTCGGTCTCGCCCTTTTTCGCCGCACATCCTGAGAATACGGCGTAGTAAAGCGGGGTCTCGGTCAGGCCCGCGCCGCTGTTGACCTCGACCCCGGCGTCTAGCAGCCACTGCACGTCGATCGCGTTGCCTTCGAGCGCCGAGCGGCGAAGCTGATCGGCGGAGACGCCCAGCTTGCGCGCCTGCAGCGCCGCGATGGCGCGTTTTTCGCGCTCGCCGCCGGCCTTCAGTTGCGCCGCTGCGCCACCAGCCGGCATCGACTTGATGAAATTGCGCAGGATCTCGCCGCGGCTTCGCACGTAGTCGTCGCGGTCGCGATCGGCGATCGCCGCGGCCTGCTCGAGAACCGCGCGTGAGGCGCCCATGTCGCGCAGCGCGATCAGCGCGTCGCCGCGCGCGAACGCGGTCGGACCCTGCGCGCCGATTTTCAGGAGCAGCGGCGTCGCCTGTTCGAGCAGATAGTGCTTGACCGCTGCCGGGCTCGAGGCCGACGCGTCGGCCAGCGTCTCGATGCGGTCGATCGCGCGTCGCAGCTCGTCGGTCGACGCAGGGCTCCGCAATGCAGCGATCAGCGGCGCCAGGTCGCGCTCGGGGACGACGTTGCCGGAGGCGATCGCGCGTTTGGCGCGGTCGTACAGTACGTCGGGGTTCGCCGCGTGCGCGGTGGCCGCGCAAGCGAGCGCGAACCCCAACAGCGATGCCGACGCGATGGCCTGCACTGAACTCATGTCTCGTCTCGAGGTGCGAGAGTAAATCACGGCCTGCCGGCATCGCGCAAGGCGCGGCGCAATGCCGGAAAGTCCATCAATGCAGGAAAGTCCATTACCATTAGCAATCGCCCGCTTCCGGAGGGACCATGGCCACCGCACCAATGCCACTTTCTTCATCCGCGCCGCGCTGGGCCTGGCTGCCCGCGCAGGGCAGCTGGAAGTACTACGCGCTGCTCGGCATCGTCGGCATCCTGATCCTCGGCCCGCTCGGCGGCCTGGCCGCCTCGTACATGAATTTTTCGCTGGGCTTCTTCGTCGGCGGACAGGTGCTGGCAGGCATTCTCGGCTCGACGGTAACGTTCGGTTACGGCGCCGCCGGACGGCACGGTGCCAACTACATCCAGACCACGGCGGCGTCGGTCGCCGGCATGAGCGCGATGGCGGTGGTCATCCAGGCGATGGCTTGGCTCGGCCTGCCGCAACCGCCGATGTGGCAGCTGATCCTCTACATGCTGTGCATCGGCATGTTCGGCGTCGGCGTCGGCATGCTCTACACGCCGATCCTGGTCGACCGGCTGCGGCTCACCTTCCCGTCCGGCCTCGCGGTGGCCAACATCCTGCGCGCGCTGACCGACCCGGTGCTGCTCAGGCAGTCGGTATCGCGCCTGTTCGGCGGCATGGCGCTGGGTATCGCCGGCGGTGTCGCGGCCGCGAAGATCGCGGTCCTGGGGGCGATCGAGCTGTCGACATCGACCTTCGGCGCCGGGATGATCGTCGGCGCGCGGATCGGCATTGCGGCGCTGGTCGGCGGCCTGGTCGGCTGGGCGCTGATGCCCTTCTTCATATCGATAGGCTGGCTGGAACCGGGCCAGCCGTTCCGCAAGATCACCTTCCTGATCGCGCTCGGCATGATCATGGGCGCCGCGCTGATCGACGTGTCGCTGATCCTGTTTCGCGCCTGGCAGCGCGCGCGCGACGGCAACGCGGCAAAGGCCGAGGAGCCGGAAGACTGGAAGCGCGTCAACACGCGCCGGCTCGTCTTCTGGGTCGTCGGCTGGGGCCTGGCGATCATCGCCGTCGGATCGCAGATCCTGCACCAGCCGGTCGGCTACCTGGTGATGGCGGTGCTGCTGGTGTTCGTGTTCGCGATGGTCAACGGGATTTCGGTCGGCATGGTCGATCAGAACCCGATCTCGTCCGCCTTCGTCGTCACCGTGATCCTGATGGCCGCGGTCGGTCTCAAGGCACCGATCGTCGGCTTGATCGCGGCGACGGTGCTGCTGGTGTCGACCAGCGAAGCCTGCGACATGCAGCAGGACCGCTCGACCGGATGGCGGCTGGGCACCAATCGCGCCATACAGTTCCGCTTCCAGGTCGCCGGCATCGTGATGGGCGCGATCATGGCGGTCGTATTCGCCAAGCTCTTCATGAGCGCCTACCCGATCCTGCTGCAGGACCAGACCGCGATGTCGGCCGGCCAGCAGCCCGACAACTGGGCGTCGGCGATGACCTACAAATTCGTAGGCATACTGAAGAGCCTGACCGACGACAAGCCTTACCAGCGCACCGCGATGTGGATCGGCATCGGCATCGGCTTCGTCACCGAGTTCCTGCGCAAGACCATCAAATCGCGGGGCGGATACCAGGCGTTCGTCAAGTCGGGTCGAGTCGGCTTCTGCACCGATTTCCTGCTCGACGCGGTAATCCTGCCCTCGCCGTACGCGTCATCGTTCGGCGGCTTCCTCAATCTGCCGACTTCCGCCTGGTTCGCCGGCGGCGGGACGCTGTCGAGCCTGGTCAACAGCCTGCCGAAGCGAGAAGGTCGGCCTGCGGCGCTGCCGAGCGACATGAGCACGACCTCGCTGGTCGGCGGCGGCCTGATCGCCGGCGATGCGCTGGCCGCGCTGGGCCTGGGCCTGGTCGGACTGATCGGCACGCTCGTCGGCTGAGGGAACTTCCTTAGGCCCGCGATGCGGCGGCGCGCGCCCTCGGCTGCTGGCTTCGATCCCGGCGCGCTGGTGATGGTCGGCATCAAGGGCAAGGCGCTCGATGCGGGACAGGCGGCGTTTCTCCGCCGCAATGCGATCCGCGCCGTCGTGCTGTTTCGCGCCAACATGGGCAGCGAGAGCGAAGTGCGCGCACTGACCGCCGCGCTGCGCAGGGCGATGGGACCGCGGGCACTGATCGCGCTGGACCAGGAGGGCGGCGCGGTGTTTCGTGCCGCGTTTCTGCCGCACGCTCCGTCGGCGATGGCGCTCGGCGCGATCGGCGACGCGATGCTCGCCGGCAAGGTCGGCGCCGCGGTCGCGCGCGGCGTGAAGAGCCTCGGCTGCAACTGGAATTTCGCGCCGGTGCTGGACGTGAACAGCAACCCGGCCAATCCGGTGATCGGTGCGCGCAGCTTCGCCTCCCGCCCGACCGAGGTTGCCCGGCTCGGCGGCGCCTGGATGCGCGGCGCGCTGCGCGAGAAGGTGGCCTGCTGCGTCAAGCACTTCCCGGGCCACGGCGATACGCGCGTCGATTCACATCTTGGCCTGCCGGTCGTCGACAAGTCGCGGCGGCAGTTGCAGGCGCAGGAATTGAAGCCGTTTCGCATGCTCGAGGCGTCGGCGCCCGCAATCATGACAGCGCATATCGTCTATCCGCAGCTCGACGCCGAACGGCCGGCGACCCTGTCCCGGAAGATTCTCCACCGCCTGCTGCGCGACGATTGGGGTTACGAAGGCGTCATCGTCACCGACTCGCTGCAGATGCGCGCGATTCGGCAGCGCTATGGGCCGGCCGACGCAGCGGTGTTGGCCTTGCAGGCCGGCGCCGACATGGTCATGGCGCTGGGTTCGGCGGCGGAGCAGGCGGCCGTCGTCGAATCGATCGGTGCCGCGCTCGCCGACGGCAGACTCGGCGTCGCCGAGCTCGTCCGCTCGCGCCGGCGGCTCGACGCCCTGACGGCGCGATTTCCCGTGCGGCGAGTGCGGTATGCGCGGACGCGACGCGACGCCGACGAGCGCCTGATGGCAGGCGCGTGGGCGCGCGCGCT
>DATEFZ010000252.1:0-5628 GCA_035280325.1 Casimicrobiaceae bacterium
GTCGGCGGGTAGCAAAGGCCGATATCGGCGCAACCCTGCGATTCGGCCCGGATCACCACCGGCCTGCCCGGCGTGTAGTTCCTGATCGCGAGATTGACGGTCATGCTGCCGCGGTAGGTTTCGACGTTGCCGAAGAATTCGTCGTGCTTGACCTTGCCCGCCGGCAGGGCCGGCGTGACCAGCGCGCCGCTGGTCGGGTCGACCGCGAAGCGGATCTTGTCCCGATAGAGGTAGTAGCCGTCGGCGATGGTGAAGCGCGCTTCGACGGTTTGCGGGTCGACCGCCCGGGCCGAGAAGCGAAAGGCCTGCTCGGGGGGGAGCGGCTTGGGCTGACCCGCCGCCGGCAGGGCGAACGCCGCCAGCAGCGCGGCGATCCCGGTGAATAGCCAGCGCTCACGCCGCCGGCGGTTCGGTGGCATCGACGATCCAATCGAGATACGCGGGCAGGCCATGGCTGATGGGGACAACGACGATCTCCGGAAGTTCGTAAGGGTGGCGCGCCAGGATCGCGGCCTCGAGCTGAGGGTATGCCGACCGGCGAGTCTTGATCAGCAATTGCGTTTCCTCCGCCGTTTCGACTTGGTCGTTCCAGTGGTAAAGTGATTGCACCGTCGCCCCGACGTGAATGCAAGCCGCCAGCCTGGCCCCAAGCAGCTCGCGTGCCAGCGCCTCGGCTGCGGCCCGGTCGGGCAGGGTGGTCAGTACCAGGATCAGCGCTTCCGCCCCCGGTGCAGGTTTGCCCGGAGCCGCGCCCGGCGACAAGGAGCCTCCATGCGTTTTGTCGTGCTGTTCATTCTACTGGCATTCCCGGTGCTGGATTTGATCGTGACCATGCGCTTTGCGCGCTGGACAGGGATTCCGACCTTCGTCTGGCTCATAACCTCGGCGACCGTGGGGCTGCTGCTGCTGCGCCACGAGCGCGGCGGTTTCCGGGCGCGGACGCTGGGCGCGCTGCGCGGTGATCAGCCGCTGATGCGCGGGCTGGTCGACAGCGGCCGCAAGGTGCTCGCCGCCATGCTGTTCATCATGCCCGGAATCATCTCCGACGCGCTCGCGGTGGCACTGCTGCTGCTGCCGATCAACCTCGGCCGCCGGCTCGCGGCGCAGACGGCGAACGGGTTCGGCGATACGCTCGACGGCGACTATCGCGGCGTCGACTAGCAACGCCCACTGATCCGAAGCCGGCCGCCAGGTCGGCCGCAACGATCGCTAGCTCCGCACGATCGTCTGCTGCGTCCTGCGCTCGCGCGCGTAGGCCCAGATCATCATCCCGGCGCCGATGACGATCATCGGCATCGACAGCCACTGCCCCATCGACCAGCCGAGAGCCAGCAGGCCGAGAAAGCTGTCCGGCTCGCGCGTGTACTCCAGCGCGAAGCGGAAGGCGCCGTAGCCGATCAGGAACAGTCCCGACACCGCGCCCAGCGGCCGCCGGCGGCGCGCGAAAAACCAGATCACGACGAACAGCACCAGGCCTTCGAGCGTCGCCTCGTAGAGTTGCGAGGCGTGGCGCGGCAGCATGCCGGTGCGCTCGTAGACCGCGGTCAGGCCGCGCGCCGCCGCTTCCTGCGCGTGGCTCGCGATCCACGCCCTGTCCTCGTCGGAGGCCTGCGGAAACAGCATCGCCCACGGCGCAGTCGGGTCGGTGATGCGCCCCCACAGCTCCCCGTTGATGAAATTGCCCAGCCGTCCGAAGAACAGTCCCAGCGGGATCAGCGGGGCGACGAAATCGGTGACGTCGAGCCAGCGCTTGTGCCGCACGTGCGCATAAGCCCACAGCGCGATCAGCACGCCGAGGAAGCCGCCGTGAAAGCTCATGCCGCCCTGCCAGATCGCCAGCGTTTCCAGCGGGTGCGCGAGGTAGTACATCGGCTTGTAGAACAGGATGTAGCCCAGCCGGCCGCCGAGGATCACGCCGAACACGCCGTAGAACAGCATGTCGTCGACGTCGCGCGGATGCCATCCGGTCAGCAGGTTCTGCCGCGCCCTGACCTTGCCCAGCACGACGAACAGCACGAATCCGATCAGGTACATGAGCCCGTACCAGCGCACCGCGAGCGGGCCGAGCTGGACGGCGACCGGATTGAACTGCGGATGGACGATCATCGGTCGATTATGACATTGCCGCCGACGGCGCTCGCCCTGGCCGTTGCGGAGAGCGTCGCCGCCGAGGTCCGCGCGGCGGCGACGAACTGCGCCAGGCTCGCGCTCCTGTTGGCCGCGCGCCAGGCCAGGAGCACGGTAAGCCGCGGCGAATCCCGATCGAGGTCGCGATAGACCACTCCCTGGCGCCGCAGCTTGCGCAGCGACGACGGCACCAGGGCGACGCCGAGACCCGCGGAGACCAGGCTCACGATCGTCTGCATCTGTATCGCTTCCTGCGCGATGCGAGGCGAGAAACCGGCGCGGCGGCAGAATTCGACGATCGCGTCGTAAAGCGCCGGCGCCGCCGCGCGCGGAAAGATGACGAACGACCGGTCCGCGAGCGCACCGACCGGCAGCGGCGTGCGTTGGCGCGCCAGCGGATCGGACGCCGGCAGCGCGGCGAGCAACGGCTCGCGCAGCAGCGGCAAGGTGGCGAGCGACGGATCGTTGAGCGGCGCGAGCAGCATTCCGGCGTCGATGCGGCCGTCGTGCAGCTCGCGCAGCTGGACATCGCCGGTCAGCTCGCGCAGCTCGAGCGTGACGCCGGGATGCGACTTGCGATAGGCGCCGAGCAGGCCCGGCAGGATGCTGTAATCGACGGCGCTGATGAAGCCCAGCGCCAGGCGGCCCGATTCGCCCGACGCCGCGCGCCTGGTTCGCGCCGGCAGCGACGCCGCTTCGGACAGCATCCGTCGCGCTTCTTCGAGCAGCCAGCTTCCGGCATCGGTCAGCTCGACCCGGCGCTTGTTGCGGCGAAACAGCGGCGTGCCCAGCTCGCTTTCGAGCGCCTGGATCTGACGCGACAACGGCGGCTGCGACATCGCGAGCCGCGCCGCGGCGCGTCCGAAGTGCAGGGTCTCGGCGACGGCCACGAAGTAGCGCAGCCTTCGCAGGTCCGGCATTAATACTTTCTTGGTATTACCAAACTGAGTCATATGTATTGGACAGTATCACAGGGCCTGCGTTATAAAAAGGGCCGACCGACAGCCCGCAGCCAGCGATGCATCGCCCCAGCCTCGACCGCTTTTCGCCCGCGACCCTGCTCACGCTGACGTCGCTGTTCTGGGCGGGCAACATGGTCGTCGGCCGCGCGGTCGCCAACGCGATGTCGCCGCTCGCCTTCGCCTATTGGCGCTGGGTGATCGTGGTCGCGGCGCTGGCGCCGTTCTGCTGGCGCGAGGTGGTCGCCCAGCGCGCGCTTTTGCTGCGCTCGTGGCGCATGCTGCTGCTGCTCGCGGTGATGAGCACGGCGCTGTACAACTCGCTGACCTACTGGGCGCTGCATTACACGACGGCGACCAACACCACGCTGCTCAACTCGACGATCCCGATCTGGGTGATGGTCGCGTCCTGGGTGCTGCTGCGCCACGTGCCGCCAACGCGGCCGCTGCTCGGCTTCGCGCTGTCGCTTTCCGGCGTGCTGGTGGTGGTCGTGCACGGTCATCCGGGCGCGCTGTTCACGCTGGCGCCGAACGCCGGCGACCTGTTGATGCTGACCGCGCTGTTCGTATGGGGCTTCTACGCGGTCTTGCTGCGCTATCGCCCGGCGCAGATATCGCCTCTGAGCTACGTCTTCATCACCGGCCTGATCGGCACCGTCGTAGCGACGCCGTTCTTCCTGATCGATCACGCGCTATCGCCCGCGCCCGAGCTGTCGTGGCAGGCGCTCGCCGCGATCGGCTATTTCGGACTGTTTTCCAGCCTGGCGGCGACGCTTTGCTACAACAACGCCGTCGATCGCGTCGGGCCGGTGCAGGCCAGCCTTTACATCCACCTGGTGCCGCTGTTCGGCAGCCTGATGGCGGTCGCCTTTCTCGACGAGCGCCCGGGCTGGCAGCACCTGATCGGCATGGCGCTGATCCTGTCGGGGATCGTCTACGCGCGCCGCGGCGTGGTCGCGACCGACCGCCGCTGACCGGCGCTCGGCCCGACACGACCCCAGCCGGGAGCGACCAGCCATGGCAAATAACCGCAGAAGCCGCATCATCACCCAGGGCGTGGCGCGCTCGCCGAACCGGGCGATGCTGCGCGCGGTCGGCTTCGGCGATGGCGACTTCGACAAGCCGATCGTCGGCGTCGCCAACGGCCACAGCACGATGAACCCGTGCAACGCCGGCATTCAGCCGCTGGTCGACCGCGCGATCGAGGCGCTCGCGGCGGCGGGCACCAAGCCGCAGGTGTTCGGCTTCCCGACGGTGACCGACGGCATCGGCATGGGCACCGAGGGCATGAAGTATTCGCTGGTGTCGCGCGAGGTGATCGCCGATGCGATCGAGGTCGCGGTGATGGGCCAGTGCATGGACGGCGTGGTCTGCGTCGGCGGCTGCGACAAGAACATGCCCGGCGCGATGATGGCGATGGCCCGCATCAACGTGCCGGGGATCTTCGTCTACGCCGGAACGATCAAGCCCGGCTACTGGAAAGGCGAGAAGCTCACCATCGTCAGCCCGTTCGAGGCGGTCGGCGCGTTCACCGCGGGGAAGATGTCGCGCGAGGACCTGGAGGGCATCGAGAAGAACGCCTGCCCGACCGTCGGCGCCTGCGGCGGGCAGTACACGGCCAACACGATGTCGTCGTCGTTCGAGGCGCTGGGGATGAGCCTCTTGGGCAGCTCGCAGATGGCATCGCCGGACGCCGAGAAGGCCGATTCCGCCGCCGCGTCGGCGAGCGTGCTGGCGCGGGCGGTCGAGCGCGACTTGAAGCCGCGCGACATCATCACCCGGCAGTCGATCGAGAACGCGATCGCGCTGGTGATGGCGACCGGCGGCTCGACCAACGCCGTGCTGCACTACCTGGCGATCGCCGCCGCGGCCGGGGTCGAATGGACGATCGACGACTTCGAGCGCGTCCGCCGCCGCGTCCCGGTGCTGTGCGAACTCAAGCCCTCGGGGCGCTTCGTCGCCACCGATTTCCATGCGGCAGGCGGGGTCCCGCAGGTGCTGAAAATGCTGCTCGACCACGGGCTGCTGCACGGCGACTGCATGACCATCACCGGTCGCACGATGGCCGCGGAGCTCGCCGCCGTTCCATCCGCGCCGAGGGCCGACCAGGAAGTCATCCGGCCGTGGGACCGGCCGCTTTATGCGCATGGCCATCTGGCGATCCTCAAGGGCAATCTCGCGCCCGAGGGCTGCGTGGCCAAGATCACCGGGCTCAAGAGCGTCTCGATCACCGGCCCCGCACGCGTGTTCGATTCCGAACCCGCCGCGCTTGAGGCGATCCTGGCCAAGTCGATCCGGCCGGGCGACGTGATCGTGATCCGCTACGAGGGACCGAAGGGCGGACCGGGCATGCAGGAGATGCTGGCGCCGACGTCGGCGCTGATCGGCCAGGGGCTCGGTGAAAGCGTCGGGCTGATCACCGACGGCCGCTTCTCCGGCGGCACCTGGGGTATGGTGGTCGGCCACGTCGCGCCCGAGGCCTACGTCGGCGGCACGATCGCGCTGGTCGAGGAAGGCGACTCGATCACTATCGATGCCGACA
>DATEFZ010000253.1:0-2840 GCA_035280325.1 Casimicrobiaceae bacterium
GAATTTCACAGCTACTATAATGCCGAGCAGTTCCTGGTCGACGACGCCGTTCTGCGGCGCGCCCGTCTCGCGCTGATCGTCGCCGTCGGCCAGGTGATACGGAACGGACTGGCGCTGCTCGGCGTGAGCGCGCCGCAGGCGATGCGCAAGGACGCCTCGAGCGATCCGGAAACGTGATGAACTCTGGAATTCACCGAAACGGTCTCCGCAGTGGGCTCAGGCGCTCGCGCGGCGGCGTCATCGTCGGCATTTTCATCGGACTCGTGCTCGGTCTGGCGATCGCCGCCGCCGTCGCCTATTACCTTGGCAGAACGGGATCCGGCCTCTCGACACCGCTTCCCGGCGCCGGTTCCGCCAAGGACGGGTTGCGGGCGAGCAAGGGCGACGCCGCGCCCGACAAGCCGCGCTTCGACTTCTACAAGATCCTGCCCGGCGCGGAAGAGCCGAAGGTCGCGGCGGATCGCGGTGCCGGCAAGCCGACGACCGTCGAGCGGCTGGAGAATGCGGCCGCACCCGAAACGGTTGCCAAGGCGGCCACCGCGATCAAGCCGTCCGACCGCTTCTGGCTGCAGGCTGGCGCCTTCAGCAGCGAGTCGGATGCCGAAAGCCTGAAGGCGCGGCTCGCGCTGGCCGGCTGGGAAGCGGCGGTGCAGCCGGCGTCGATGCCGGACCGCAGCGTGCGCTATCGGGTACGCCTCGGCCCGTACGACAACACCGACGAGCTCAATCGCATCAAGTCCGACCTGGGCAAGAGCGGCTTCGACGCCTCGGTGATCAGGAATCAATAGGCGCCGTCCGGCGCGCCGGTTGAACTTCCGCCGCACCCGACAAGACCAATGGGCGCCGTTCGATGAACTTTTCCACGGGAGCAGGAATGAGGCGTTTCGCGCAATGTCTGATCGGTGTGGCGGCGGTCATGTGGCTGGCGGCGGCCGGCGCGGCCGACCTGGTCGAAGGCAGGAACTACACCAGGCTCAAGGTGCCGCAGCCGGTGGAGAGCGGCAACAAGATCGAGGTCATCGAGTTCTTTTCCTACGGCTGTCCGCATTGCGCCGACCTCGAGCCGTATCTGCAGAACTGGCTGAAGACGCTGCCGGCCGACGTCGCGTTTCACCGCGTGCCGGTCGTCTTCCAGGAACGCTGGAAGCCCCTGGGCAAGATCTATTACACGCTGGACGCGCTCGGCGACGCGGCGCGTCTGTCGCCGGATGTGTTCCAGGCGATCCACGTCCGCGGGCTGCCGCTATGGGACGACAAGGCGTTCTACGACTGGGCGGCGAGCAACGGCCTCGACAAGACCAGGGTTGCCGCCACCTTTACCTCGTTCGGCGTCGACAGCAAGATCAAGCGTGCGATCGCGCTGGCGCAGACATACAACGTGCAGTCGGTGCCGACCGTCGTCGTCGACGGCAAGTTCATCACCGGCTCGGAGCGGGTCGGAGGCCACCCGATGATGCCGGCGGCGATCGACCAGCTGATCGCCAAGGCTCGCGCCGAACGGGCCAAGAGCTAGGCGAGCGCGAATACTGCGCGCGTGAACGTCTTCGTCACGGGCGCAAGCGCAGGTATCGGCGCCGCGCTGGCGAGGGTATACGCCGCGCGAGGAGCCGCGATCGGCCTGTTCGCGCGGCGCAGCGAAGCGCTGGCGGCGCTGGCGGCGTCGCTTCCCGGCGTCCGCTGCGCCTGCTACACCGGCGACGTGCGCGAACCGGCGGCGCTCGCGTCGGCCGCTTCCGATTTCCTCGATCGCTTCGGCGCGGCCGACATCGTCATCGCCAATGCCGGCGTTTCGGTCGGCACGTCGACCGAGCACGCCGCCGACAACGCCTCGTTTCGGGCGCTGATCGATACCAACCTGCTCGGCATCCTGCACACCTTCCAGCCGTTCGTCGCGCCGATGCGCGCCGCCGGCCGCGGCAAGCTGGTCGGCATCGCCAGCGTCGCCGGTTTTCGCGGACTGCCGGGCGCCGGCGCGTATTCGGCCTCCAAGGCCGCGGCCATCAGCTACCTGGAGAGCCTGCGGGTCGAGCTGTTCGGCAGCGGCGTCGAGGTCATCACCATCTGTCCCGGATTCATCGCGACGGCGATGACCGCCGACAATCCCTACCGCATGCCTTTCCTGCTGTCGACCGAGAAAGCGGCGCGACTGATCGCCGGTGCAATCGATCGCGGCCGTCGCTTCTACGTGCTGCCGTGGCAGATGGCGTGGCTCGGGCGGGCGTTGCGCGTGTTGCCCCGCCCGGTCTATGACAAGCTCCTTTCGCGCCGTCCGCGCAAACCTCGCGCCGTCGCCGGCGATGGGCGATGAACAAGGCCGCGCGAGGCGGCCTCGGGTACTGCAACCGGGAGCGCGGCCCGGGCGGGGTCAAAGCGGCAGGCGCACGCCGAGCGTCACCGCCTGGTAATTGCCGTCGTCCTTGCTCGCGGTCGCATTGATGCTGGCGAAGCCCGTCAGCCGGTTGCCGAGGTCGGCGCTGGCGCCCAGCGCGAACAGCACGTAGCTGTCGTCGGCACGCGGCGCCGGCAGGCCGAAGCCGACGCCACCGGTCGACACCAGACCGGCGCGGACCGTGCGCTCGTCGTCGTTGTATTCCTTTTCCCAGGTGACGCGAGCGAACGGCCGCAGCCAGCGCCAGGTTCCGCTCGTCTGCCAGCCCAGGCTCGACACCAGCGAATTCCGCTTTTGCTCGCCGTACGCCATCGCGGTGGAACTGGTGCCGGTCTCCGAGAACGCGTCGACGGTGTTCTCCTGGTAGGTTAGGCGGGCGAACGGTCCGTGCAGCCAGTTGCCCGATGCGTTGAACCAGTCTCCGCCGAGCACGCGCGCGGTCACGTTCTTG
>DATEFZ010000254.1:0-3034 GCA_035280325.1 Casimicrobiaceae bacterium
AGGCGTTCAAGATCATGCTGCGCAATCCCGGGCTCAAGGCCATCCTGGTCAACATCTTCGGCGGTATCATGAAGTGCGACACGATCGCCAACGGCGTGGTCGCCGCGGCGCGCGAGGTGAAGCTCAAGGTGCCGCTGGTGGTGAGGATGAAGGGCACCAACGAGGAGCTCGGCCGGAAGATCCTCGCCGAGTCGGGCCTGCCGATCATCTCGGCCGACAACATGGCCGACGCGGCGGAAAAAGTCGTCGCCGCGGTCAAAGGGTCCGGCGCCGGGCGCTGAGCGATCATGGGCATCCTCGTCGACAAGAACACGAAGGTCATCACCCAGGGCATCACCGGCAAGACCGGGCAGTTCCACACCCGCATCTGCCGCGACTACGGCCGCGGCAGGGACTGCTTCGTCGCCGGCGTCAATCCGAAGAAGGCCGGCGAGGATTTCGAAGGCATCCCGATCTATGCGACGGTGCGCGAGGCCAAAGCGGCAACCGGCGCGACGGTCAGCGTGATCTACGTGCCGCCGCCGTTCGCCGCAGCGGCGATCGACGAGGCGGTCGACGCCGAGCTCGACCTGGTGATCTGCATCACCGAGGGCATCCCGGTGCGCGACATGATCCGGACCCGGTGGCGCATGCGAGGCCGGAAGACGCTGCTGCTGGGGCCGAACTGCCCGGGCGCCATCACGCCGGACCAGATCAAGATCGGCATCATGCCCGGCCACATCCATCGCCCGGGGCGCATCGGCATCGTTTCGCGCTCGGGAACGCTCACCTACGAGGCGGTGGCGCAGGTGACCGAGCTCGGCCTCGGCCAGTCGTCGGCGGTGGGCATCGGTGGCGACCCGGTCAACGGCCTCAAGCACGCCGACGTGCTGCGGCTGTTCAACGACGATCCCGGCACCGATGCCGTGATCATGATCGGCGAGATCGGCGGCAGCGACGAGGAGGCCGCCGCGCAATGGGCGAAGGACAACATGAGCAAGCCGGTCGTCGGCTTCATCGCCGGCGTCACCGCGCCGCCCGGCAAGCGCATGGGACACGCCGGCGCGATCATCGCCGGCGGCAAGGGCACCGCGCAGGAGAAGCTCGCCGTGATGGAGTCCTGCGGCATCAAGGTCACGAAGAACCCGGCGGAGATGGGCAAGCTGCTGAAGAGCGTGCTGTAGACCGGGGTTCACGGCGGGCAGCGACGCATTGCCGCGCCGCGATGCGCGCGAGCGGTGTGGTCTCGAGGCCGCCGGCAGCGATCAGCGACCAAGCGAAAGGAGCACGATGGCGGAGCTGGGCACGCCGCAATTCTGGGTTGCGGTTTCCGAGATCATCCTGATCAACATCCTGCTGTCGGGCGACAACGCGGTCGTCATCGCGCTGGCCTGCCGCAACCTGCCCGACAAGCTGCGACGACAGGGCGTGCTGTGGGGCGTTCTCGGTGCGGTCGTGCTGCGCATCGTGCTGACGTTTTTCGCGATGACGCTGCTCGCCTACCCGTGGATCAAGCTGGTCGGCGCGGTGCTGCTGGTATGGATCGGCATCAGGCTGATCGTCGGCGAGGAGCACGCCGAGCACCAGGTCCGCGCCAGCGAGCGGCTGATGAGCGCGGTATGGACGATCCTGCTGGCCGACCTGGTGATGAGCCTGGACAACGTCATGGCGGTCACCGCCGTGGCCAAGGGCAGCCTGACGCTGATCGTCTTCGGACTCGCGATCAGCATTCCGCTGGTCGTCTTCGGCAGCCAGATCATCATGCGGCTGATCGAGCGCTTTCCGCTGCTGGTTCCCGGCGGCGGCGGACTGCTCGGCTACATCGCCGGCGACCTGGCGAGCGACGATCCGGTGCTCGAGCCGTGGCTCGAAGGGCACGCGCTAGTGTCCGACTGGCTGGCGCCGATCATCGGCATCGCGGTCGTCGTCGTTCCCGGACTCTGGCTGGCGCGCCGGCGCCGAGCCGGCTAGCGCGACGCCAAAGTGGTCGCCTTCGCCTCGCCTAGATGCGCGCTGCAGCGTAAACTCGCCGCCGGAACAGGACGCTAGGGGATCGTAGTGGCCACCCGAACGCCGCTCGATGTCGCCAGCCTGTCGCATCCGGGCATGGTGCGGCCGCACAACGAGGACACGGTATTCGTCGACGGAGAGGCCGGGCTGGCGGTGCTGGCCGACGGCATGGGCGGCTACAGCGCCGGCGAGGTCGCGAGCGGCATCGCCGTCAACGTCATCAGCAACGGCATGCTGCAGGAGTTGCGCTCGGGGCGAGCGCTTTCCAAGGTCGACGTCGGCAGCGGGCTGACCCATGCCGGTCTGCTGCTGCAGCAGCAGATCGCGCTGGCCAACAAGAGCATCTACGAAGCGGCGCAGGCGCGCGCCGAGTGCGCGGGCATGGGCACCACGCTGGTGGCGACGGTGTTCTTCCAGAATCGGGTCAGCATCGGCCACATCGGCGATTCGCGCTGCTATCGCCTGCGCGCCGGCAAGTTCGAGCAGCTCACGCACGATCACTCGCTGCTGCAGGAGCAGATCGACAGCGGCATGCTGACCGCCGAGCAGGCCAGGTATTCGCTGAACAAGAACCTGGTAACGCGGGCGCTCGGGATCGAGGCCGTCGTCCCGCCGGACATCGCCGAGTACCGCGCCGAGGCCGAGGATCTGTACGTGCTGTGCTCGGACGGACTGACCGACATGGTCGACGCCGACGCGGTGCAGGAAATCGTCGCCACCAAGCGCAGCGACCTGGCCGAAGCCGCCGCCGATCTGATCGACATCGCCAACCAGAACGGCGGCCGCGACAATATTTCGGTGGTGCTGGTGCGCGTGCCGGAAGGATTCCTGCCGACCGGCGGCTGGCTGCAGCGCTGGGCCGTGAAGAAACCGGCTTAAGGCGAAACCGTCGGCCAATGGCGAAACTCGTCCTGCTGCTGGCCAACGGCAACACGCTCGACGTGGTGCTAAACCGCGAGCGGCTGACCATCGGCCGGCGCGCCGACAACGACGTGTGCTTGCCCAACCTCGCGGTGAGCGGCGAGCACGCCACCGTCGTCACCAT
>DATEFZ010000255.1:0-2146 GCA_035280325.1 Casimicrobiaceae bacterium
CGCGTGCGCGCCTTGGCGCGCCGGGTCCGGCGCGGCACGCGCCGGACGGCTCCCTAGGCTCGAGCCGGAACGAGGTCGCCGCGCTCCAGCAGCGTCCGGTCGCGCGGCCGTAGCCGTCGCCGCAGCGATCTCGCCGCTCGCGGATCGTGCGCGTCGAGCGCGCCTTCGTGATCGAGCAGCCAGCGCTTGCGCGGGATGCCGCCCGGGTGGCTGCCGAGCCCGCCCGAGGCAGCGACCACGCGGTGGCAGGGAACGAACAGCGGGACCGGGTTCGACGCTAGGCAAACGCCGACTGCTCGCTGCGCGCGCGGCATCCCCAGCCGCTCGGCCAGCGCCGCGTAGGTCGTCAGCTCGCCCGGCGAGAGCGCGCGCAGCATGTCCCAGACCCGGCTTTGCATCGGGGTCCCGGCGAGCGCCAGCGGAACGCCTTCGAGCGCGCGCAGCCGGCCGGAGAAATACGAGCGCAGCCGCCGCTCGACGCCGAACGGATCGCCGGCTTCTAGGCGGAAGAAGTGGCCGTAGCGGCGGCGCAGCCTCGGCTCGAGCGAGTCTGCACGATCGTCGAAGGTCACCGTGCAGACGCCGTCCGGTGCGGCGGCGACCAGCAGCTCGCCCAAAGGCGACGCCACCGTCGTGATCGCTATCGGCGCAGCGGCACTGTGCACGAACATCCGAGCAAGACTCTCCATCGACATTCCCCGCGTCGGCGGTGACCGGCAGTCACTCTAGCGCGGTAGCGCGCGCCGCCGCGTTCGAGTTGGCGGGCGGGCCGCTGCCGCGGGCGAACCGCGGTCCTGCCGCCGCCAGTCGTCCACGAAGAAAGCGCCGGCGCGGTCGCTTCGTCGCGCTCCGACGCGCTTCGTCGATCGCCCGCGCAGGCTGGCGCATTCCGCCGCCGGCGGTGCGCCGACGCCGTAGGCTGCCGGCATGGGAGAAAAGCGCCTGGCACCGCGCGACCGGTTGCAGCGCCGCTCGATCTGGAATATCTTGGCATATAAATGTATATACATGTAATGGCCGCAACTGTCGATCGCCGGCCCCGCCGCCGGGGTCGCGAGCGCCGCAGCGGATGATGACGCCCCGCGATCCGCCGCGGTCCGCCATCGCGGACCCGGTCCGATTGGTCGGCGATGCCGCCGACCTGGCCATGACCGGCCGCGGCGGCGAACCGCTGCCGCCGCGTCAGCCAGCGCCGGCCGGGATCGACCGGATCGCCGTGCGGTCGGTCAACCGCATCGTCATCGTCCAGGTCGACGCCATCGTCAGGCTCGAGGCCGAGGACAACTATGTGCGCATCTGGGCCGATCGGCTCTATCTGCACAAGGACACGCTGAGCGGGCTCGTGGCCAAGCTCGACCCTGCCCGCTTCCTGCGCGTGCACCGATCGCACGCGATCAACATCCGGCTGGTCCGCGAGCTGCGTCCGCAACTGCACGGCGAATACTCGATCGCGCTGTTCGACGGCACCGAGATCATTTCCGGCCGCAGCTACCGGGCGCATATCCAGAGGGCGTTCGGCCTGGGGTAACCCAGGGGTCGTCACGTGCTGCCGCGACTGGCTTGCCGCCGGCCTCGCCTCGGCGCAACATGCCGTTCCGCACGCCATCCGACAGGGAGGATCCATGGCACCGATCAACCATGTGGCGACGATCGTCGCCGCCATCGCCCATTTCGCCCTGGGCGCCGGCTGGTACACGTTGTTTTCGCAGGCCTGGCTCGCCGCGATCGGCAAGACCGCCGAAGAGCTCGGCAGCGGCGCATCGGCTCTGCCCTACGCGATCGCCGTCGTGGCGTCGCTGATCGTCGCCTATACGATCGCCTGGCTGCTGGCGCGGCTCGGCGCGCAGACGGTGGGCGGCGGGATCCGCATCGGCGTGGTACTGGCATTGACGCTGATCGCGACCACGCTGGCGCTGAACTACGGCTTCGAGCAGCGCAGCGTCGCGCTGTGGCTGATCAACGCCGGCTACATGGTGGTCGGGATGGGACTGATGGGCGCGATCATCGGCGGGTGGAGGAAGAAGGCACCGTGAGCGGAATCCACGATATGGCGCTGTTCGTCGCCTCGGGCATCCTGCTCAACCTGACGCCCGGTGCGGACACGCTCTACATCGTCGCGCGCGGCACGACGATGGGTGCCCGCGCC
>DATEFZ010000256.1:0-29730 GCA_035280325.1 Casimicrobiaceae bacterium
CGCCGATCAGCGGTGCGCCGCGCACCTGCATCGACGCGATCGCGCGCGCCGCATCCGCGGCCGAATGCAGGGTGATCGTCACCTTGCGCTGCGGCAACTGAGTTTGATCGATGACCTCGATCAGGCGCTGGGAACGCAAAGCTCGCAGCGGGCGGATCGGCGGCGCGAAGTGGTCGGGGTGGGACAATGTGCGGCGATTCTAGCAGCGGCGCGAGCCAGGCCCTACTTCAGCGCGCGCACGATGTTGTTGAAGTCGTCGGTCCACGGCGGCGGGCCCGCCGGACCGGAGCGCAACGGCTTTGCCGCCGCCGCGATGAGCGGCGCCGCGAGCGCGCCGGCGCTGTCCGACAGCAGCACCCAGTCGCTGGAGCTGATCGAGCCGCCATCGGAATCCTGCGCGATCAGCAGCGCGTGCATCCCGCTCGCCGCGGCGAGCCGCGCGACGACCGGAATCAGGTCGAGATAGCGGTTGGTGACGTGGAAGGCGATGATGCCTCCGGGTTTCATATGGCGCCGATATACCGCCAGGGCTTCGAGCGTCAGCAGGTGGACCGGAATCGCGTCGCCGGAAAAGGCGTCCACGGCGAGCAGATCGAAACCCTGCGGCGGCTCGCGCTCGAGGTTGAGCCGCGCGTCGCCGAGCGGTGTCTCGATCGTCGCGTCGCTGTCCTTCAGGTAGGAGAACCGGCTGTTGGCGATGCGGAGCACCGCCGGGTTGATGTCGTAGAAGCGATAGATATCGCCGGTGCTGCCGTAGGCGGCGATCGTTCCGGCGCCCAGACCGATGACGCCGATCTTGAGGCGCCGCGTGGTCGGATGCATCGATTCGAGCGCTCGACCGATGCCGGAGGAGCGCGTGTAGTAGGTCGTCGGGGTGCGGGCAAGCTCGCGCGCCAGATACTGACTGCCGTGCAGGATCGTGCCATGGATCAGCGAGCGATGACGAGCAGTGCCTTCGCCCGATTCCTGTACCCGCAGCACGCCGTAGAAGTTGCGCGTCGCCAGGATCGTGCCGTCATAGAAATCGTAGATGCTCCAGATGGCGGCGCCGAGAGCGAACAGCGTCGCGGCGCTCGCGAGCACGACGAACACCGGGTGCTCGCGACGCATCCGGATCGCCAGCAGCGCCGCGCAGGCGACGAGGCCGAACGAGAGCTCGAAATACGCCGGCAGGACGAGCGGCGCGACGATGCCGACCAGCGTCGCGCCGAATGCTCCGCCGGCCGACACCATCAGGTAGAACCGCGTCAGATACGCGGGCGCCGGCTTGAGCCTCGCCAGCTCGCCGTGGCAGAACATGCAGGCCAGGAACAGGCCGGCGCAGAAGACGGCGATGTGGAGCGCGAGCTGGTGGGTCAGTCCGAAGCTCGCCAGGGTCCACGCCATGACGCCGAGTCCGGCGGCCAGCGTCGCAGCGACGAGCTCCCGAGGGTACCAGCGCACGCGATCGAAGCAGAGGATGAAGCTGAGCAGGTAGATCGACAACGGCGCGATCCACAACAGCGGGATCGAGGAGATGTTCTGGCAGATGTGGTTGGTCACCGCGAGCAGCAGGAACGCGCCGGTCGCGGCGAGCGCGCACCAGAGGAGCTGCCGCCCGGCCGTCGGCGCGCTGCCTGCCGCGGCACCCACGACGTCCGGCACCTTCGCCGGCGCGTCCGCCGCCGGAGCGCGCAGCGCGTACCATGCGCAGCCGGCGCAGGTCAGCACGAACAGCACATACCCCGCCGACCAGCCGTAAGCCTGCATCCTCGTCGTGATCCAGGGCTCGAGCGCGAACGGGTAGCTGGCGAGCGCGAGCAGCGACGCCAGGTTCGACAGCGCGAACAGCCGATACGGATCGCGTCCGGGAAAGCGGCGCGCGAACCAGGATTGCACCAGCGGGCTCGTCGTCGACAGCAGAAAATACGGTAGCCCGACCGTCGCCGCGAGCAGGCCGAGGATCAGCGCCGCCGGACTCTCGCTGCCGAGCGGCTTCCAGTGCGCGGCGGGAACGATCGGCAGCAGCAGGCAGGAGAGCGCGAGCAGCGCGACGTGGACCCTGAATTGCGTGCGCGCGGCGAGGCGCCGCGCGACCGCATCCGAGTAGGCATAACCCAGCAACAGCGTCGTCTGGAAGAAGACCAGGCAGGTGGTCCAGACGTTGGCCGATCCGCCGAACCACGGCAGGATCTCCTTGGCCATGATCGGCTGCACCAGGAACAGCAGGAACGCACTGCCGAAAATGGTGATTGCGTAGAGCGCCATCGGGCGGAAAGCAGGGATTTCGCGGAAGCGAGGCAGCGCATTCTATAATGCAGCGGCCGCACCGGGAGACCCGCCGATGGACGCGCAGCGCAAGAAACCCGACGAGCTTCGCTCGCACCGATGGTTCGGGTCCGACGACATGCGCCAGTTCGGCCACCACTCGCGCGTCGCGCAGATGGGCTATGCGCGCGCCGACTACGCCGGCAAGCCGATCATCGCAGTGATCAACACCTGGAGCGACATCAACGCCTGTCATTCGCACTTTCGGCAGCGCGCCGAGGAGGTCAAGCGCGGCGTCCTGCAGGCGGGCGGTTTTCCGCTCGAGATGCCGGCGATCGCGCTGGCCGAGGTGTTCCAGAAGCCGACGACGATGCTGTATCGCAACCTGCTGGCGCTCGAGACCGAGGAGCTTTTGCGCTCGTACCCGGTCGACGGTGCGGTGCTGATGGGCGGCTGCGACAAGACGACGCCGGCGCTGTTGATGGGGGCGATCAGCATGAACCTGCCGGCGATCTTCATGCCGGCCGGCCCGATGCTGACCGGGCGCTGGCGCGACCAGGCATTGGGCAGCGGCTCGGACGTGTGGAAGTACTGGGCGGAAAAGCGCGCCGGCAATCTGAGCGACGCGCAGTGGCTGGAGCTCGAGGACGGCATCGCGCGCTCGCCAGGACACTGCATGACCATGGGCACCGCGTCGACGATGACCTCGGCCACCGAGGCACTCGGCTTGACCTTGCCCGGCGCGGCATCGATTCCGGCCGCCGATTCGCGCCACGGCAGGATGGCGGCAGACACCGGACGGCGCATCGTCGACATGGTGTGGTCGGATCTCAAGCCGCGCGACCTGATCACCGCCGGCAGTGTCGATAACGCGATCACCACCGCGCTCGCGCTCGGCGGCTCGACCAATGCGGTCGTGCACCTGATCGCGATGGCAAGGCGGGCAGGCATCGCGCTTTCGCTCGATCGTTTCGATGAACTGTCGCGCAAAACGCCGCTGGTCGCCAACATCCGGCCGGCGGGCAAGTACCTGATGGAGGACTTCTACTACGCAGGAGGGCTGCGCGCGCTGCTCGCCGGCATCGGCGATCTCTTGTCGCTCGGCGAGCGCACGGTCAACGGCAGGACGCTGGGCGAGAATCTCGCCGGTGCGGAAGTTTTCGACGCCGACGTCATCCTGCCGCGCGACCGTGCCCTGGTGTCGAGCGGCAGCCTCGCGGTGCTTCGCGGCAACCTCGCGCCCGACGGCGCGGTGATCAAGCCGGCGGCGGCGGAAGCGCGGTTGCTGAAGCATGTCGGACCGGTGGTGGTTTTCTCCGACTACAACGACATGGCGGCGCGGATCGACGAGCCCGCGCTCGACGTCAGCGCCGACTCGGTGCTGGTGCTTCAAAACGCCGGACCGCTGGGCGCGCCCGGCATGCCGGAATGGGGCCAGCTACCGATCCCGAAGAAACTGCTGGCGCAGGGCGTGCGCGACATGGTGCGGATTTCCGACGCGCGCATGAGCGGCACTAGCTACGGCGCGTGCGTGCTGCACGTGGCGCCGGAATCGTTCGCCGGCGGCCCGCTGGCGCTGGTACGCGACGGCGATTCGATCGAGCTCGACGTTGCCGCGCGCAGGCTCGAGCTCAAGGTGAGCGATGCCGAGCTCTCGGCGCGACGCGCCGCGTGGAAAAAGCCGGCGCCACGTTTCGTCCGTGGCTACGGCGCGCTGTATCAGCAGCACATTACACAGGCCGACCAGGGCTGCGATTTCGATTTCCTCGAAGGCACTGCGCCGACGGCGGAGCCGGAGATTCACTGACGATCATGCCGACTATCGCCGCGCCGAAGCTCGTCGTGCTGGTCAGCGCAATCATCGAGGGCGGCGGCTCGGCGCCTGCCGAAGCGGCCATCATCGCGCGGCGCCTGGTCGACTCGAACCTGGTCGGCCACGATTCGCATGGGGTGATCCGCGTCGGCAAATACCTGGAATGGGTGCGCGCGGGCTGGCTCGTGCCTTCGGCCAAGCCGGAGATCGTGTTCGAGAACGATGCGATCGCGATCATCGACGGCCACCGCGGCTTCGGCCAGGTGGTCGGCGAGTTCGCCGGAGCATGCGGTACAGCCAAGGCGGCGACGGGCGGGATCGCGATGGTCGGCCTGCGCAACTGCGGGCACCTGGGCCGCGTCGGCGACTGGGCCGAGCTGGCAGCGGCGCAGGGCCAGGTCTCGCTGCATTTTCTCAACACTTCCGGCGCGCAACGCGTCGCGCCGTTCGGCGGCAGCGACCGCCGGCTGTCGACCAATCCGATCACCATCGGCGTGCCGCAGCCGGGCGCCGATGCGATCATCGTCGACGTGACCACGTCGACCGTCGCCGAAGGCAAGCTGTTCGTCGCCAGCAACAAGGGCGAGCGCGTGCCGCCGGGCTGGATCATCGACAAGCGCGGCCAGCCGACGACCGATCCGAAGGACTTCTACGACGGCGGAGCGCTGCTCACCGTCGGCGCGCACAAGGGGTCGGGCTTGTCGATCGTCGTCGATCTGCTGGCAGGTGCGCTGTCGACCGGCAGGAGCTCGGACCCGGACGATACGGTGCTGCGCAACAACATGCTATCGATCTACATCGCCCCGGCGGTGTACGACCGCCAGGGCGCGATCGCCCGCGAGGTCGCGCGCTTCGTCGAGTGGGTGAGGGCTTCGCCGCCGGCGGTCGCCGGGCAGCCGGTGCTGATGCCCGGCGACGTCGAGCGCAGCGCGCGGGCGCGGCGCAGCGTCGAAGGCATCGCACTCGACGACAAGACCTGGTCGGATATCATCGCAGCGGCGGCGTCGGTCGGCATCACGCGCGACCGGGCCGAAGCGATCGTCGCCTGACGCGCGGGCCCGTCGTTGGTGCCAAGCGACGTTTCGGCGGCCGAGGCGAATCTGATAAAATCGAATGCTTGGCCAAGTAGCTCAGTTGGTAGAGCAGCGGACTGAAAATCCGTGTGTCGGTGGTTCAATTCCGCCCTTGGCCACCCAATTTCGCGTGGCGCGGAGCGCCGCGCAAAATCCACCGAGGGCTTCAATTTTGGCCTCGGCGAGACAATTTCGCGTGGCGCGAAGCGCCGCGCAAAATCGGCCGAGGGAATGATTCCGCCCTTGGCCACCCTTTCCACTCATCGCGAATCGCAGCACGCAAATCCTTCATGCCGACACACGCGATGACCATGGCGGCACCGTCGCAGCGACTCGGAGACGAAGGTTTCGCGTTCCTATCGCTGTGCGTCCTGACGGCTGTCCTGCTCGCGATCCTTCCGCTCGCGCACGTGACCGGGTTGCGCAACTCGCTGCTCGCGCTGGTCGCGGCGGCAGCGCTGGTGCACTACCGCGCCGCGTTGTGGAAGGACAATCCGCTGCTGCTGCCGTGCCTCGTCTGGCTCGCCTTCGCCGCGCTGTCGATCGCCTGGTCGAGCTATCCCGCAATCTCGTTTCGCAACTGGCGCAGCGACCTCCTCTATCCGCTGGTGCTCTTTTTGGTAACCTTCATGCTCGTCCGGTCGCGCGACGGCCGCATCGCGTTGACGGTGGGCGCTGCGGTGGGCACGGCAATGTCGCTGGCGACCACCTTTGCCGCGGCCAGCGCGCCGATCGACGCCCTGGCCGAGGACGCGGCGCCGGGCTTCGTCGGCTGGCTCGCCTGGAAAGCCGGCGCGGCGGTCGACTCGAGCACCTACATCGCCTTCCTCGCGGTGCCGCTGTTCGCGGTGGCGCTGACGTCGAGCCGGGCTTCGGTGCGCTGGGCGTCGGTGGCCTGGCTGGTCGCGTTCGCCGGCCTCGGGCTGATGAGCGAGAGCCGGACGCTGTTCGCTTCGCTTTGCCTGTCGCTGCCCTGCCTGCTGATCGTCTTCGACCTGCTGCGCGGCAGGCTGCATGCGCGGCCGGTGCTGATCGCGCTGTGCGTCGGCCTCGTCGTCGCGGCGATCAGCGTCGAAACGATCTCCCGCCTGCGATTGCCGCAACCGCTCCCTTACAATCGCAGCGCCGCGCTGGAAATGATGGCCAGCGACTCGCGCCCGGCGATCTGGTCGGTCTACCTCAGCCTGGCCACGCTCCATCCCTGGGTCGGAGTCGGATTCGGACGCTCGGTCCCGTCGAAGACCTACGACCTAATCGACAACGAGCCGCTCAAGCGCATCGACCGCCATGCTTTTTCGCACGCGCATAACGTAGTCTTGAGCCTGACCCTGCAGGTCGGGTTGGTCGGGCTGGCGGTCTGGGGCTGGCTGCACTTCCGCTTACTCAGGAGCGCGTTGCGCTGGGCCAGGGTCCGCGGCCGGCGCGAGAAGGCCTGGGCCGCGGCCGCGGTGGCGCTGGTGCTGGCGATGCTGGTCAAGAATTCGACCGACGATCTGATCGTCTACGGCAACGCGGTGCTTTACTGGACGCTGCTCGGGGCGATCCTGGGGCGCGTCTGGTGGGGCGGCGGTGCCGAGAGCCTGACCCTGTCGAGAGAGCCCGGGCGAGGGGCGTAGGGCCAAGCGGCCGGCAGCGCCAAGAAAAAAGACCGGGCGAGCCTTCCCGCAAAAAGAAAAGGCCGGGCGAACCCGGCCTTTCCAGTCTTCTCGTTCGGCCCCCGCGGTCCTAGACCGCTTGAATGTTCGATGCCTGCTTGCCCTTCGGGCCGGTGGTCACTTCAAACGACACTTTTTGGCCTTCCTTCAGGGACTTGAAGCCCGGCATGTTGATTGCCGAGAAGTGCGCGAACAGGTCCTCGCCGCCGCCGTCCGGGGTAATAAACCCGAAACCCTTGGCGTCGTTGAACCACTTCACTGTTCCAGTTGCCATGTTTTACCAATCCTTCAAAACAAAAATAATCGGGTCGAACCCGGCCTATGTTTCGATCTCAAGGACAGGGAAGTACGGCGATTCGGCGACCGCGAAAGCAGCCGGACAGGTCGTGCTTTAGTACTTGAAACAAAACACGAAGCGGACTATACGCACTATCCCCTGCGGGGTCAAACTTCGGCCCGGGGCGGCGCGCCGGGACTGTTGCACAAATACGTCACCTGCCCAGCTCTCCGCGCACTTTGGCGGCGCCCTGGGCCAGCGCCGCCATCTTGCCGCGGGCGACGTCGCGCGACAGCGGCACCATCCCGCAATTGGTGCAGGGCAGCAATCGCTGCGCCGGCACGTACTTGAGCGCCGCCCGCAGCAGCGCAGCCACCTCGTCGGGCGTCTCGACGCGGTCGCTGGCGACATCGACGGCGCCGACCAGCACGTCCTTGCCATCGAGCAGGCCGATCAGTTCCAGCGGAACGTGCGAGTTGGCGCATTCCAGCGATACCTGGCCGAGGCTGGACCTGGCGAGCAGCGGGAAGGTTTTCTCGTATTGCCGCCATTCGTCACCGAGCGATTTCTTCCAGTCGTTGTTGGCCTTGATGCCGTAGCCGTAGCAGATGTGGACCGCGGTCCGGCAGGCGAGTCCGGTCGCGGCCCGCTCCAGCGCCGCCACCCCCCAGTCGCGCACCTCGTCGAAGTAGACGTTGAATGCAGGCTCGTCGAACTGGATCACGTCGACGCCCGCGGCCGCGATCGCTTTCGCCTCGTCGTTCAGGATCTCGGCGAAGGCCCACGCCAGCTTTTCCCGGCTGCCGTAGTGCGCATCGTAGAGCGTATCGACGCAGGTCATCGGGCCGGGCAGCGTGACCTTGGTCCGGCGCCGGGTGAGCGTCTTGAGGAACGTCGCATCCCCGGCGAAGGCAGGGCGCCGGCGCGCGATCGGGCCGACCACCACCGGCACGTCGGCATCGTAGCGGTTGCGGATGCGAACGGTCTTGCGGTGCTCGAAATCGACGCCTTCGAGGGTGTCGATGAACGTGGTGACGAAGTGGCGCCGCGTCTGCTCGCCGTCGGTGACGATGTCGATGCCGGCGTGTTCCTGGTCGGCCACCACCAGCCGCACCGCATCCTGCTGGCCTTCGGCGAGCAGCGCGCCGTCGAGCAGCCACGGTGCCCAGAGCGTTCCGGGCGGCGCGAGCCATGCCGGCTTGGGCAGGCTGCCGGCGATCGTCGTCGGTAATAGCATCGGTGAAACGCTCCTCGAAACGGCCGCGCAAGGGGTGAAGCGCGATTATACGATCGGCGTCGGGCAAGCGGTAAGGCCACTTGACCAATACCGGCGATCGACGTACCGTTTGCGCCCCGAAAAGGCGCTCCGACCCCGATGCCCCGCGTCCTCTACACCGACCACGACTACTCCGACCTGACGCTCGAGCGCGAGCTCTTCGCCGGCGCCGGCCTCGAGCTGATCGTCGCGCAATGCGCGAGTGACGACGAAGTGCTCGCCGCCGGCCGCGACTGCGACGCCTTCCTGGTCCAGTACGCGCCGGTGACCGCGCGGATCCTGAGCCAACTGCCGCGGCTGGGTCTGATCAGCCGCATCGGCGCCGGCTTCGACACCATCGATACGGCGGCCTGCGCCAGGCAAGGCGTGTGGCTGGCCAATTCGCCCGACTATGGCATCGGCGAGGTTGCCACCCATGCGCTGGCCCTCGCGCTGGCGCTGGTGCGCAATGTCGTCGCCTACCATCGCGACATCGCCGGCGGTCGCTGGCACTACACGTCGTCGGGGAGCCTCAGGCGCGCGAGCGAGATGACGCTGGGCATCGTCGGTCTGGGCCGCATCGGCAAGCGGATGGCGCACGTCTCGCGGAACTTGTTCGGCAGCATCGCCGCCTGCGATCCGTACCTGATCGACGGCGATTTTCCCGCCTACGTCGAGCGGACGACGATGGAACGGCTGTTCGAGCGGAGCGAAGTCGTCAGCATCCACGCGCCGCTCAACGACGAGACCCGCGGCATGGTCGCGGCGGACATGCTCTCGCGCATGCGCCGCGGCTCGTACCTGGTCAACACCGCCCGGGGCGCGATCGTCGACATCGGCGATTTGCTTGCCGCTCTCGATAGTGGAATACTTGCCGGCGCTGCTCTGGATGTCCTGCCGGTCGAACCCGTTCCCGCCGACAGCCGGCTGCTCGGCCACCCGAAGCTGATCCTCACGCCGCACGCCGCGTTCTTCAGCGTGCAGGCGGAGGTGGAGCTGCGACGCAAAGCCGCGCAGAACATCGTGACCTGGGCGAGGACCGGGCGTCCGGATTACGTGGTCGTTGCCGGCACGCGGCGCTGCGCCGACGCGGCGAATCGACCGCCAGGCACGGCGCGCGCGGGAAGCTGAACTGGCAACCGAGGAGGAGACAGTTGGCGGCAGTAAGCATCCGAGCCGTGACCAAGCGTTTCGGCTCGACCCAGGTCATCCGCGGCGTCGACATCGAGATCGCCGACGGCGAGTTCTGCGTGCTGGTCGGGCCCTCCGGCTGCGGCAAATCGACGCTGCTGCGCATGCTGGCCGGCCTCGAGGAGATCACCGGCGGCGAGATCAGCATCGGCGACCGGGTGGTCAATCGCATCGCGCCGAAGGAGCGCGACATCGCGATGGTGTTCCAGAACTACGCGCTCTATCCGCACATGACCGTGCGCGACAACATGTCGTTCGCGCTAATGCTCGCCAAGCAGTCCAAGACCGAGATCGCAACGCGGGTCGCCAAGGCGGCCGACATCCTCGGGCTCGCCCAGTTCCTCGACCGCTATCCGCGCCAGCTATCGGGCGGGCAGCGGCAGCGGGTCGCGATGGGACGCGCGATCGTGCGCGATCCGCAGGTCTTCCTGTTCGACGAGCCGCTGTCGAATCTCGATGCGAAGCTTCGCGTGCAGATGCGCACCGAGATCAAGGAATTGCATCAGCGGCTCAAGACGACGTCGATCTATGTCACGCACGACCAGATCGAGGCGATGACGATGGCCGATCGCATCGTCGTGATGCGCGACGGCGTCGTCGAGCAGACCGGCACGCCGCTCGAGCTGTACGACACTCCGGCCAACACCTTTGTCGCCGCGTTCATCGGCTCGCCGGCGATGAACCTCGTGCCCGGCATCGCCCGCGTCAACGGCGCGGCGCCGGGTGTCGAATTCGCGGGCGGCGTCAGGTTGCCGCTGCCCAGGACGGCAAGCGCCAGCGACGGGCAGCCGGTCCTGTACGGGATGCGTCCCGAGCACTGCCTGCTCGCGGCTGGCGGCGGCCTGCCGGCGGACGTCGTCGTCGTCGAGCCGACCGGCGCCGATACACAGCTCTTCTGCCGGTTCAACGGCCAGGAACTGACGTCGCTGGTGCGCGATCGCGTGAACTGCCGGGCCGGGGATCGTGTCGCGCTCGCCCCCGATGTCGCCCGGGCGCACCTGTTCGACGCGGCGAGCGGCATGCGCCTCGCCGCATGAGCGACGTCGCGACTGCCGGCGGGAAGAACAACCGCGCTGGAGAAAATCGAGCGCATTTCCTAGGAGGACGTGATGAGTGAGTTCAAACGCCGCAAATTCCTGAAGACCTCGGCCGGCGTGGCGGCCGCGGCCGCGATCGGCCCGATGATCTGGGTCAAGGACGCCAATGCGCAATGGAGCAACAAACCCGAAAAGGGCGCCAAGCTCCGCGTGCTGCGCTGGAGCCGATTCGTGCAGGGCGACATCGACCAGTACATGAAGAACGTCGCCAAGTTCACCGAGAAGCACGGCATCGAGGTGCGCGTCGACAATGAGGGATGGGAGGACGTGCGCCCGAAGGCGGCGGTGGCGGCCAATACCGGCGCCGGTCCCGACATCATCCTGTCGACCAACGACGATGCCAACCTGTTTCCTGAAAAGCTGGTCGATGTGACCGACGTCTGCACCTACCTCGGCAGCAAGCTCGGAGGGTTCTACCCGGTATGCGACCCGTATCTGCGCCCCGACGGCAAGAAGTGGATCGGCGTGCCGCTCGGCGTCGCCGGCGTGTGCATGACCTACCGCATGAGCGCGGTCAAGGCTGCCGGATTCGACGCCTTCCCGAAGGACACCGACGGATTCCTCAAGCTGTGCAAGGCGCTCAAGGAAAAGAACACGCCCGCCGGCATGGCGCTCGGCAACGCGACCGGCGACGCCAATACCTGGTGCCAGTGGATCGTATGGGCGCACGGCGGAAAACTCGTCGACAAGAACGACAAGGTGGTCATCGACAGTCCCGAGACGCTGAAGGCGCTCGAGTACGTCAAGGAGCTGTATCCGACCTTCGTGCCCGGCACGCTGTCGTGGCTCGACCCGAACAACAACAAGGCGTTCCTCGACGGCCAGCTTTTCGTGACCAACAACGGCATCTCGATCTACTACGCGGCGAAGAATTCGGCCGATCCGAAGATCAAGGAGATGGCGGCGGACATCTACCACGCCAACATGCCGGTCGGGCCGATCGGCCACCCTACCGAGTTCCAGCTCTTCTTCAACCAGCTCATTTTCAAGTACTCGAAATATCCGAAGGCGGCCAAGGAATTCCTCCGTTTCATGATGGAACCCGAGCAGTTGGATCCCTGGGTCCAGGCCTCGATCGGCTACGTCACTCCGGCGCTGCGCTATTACGAGAAGAATCCGATCTGGACGGTCGACCCGAAGCACACGCCGTACCGGGATTCGATGAAGAACATGATCCCGTCCGGATACGCCGGCAAGATGGGGTACGCATCCGCCGGGGCGCTGGCCGACTTCATCGTGGTCAACATGGTCGCCGAGGCCGCATCGGGGTCGAAGACGCCGAAGGAGGCGGCCGAGCGGGCGCAGAAGCGGGCCGAGCGCTATTACAAGGTATAACGTCGCGCCGAAAGACACGGCCGTCTTGAGTGAACCAACCGTCGGCGCGACGTCATACCTGCGCGCGTTGAACACGGCGCCTCGCGGCGCCGGTTAACGCGCGCTGCCTGACCCGAGGTGCGTAGTGCACAGGTTAGCGCGCGCAAAGCGCGCGGCGCACCATGCGGCGAGTGCGCGCGGCCGCACGGCTCAATCGCACGCTCGATCGGAATGGCAACGGGTTTCCGATCGAGCGTGCCGCGGCTCGGCCGTCGTTTTGGACGCGTTTCGACCCTGGCTGCCTGATTCAAGACTACCTTGACCTCCGTCCTCTCCCGACTGCAGGACAACCGCAACACGCTGGGCATCGTGTTCATGCTGCCCGCGGCGCTGGTGCTGCTCGTCTTCCTCACCTACCCGCTGGGGCTCGGCACCTGGCTCGGCTTCACCGACGCCAAGATCGGACGTGCCGGCGAATGGATCGGGCTCGACAACTTCGAGTTCCTCTGGGGCGACGCGGTGACGCGGCTGGCGCTGTTCAACACGATTTTCTACACCACCGTCGCCAGCGTCATCAAGTTCGCGCTGGGGCTCTGGCTCGCGCTGCTGCTCAACAAGCATCTGCCGTTCAAAGCCATCCTGCGGGCGATCGTGCTGCTGCCATTCATCGTGCCGACGGCGCTGTCGGCGATCGCCTTCTGGTGGATCTACGATTCGCAGTTCTCGATCATCAGCTGGGCGCTGGTGAAGATGGGCGTGATCCACCAGTACATCGATTTCCTAGGCGATCCCTGGAACGCGAGACTCTCGACGATCGCCGCCAATATCTGGCGCGGGGTGCCTTTCGTCGCGATCACGCTGCTTGCCGGGCTGCAGACGATCTCGCCGTCGTACTACGAGGCCGCCAGCCTCGACGGGGCATCGCCGTGGCAGCAGTTCCGGCACGTGACGCTGCCGCTGCTGACGCCGATCATCGCCGTGGTGATGACGTTCTCGGTGCTGTTCACGTTCACCGACTTCCAGCTCATCTACGTGCTGACGCGCGGCGGCCCGCTGAACGCGACGCATCTGATGGCGACGCTTTCGTACCAGCGCGCGATCCCCGGCGGCAGCCTCGGCGAAGGCGCGGCGATCGCGACGGCGATGGTGCCGTTCCTGCTGGCCGCGATCCTGATCAGCTATTTCGGGCTGCAGCGCCGGGCGTGGCAGCAGGGGAGTGCCGACGCATGAGCACCGCCGTCGCCGACCCCCAGGCCGTCGACTCGCGAGGCATGGAGTACCTGACGTCGCTGCCGCGGCGGGTCGTGACCGTCTATCTGCCGCTGGCGGTATTCGTCATCGTGCTTCTGTTCCCGTTCTACTGGATGGCGGTCACCGCCCTCAAGCCGAACTCGGAGTTGCTGTCGCGCGAAGGCAATCCCTTCTGGGTGGTCGACCCGACGCTCGACCACATCAAGAAGCTCCTCTTCGACACCTCTTATCCCGACTGGCTGTGGAACACGATCCTGGTGTCGGTGGTATCGACAGTTTTGTCGATCTTCTGCAGCGTGCTCGCCGCGTATGCGATCGAGCGCCTGCGCTTCCGCGGCTCGCGCTACGTCGGCATGGGCATCTTCCTCGCCTACCTGGTGCCACCCTCGATCCTGTTCATCCCGCTGGCGACGATGGTGTACAAGCTGCACCTGTTCGACACCCGCTTGGCGCTGATCCTTACCTATCCGACGTTCCTGATCCCGTTCTGCACCTGGCTCCTGATGGGCTACTTCAAGACGATCCCGCTCGAGCTCGAGGAGTGCGCGCTGATCGACGGCGCGAGCCGCCTGCAGATCCTCGTCCGCATCATCCTGCCGCTCGCGGTGCCGGGCCTCATTTCGGCCGGCATCTTCGCCTTCACCCTGTCATGGAACGAATTCATCTACGCGCTGACCTTCGTCTCGTCGTCGGAGGTCAAGACGGTGCCGGTCGGCGTGGTCACCGAGCTGGTCGAGGGCGACGTCTACCACTGGGGTTCGCTGATGGCCGGCGCGCTGTTCGGCTCGCTGCCGGTCGCGATCCTCTATTCGTTCTTCGTCGAGTACTACGTCTCCGGGTTGACCGGCGCGGTCAAGGAATAGCGGCGCGAGCAGCGAGAGGGACCCCGCGCAGCGGGGTCGAGCGACCGCGAGTCGCCGCCGCGGCGACGCAGTGGCGTGGACGGCGTACAGTTGTGCAAAGGGGTCGCGGGCGCAACAGCCGCCGTTGCGGTAAACTAGGCGGATATGCACCAACGGGGCCAAGGATGAGCATCGAGGACACGATACGCGAGCAGGTGACCAGCCACCCGGTCGTCCTGTACATGAAGGGCACGCCGCAGTTCCCGCAGTGCGGATTCTCCGACGCCGCGGTGCGGATGCTGCGCTCGTGCGGGGTCGACCGCTTCTTTTCGGTCAACGTGCTCGCCGACGACGAGCTCCGTCAGGGTATCAAGGTCTACTCGAACTGGCCGACGATCCCGCAGCTCTACGTCAACGGCGAGTTCGTCGGCGGCTGCGACATCATGCAGGAGATGCACGCGTCGGGCGAGCTGCAGGAGCTTTTGTCCCGGCAGGCGGCGTAGCCGCATCGATACCGGCAGGCGGAGGCGGCGGGACTTTCCCGCCGCCTTTGCTTTTCCTGCCGGCGACTTGTCGGCGGATGGGAAGCGTCAGGTCCGCGCCCGCGTCACCCGCTTGACTTCGGGGATGCGTCGCAGTGCCCGCATGACGTGCGCGAGCTGGCGCCGATCGCGCACCTGAACGCTGAAGAACATCGCCACGACGTGCCCGCCGTCGGGACGCTCCATCGACAGGTATTCGATGTTGGCGCCGGCGTCGGCGATCGCGGTGGCGAGGTGCGCGAGAAGCCCGCGCTCGTCGGACACCAGCAGGCGGATGCCCGCCTCGAACACGCCCTCGATCTCGGGCGCCCATTCGACATCGACGATCTGGTCGCTGTCGACGCGGGCCTTCCTGAGCGTCAGGCAGTCGCGGGTGTGCACCATCAGCCCCTGGCCGCGCCGGAAGTGGCCGACGATCGCGTCGCCGGGAATCGGCCGGCAGCACTTGCCGTACTGGATCGCCACCCCCTCGACGCCGCGAAGCTGCAGCGCGCCCGGCTTGGCGTGAGCGGGCGCCTGTTCGTCGCCGCCCTTGCCGGCATTCCGCGTCAGCGCCTGCGCGACGACGAACGACAAGCGCTTGCCGAGTCCGATGTCGGCCAGGATCTCGAGCTGGCCCTTGCTGCCGTATTCCCTGGCCAGCGCCTCCCAGCGCTCCCAGGTGATCGATTCCGGCGGCACCTTGAGCGACGCCAGCGCCTGCTCCAGCATCCGCTCGCCGAGCAGCGCCGACTCGCGCTGCTGCAGCGATTTCAGGAAGTGGCGGATGCGCGAGCGCGCCTTGCCGGTGGCGACGAACCCGAGCCACGATGGATTCGGGCGCGCGGTCGGCGAGGTGATGATCTCGACCTGGTCGCCGTTCTTGAGCTCGGTGCGCAGCGGCATCAGCTCGTAGTTGATCCTGGCCGCGGTGCAGTGGTGGCCGACGTCGGTGTGCACCGCGTAGGCGAAGTCGACCGCGGTGGCGCCGTTCGGCAGCGCCATGATCTTGCCCTTGGGGGTGAACACGTAGATGGCATCGGGGAACAAGTCGCCCTTGACGTGCTCGAGGAACTCCTTCGAATCGCGCGACTCGGACTGGATCTCGAGCAAGCTCTGCAGCCAGCGGTGCGTCTGCTGCTGCGCCTCGGCGATGTCGAGCTCGCCGCCCGCCTTGTACAGCCAGTGCGCGGCGACTCCCGATTCGGCGATCCGGTGCATGTCCTGGGTTCGGATCTGCGCTTCCAGCGGTGTGCCGAACGGGCCGAACAGCGTGGTGTGCAGCGACTGGTAGCCGTTGGCCTTCGGGATCGCGATGTAGTCCTTGAACTTGCCCGGAATCGGCTTGTAGAGGTTGTGCAGCACGCCGAGCGCGGCGTAGCACGCGGTCGTGTCACGGACCAGCACCCGCACGCCGTAGATATCGAACACCTGCGCGAAGGTGTAGCGCTTCTCGCGCATCTTCTTGTACACGCTGTAGATCGTCTTTTCCCGCCCGCTGACCGTGGCGGCGATGTCGGCGCGCTTCAGTCCGTCGCGGATCGACTGCAGGATGCGGTTCATCACTTCGCGCCGGTTGCCGCGAGCGGCCTTGACGGCCTTGGCCAGCACCCGGTAGCGCACCGGGTGCAGGTGCTTGAACGACAGCTCCTGCAGCTCGAGAAACAGCGCGTTCAGGCCGAGCCGGTTGGCGATCGGCGCATAGATGTCGAGAGTTTCCAGCGCGATCCGCTTGCGGTGCGTGGGCGCCATCGCATCGAGCGTGCGCATGTTGTGCAGGCGGTCGGCGAGCTTGATCAGGATCACGCGCACGTCCTGCGCCATCGCCAGCAGCATCTTGCGGAAGTTCTCGGCCTGGGCGTCCTCGTGCGACTGGAACTCGATCTGGTCGAGCTTGGAGACGCCGTCGACCATCTCGGCGACTAGCTTGCCGAACGAGGTTTCGATCTCGTTCTTGGTGATGCCGCTGTCCTCCATCACGTCGTGGAGGAGCGCGGCCGCGAGGCCCTGCGCGTCGAGCCGCCACTGCGAGAGGATGCTGGCGACGGCCAGCGGATGGGTGATGTAGGGCTCGCCGGACTTGCGGAACTGCCCCTGGTGCGCCTGCTCGGAGAAGGCGAACGCGCGCTCTACGAGCGCGACGTCAGGCGGCTGCAGGTAGTGACCAAGGTGTCGGGTGAATTCGGCGATTTCCGACATACTTGATCACGTGGGGGTGATGCCGCCGGAGGCAAGTCAGCTCTGCGGCTTGAGCAGCATCTCGAGACCCACCTTGCCGGCGGCGATCTCGCGCAGCGCGATCACCGTGGTTTTGTCGCGGTCGGCGTCGACCAGCGGCTGCGACCCTGCGCTGATCTGGCGCGCGCGGTTGGTCGCGGCGAGGGTGAGCTCGAAGCGGTTGGGAATCCGGGTCAGACAGTCTTCGATCGTGATGCGGGCCATCGGTCGTTCCTATACGAGTTGTGCGATCAATGCCTCGTGGCGGGCCAACTGCAGCGGCGCGCGCAGGCGCGATGCCCGCACGATGGCGCAGAGGTCGTCGACCGCGCTGGCAAAGTCCTGATTAATAATAACATAGTTGAACTCGCCGCAATGGCGGATCTCGTCTTTCGCGGACTCGAGCCGCCGGCCGATCGTTGCCGCGTCGTCCTGGCCGCGCCGGCGCAGCCGCTCTTCCAGCAGCGCGAGCGACGGCGGCAGGATGAAGACCTGAACCGACGATGGCATCAGGCGCCGCACTTGCGCCGCGCCCTGCCAGTCGATTTCCAGCAGCACGTCGCGGCCGGCAGCGATCTCCGCCTCGAGCCAGCGCGCCGACGTCGCGTACCAGTTGCCGTGGACGTGCGCGTGCTCGAGAAACTCGCCGCCATCGCGCAGCCGCGCGAAGCGCTGCTGGTCGACGAAGTGGTAGTCGACGCCGTCGCGCTCGCCCGGGCGCGGCGGCCGCGTCGTGTACGACACCGACAGGCGGATACCGCGGTCACGCTCGAGGAGGGCGCGGGTCAGCGTCGTCTTGCCGCCGCCCGACGGCGCCGCGACGACGAACAGATTGCCGGTCGTGATGGTCATTCCTCGGCAGCGGCCTCTTTGCGGCTATTCAATATTCTGCACCTGCTCGCGCATCTGCTCGATCAGCACCTTGAGCTCGAGCGCCGCCTGCGACAGCTCGGCATCGACCGATTTGGAGCCCAGCGTGTTGGCCTCGCGATTGAGCTCCTGCATCAGGAAGTCGAGGCGCTTGCCGCTGCTGCCGCCGGCCGCGAGCACGCGGCGGACCTCGGCAACGTGCGTTTGCAGGCGGGAGATCTCCTCGGCGACGTCGGTCTTCGCGGCGAACAGCGCCAGCTCCTGGCGCAGCCGGTCGGCGTCGGGATCGAGGCCGGCCTCGCGCAACCGCGCGCCGAGCTTTTCGACGTAGGCATCGTGGATCGCCGGAACTCGCGGCGTCACGCGCTCGAGCTGCAGCTCGATGCCGCGGCAGTTCTTTTCCAGCATTTCACGCAGCTTGGCGCCCTCGCGCGAGCGCGCCGCACCGAGGTCCGCGAGCGAGCGCTGAACCAGCGACAGCGTCTGCTCGGCGAGCGTGCCGGAGTCGACCGAAGGCTCGGTCAGCACGCCGGGCCAGCGCAGGATTTCCACCGTCGACAGCGGCGCGCTGCCGGGTGCGTGGCGCAGGATCTCGGCCGCCGCGTCGCGAAGCTGTGCGACACGTTCGCCGTCGACCGCAAGCGTCGATGCTCCCGGAGTGGTCCGGCTCAAGCCGATGCGGCAGTCGATCTTGCCGCGCTTGAGCTCGGCGGCGAGCATGTCGCGTATCGCCGGCTCGAGTGCGCGCAGTTCGTCGGGCAGCCTCAGCTGCAAGTCGAGATAGCGGTGGTTGACCGAGCGCAGCTCGACCGCCAGCGAGCAGCCGGGCAGGTCGGCGACGACCGCCGCAAAGCCGGTCATGCTCAAGATCATCGCAGGTCCGTGGCGTACAAGTCGTGCAGGGCCCGACGGTGGACGAAAGCGCAACGCACCGCGAGCTGGGCTTGCATTACGACGAACGAAATCTTTACTTTGTCGCCGCGGTTGCCGAGAATGTAGAGCTTATCCTTTTTGCGTGCAAGCCTTTGCCGCACCCGCGCGAGCCCAATGGGCGTCACCAACCAGGCCCTTCCATCCGGATACCAGCTGCTCAATTACCGGATTGACCGCCAGATCAGCCGCGGCGGCTTTTCGATCGTCTACCGCGCCTACGACGACGCCGGCGCGCCGGTCGCCATCAAGGAATACCTGCCATCGTCGCTGGTGCTGCGCACCGACGGCGATATCGTGCGCGCCAGCTCGGCGGAAAACCTGACCTCGTTCCGCTATGGCATGAAGTGCTTCTTCGAGGAAGGTCGGGCGCTGGCCAAGATCAACCATCCGAACGTGGTGCGGGTGCTCAACTTCTTCCGCGCCAACGAGACGGTCTACATGGTGATGCGCTACGAGCGCGGGCGCACGCTGCAGCAGCAGATCCAGCTCCGCCAGGACCAGATGTCGGAGCGGCTGGTGCGGCACGTCTTCATGCACCTGCTGAACGGCCTGCGCGAGGTGCACACCCACAAGCTGCTGCACCTCGACATCAAGCCCGCCAACGTCTATCTGCGCACCGACGGATCGCCGGTGCTGCTCGATTTCGGCGCCGCCCGGCAGACTCTGACCACGTCGCGGCCGAAGCTGGCGCCGATGTACACGCCGGGATTCGCGGCGCCCGAGCAATATCGCGAGCCCGACCGGCTCGGGCCCTGGACCGATGTCTACGGTATCGGCGCCAGCATGTTTGCCTGCCTCGCCGCGTTTGCTCCGCAGGCCGCCGACGCCCGGCTGAACGAAGATCACCTCGTGTCGGCGAAGAAGATCTGGGCCGGCGCCTATTCGGACAACGTGCTCGAGGTCATCGACTGGTGCCTCAAGCTCGACCCGCTCGAGCGCCCGCAAAGCGTCTTCGCGCTGCAGAAGGCGATCCGCGACATCGCGCCGCGCAAGCGCAAGCTCACCTTCATCGACAACCTGAAGAAGCGCCTGTTCACCGAAGTGATGTGACAGATGCGCTTCACGATATTCCAGGACAGCCGCAAGGGCCAGCGCAAGATCAACCAGGACCGGCTCGCCTACACCTACAGTCGCGACACCCTGCTGCTGGTCGTCGCCGACGGCATGGGCGGGCACGCCGGCGGCGAGATCGCGGCGCAGATCGCGGTGCGGCTGTTCATCGAGCGCTTCCAGCAGGAAGCGAAGCCGACGCTGAAGAATCCGCTCAAGTTCCTGCAGGATTCGATGATTCGCGCCCACCAGGCGCTCGGCTCGTACGCCAACCAGTTCTCGATGCTGGAAACTCCGCGCACGACCTGCGTCGGATGCGTGGTGCAGGCCAACTACGCGTACTGGGCGCACGTCGGCGATTCGCGCCTGTACCTGTTCCGGCAGGGCGGACTGATCGGTCAGACCAAGGATCATTCGAAAGTGCAGTACCTGGTCGACCAGGGCCTGATCGGAACGCACGAGGTCGCCAACCATCCCGACCGCAACAAGATATTCAGCTGCCTCGGCGGCCTGGTCGAGCCGGTGATCGACATGTCGCGGCGCACGCCGCTTCGCAACGGCGACCTGATCGTGCTGTGCACCGACGGCCTGTGGAGCGTCTATCCGCAGGAGGAGATCGCGCGAGCGCTGACCGGCGCGCCGATACTGAAGTCGTCGCCGGTGCTGATGCGCGAGGCCGAGATTCGCGGCGGCCCCGAGGGCGACAACCTGTCGCTGATCGTCGTGCGCTGGGGTCCGGAGACGCTGACCGACGAGCCGACGACGACGATCACCGAGACGCTCGGCTTGGGAGAGTTCCAGACCGAGATCGACCGCACGCTGACCCTCACCGACCGCAAGGGGATCCAGCGCGATCTGACCGACGACGAGATCGAGCGTGCGATCGCCGAGATCCAGGCGACGATCAAGCGGTACCGGACCTGACGCCGCCGCTGCCGCGAGCCGAATGCGCCAATTGATACTCGATACCGAAACGACGGGGCTCGACCCGAAGCAGCACCGCGTCATCGAGCTCGCGGCGGTCGAGGTTGTCGATCGCCGCCTCTCCGGCCGCAGCGTCCACTTCTACATCAACCCCGACCGCGACATCGATCTCGGCGCGACCGACGTGCACGGCCTGTCGTGGGAGATGCTGCGCGACCGGCCGAAGTTCGGCGAGATCGCCGACGAGTTCGTCGAATTCGCCAGCGGGGCGCAGTGGATCATCCACAACGCGCCGTTCGACATCGCTTTCCTCGACGAAGAGCTCGTCCGGCTCGGCCGGCCGTCGAGCGCCGCGGTGGCGGCCGAGGTCGTCGATACGCTGGCGCTCGCGCGCGAGCAGTTTCCCGGCAAGCGCAACACTCTCGATGCTCTTTGCGAGCGATTCGGCGTCGCCAACGCGCATCGGACGCTGCACGGCGCGCTGCTCGACGCTCAGCTCCTGGCCGAGGTCTACCTGGCGATGACGCGCGGCCAGGAATCGCTGCTGATCGAGTTTGCCGCGCCGCGCCTCGAGCAGGGCATCTCGCCGAGCGCGGCAGGCCTCCCGCCGGTGCTGCTGCTGGTACCGTCGCCGGAGGAGCTGGCCGCGCACCACGCTTACCTGATCGAGCTCGACCGCGACGCGAAGGGCGCCTGCCTGTGGCTCGCGCTTTCGTCCGCTTGAGGCTGCGGCCGGGCCGCGGGCGCCGATGGAGCTCGTCCTCTGGCGGCACGCCGACGCCGAGCCCGGCGAGCCCGACCTCGATCGCGCCTTGAGCGCGACCGGCGTGAGGCAAGCCGAGCGCGTCGGTGCCTGGCTGGACGCTCGTCTGCCGAGGACGGCTCGCGTGCTGGTCAGCCCCGCCCATCGTGCGCAACAGACGGCGCGGACGCTGCGCCGCGAATTTCGCATCGTGTCCGAGCTCGCGCCCGGCGCTTCGGTCGGCACGGTCCTCGGTGTCGCCGGCTGGCCCGATGCGCGCGAGCCGTCGCTGATCGTCGGCCACCAGCCGACGCTGGGCGCGACGGTCGCCTGGCTGCTTTCGGGCGTCGACGCGTCGTGGAGCATCGTTCCCGGCGCGCTGTGGTGGCTTTCCGGCCGGGTGCGCGAGCACGAAGTCGCGGTCGCGGTCAAGGCGGTGATCGCTCCCGATTACGTCTAAGGAACCTCTGCAAAAGTCCCACATGAGCCGCGTTTCTGCCGCAATGGCTTCAGATGCTGGGCGTCGCGACGCAGCGAATAGCTCGGCCTATTCGCAAGTCGCGCAACGACGCAGATGAGGCCATTGCGGCGAAACCCGGATGGGACGCGGCCTCAGTTGGCAAATGAGGGGCGATCTGCTTTGTCGCGCCGCTCGCGCATGGGACCTGCCATGGGCTTCGCGTCGCTTCGCGCAGCTCATCCCGGCAAGCCGCCGTCGCGGCCACGCGGGACTTATGCAGAGGTTCCCTAACGCGCGCCGGGGCCGCGCGCGTTGGGCGCTCGACAGCTCATCGCGCGCAGGCTTTCTGCTACCCTCGCTGCCTCGCTTGAACATTCGCGCCAAGACCAAAGTGCCGGTCGACTACCTGCAGAAAATCCTGACCGCCAAGGTCTACGACGTCGCGATCGAGACGCCGCTCGATCCCGCGCCGCTCTTGTCGCGGCGGATCGGCAATCGCGTGCTGCTCAAGCGCGAGGACGAGCAGGAAGTCTTTTCGTTCAAGCTGCGCGGCGCGTACAACCGGATGGCGCATCTTTCCGCCGCCGAGCGGGCCCGTGGCGTCGTCGCGGCGTCGGCCGGCAACCACGCGCAAGGCGTTGCGCTGGCCGCGCAGCGATTGAGCTGCAAGGCGACGATCGTCATGCCGGTCACCTCGCCGACGATCAAGATCCAGGCGGTCGAGGCCCGCGGTGCGACGGTGGTGCTGCACGGCGATTCTTACAGCGACGCCTACGCCCGCGCGCTCAAGCTGCAGAAATCGACGCGGGCGACGTTTATCCATCCCTACGACGATCCCGACGTGATCGCCGGACAGGGCACGATCGCGGTCGAAATCCTGCGCCAATGCCAGGGACCGCTCGACGCGATCTTCGTCGCGGTCGGCGGCGGCGGGTTGATCGCCGGCATCGCCTCCTACGTCAAGCGGGTGCGCCCGGGGATCCGGGTGATCGGCGTGCAGCCGGCAGACTCCGACGCGATGGCGCGCTCGCTCGCCGCCGGACGGCGCGTGCGCCTCGGCCACGTCGGGCTGTTCGCCGACGGCGTCGCGGTCAAGCAGGTCGGCAAGGAGACGTTCCGGATCTGCCGCCAGCTGGTCGACGACATGATCACGGTCGACACCGACGCCATCTGCGCCGCGGTGAAGGATGTGTTCGAGGACACGCGCGCCGTGCTCGAGCCCGCCGGCGCGCTGTCGGTCGCCGGAGTCAAGGCCTGGTGCGAGCGCCACCGGCCGAGGGGGCGTACGTTCGTGGCGCTGGCTTGCGGCGCCAACATGAATTTCGACCGGCTGCGCTTCGTCGCCGAGCGGGCCGAGCTGGGCGAGGCGCGGGAGGCGATCTTCGCGGTGACCATACCGGAACGCCCCGGCAGCTTTCGCGAGTTCTGCGCGCTGCTCGGCAAGCGCAGCATCACCGAGTTCAACTATCGCTACGCCGATCCGCGGGTGGCGCACCTGTTCGTCGGGGTCGAAGTGGCCAACCGCAACGAGACTGCGGCGCTGTTGCGGGCGATGCACGCCCGGAAGATCAAGGCGTTCGACCTCTCCGATAACGAGATGGCCAAGCTGCACGTGCGGCACCTGGTCGGCGGCCACGCGCCGGCGGCCGAACACGAAATCCTGTACCGGTTCGAGTTTCCCGAGCGGCCTGGCGCATTGATGCGGTTCCTGAACAGCATGAGCCGGGGCTGGAACATAAGCCTTTTCCATTACCGCAACCAGGGCGGCGACCACGGGCGCGTGCTGGTCGGGATGCAGGTCCCGCCTTCGGACCAGGGCGAGTTCCGCACCTTTTTGAAGCGGCTGGGCTACTACTGCGTCGAGGAGACCGCCAATCCGGCCTACCGCATGTTCCTCGGCCGATAGCCAGCCCTGAACGGCCGCCCGGCCAGCGGCAGGCGGTTCCGGGTCGCCGCCCGCGCACCGGCGCGGCAGCCCCGCCGGCCGATCGCCCCCGGCGCTTGCACCACTGTTTTCCACCCGTCGATGGTCCGGTTTGGCGCCGGCAGAACGCCTGAAACAGCCCGCCCATCCGCAGGCCGTCGGGGCCGGGCGCCTGTGTCGCGCAAGGGGCCTGCTGCCCGTCAGCGGCAGTTTCAGGCTCAAATTCGCTGTATCCAATGTTGCAAATCGCTCAAAAACCTCGGGTTTAGCCGTTCTGGCAAGGATTATGCTCTAGGCATTTAGCCGCATCCGTGGCAGACTTTCGAAGGATAGCAATGGAAACCCTGGCGGTTGGCGCGAGCTTAAGCTACGACGCGGGAGACATCGAATTGCCGGATTCAACCGCCTTGGCGGGTGCGAAGGTCATGGTGATCGACGACAGCAATACGATTCGTCGCAGCGCCGAGATCTTCCTGCTCCAGGCCGGCTGCACGGTCATCCTGGCCGAGGACGGCTTCGACGCCCTGGCCAAGATCACCGACCACCAGCCCGACCTGATTTTCGTCGACATCATGATGCCCCGCCTCGACGGCTACCAGACCTGCGCGTTGATCAAGAAGAACACTCGCTTCCATCTGACCCCGGTCGTGATGCTGTCGTCCAAGGACGGCCTGTTCGACCGGGCGCGGGGGCGGATGGTCGGCTCCGATCAGTACCTGACCAAGCCGTTCACCAAGGAAAGCCTGCTCAAGGCCGTGGGGACGCACGTCAAGGCCGCCACGCACTGACGACTAGGGGTCGCGCCGTCAGGCGCGAAAGCTTCGAGGAGGGGGAAGCCATGCTGGGGAAACAATGCCGATAAAGCGCGTATTGATCGTCGACGACTCGCCGACCGAGCGGCATGTCCTGAACGACATGCTGACCAAGGCCGGCTACGAGGTCGTCGCCAGCGACAACGGCGAGGACGCCATCCTGAAGGCGAAGACCGTCAAGCCGGACGTGATCCTGATGGACGTCGTGATGCCGGGCCTGAACGGGTTCCAGGCGACGCGCGCGATCAGCCGCGATCCCGCCACGCGCAGCGTGCCGGTGATCCTGTGCACATCGAAGACGCAGGAAACGGACAAGATCTGGGGCATGCGCCAGGGCGCTCGCGACTACATCGTCAAGCCGGTGAATCGCGACGAGCTGATCGCCAAGATCGCGGCGCTGGGCTGATCGACTACGATGGCCCGCGCCGCCAAGCTCGACCTCCGCGCGTTCCAGCAGGAGCTCGCGGCGCGCCTTGCGGCAAAGACGACGCAGCAGGTCGAGCAGTCGCGACTGGGCCTCGCCTGCGCGGGGGCGCAATGGCTGATCAGACTGGCGGACGCCGGCGAGGTCATCGCGGTGCCGGCGATGACGACGGTACCTCTGACCAAGCCCTGGTATCTGGGCGTCGCCAACATCCGCGGCAATCTGTACAGCGTGATCGACTTCGCTGGATTCCTGGGACACGCCATCGAGCCGCCGGCTGCCGGATCGAGCCAGTCGGCGCGGATGGTGCTCTTCGGCCCGCGCGTCGGCGAACTGCGCGCCGGGCTGGTCGTCTCGCGGGTGCTCGGCTTGAGCAATCTGGCCGAGCTCGAATCGGCCGATCCGCCGGCCGCCGCGCCGGCCTGGTACGGCGCGCGCTGGACCGACAGGAGCGGCGGCGGATGGCAGGAAATCGACCTGGCCCTGCTGGCGCAGGACCCGGCGTTTCTCCAGGTAGGGTTGTAGCCTTGAGGAATCACGCAATCGGCAGGGAGGCAACATGGCATTCACACTGAGGGGCCTTTTGGGCGCGGGCGCCGGCAACGGCTCGGCGGTTGTCGATCCCGATCTCGAGGAGCCGACCACGCAGGTCAAGATGAGCGGCGCGCAGCGGGGCTACGATCCTCTGGCTTCTCCGTCGATCATGGACCAGATGCGCACGGCGACCGCCGAGGTCAAGCAGCCCGGGCGCCTGCCGTTCATCGGCCATCTGCCGATCGCCCGGCAGTACCAGATCCTCGGCATCCTGCTGCTGCTGTTCATCGCCCTGGCCGCGGTGATGCTGTACTTCAACTATCGAGTCACCTCGCAGGAGAACGCGAGCTCGACGACGGCCACCGAGATGCAGATGCTGTCGCAGCGCCTGGCGCGAGGCACGGCGCTGGCGGTGCAGGGCAGCCCGGGCGCGTTCGAGGCGGTCAAGGACTCGCGCGATCGGTTCCGCGCCGACCTGGACGCCCTGACCAAGGGCGGCACGGTCCGCGGCGTGAGCCTCGACGTCGCCGGCAACGAAGCGCTGCAGAAGTCGCTGGCCACGCTCGCGACGCGGTGGGATCGGGTCGAAAAGAACGCAACCACGGTGGTCGACAACCAGGCGGCGCTCCTGTCGCTGTCCAAGGGTCTCGACAGCATCAACCAGGGCAACAGCGCGCTGCTCGAGCTGGCCGAGCAGGCCGCGGCGCAGATCTCCTCCGCCGGCGGCACCCTGCACGAGCTCGATTACACCAACCAGCTTGCCGTGCTGTCGCAACGGATCGCCAAGAACGCCAACTCGCTGGTGTCGTCCGACGAAGTCGACCCGGAGGTGGCTTTCCTGCTGGGCAAGGATACCGGCAGCTTCCGCGACGTCCTGAACGGGCTGCTCAAGGGCAGCGACTCGCTGCGGCTGGCCTCGCCGGTGCGCGCCGAAGACGCGCGCGCGTCGCTGGTCGAGCTGCAGAAGCGGGCGGTCGGCTACGAAGCCGGCGTCAACGCGATCCTGAAGAACATGCAGCGCCTGGTGCTGGCCAAGCAGGCGGCGCGCGGGATCTACCAGGATTCCGAGCCGCTGCTCAAGGATGCGACCGCGCTGACCGACGAATACGAGCGCCAGACTACGGTCCGCAACATCACGTTCTGGCTGGCGATGCTGTGCGCCGCGCTGGCGCTGATCGCGCTGATCGCCTACGGCTGGGTGTCGCGCGAGGACGGCCGCGTGCGCGCGTTCGAAAGCGAGCAGGAGAACAAGCGCAACCAGGAAGCGATTCTGCGGTTGCTGAACGAGATGGGCAACCTCGCCGACGGCGATCTGACGGTGCAGGCGTCGGTGACCGAGGACGTCACCGGAGCGATCGCCGATTCGATCAACTTCACCATCGAGGAGCTGCGCACCCTGGTTCGCGGCATCAACTCGGCGACCGACCAGGTGGCCAAGGCGACGACCGACGCGCAGGCGATCTCGAACCGGCTGTACGAAGCCTCGCAGCGGCAGAACAAGGAGATCCAGCAGGCGTCGGCGTCGGTGCTGCAGATGGCGCAGTCGATCAACGAGGTGTCGCAGAGCGCGGCGCAATCGGCCCGGGTCGCGCAGCAGTCTCTGGCGGCAGCCGAAAAGGGCGGCGAGGCGGTGCACAACCAGATATCGGGCATGAACGAGATCCGCACCCAGATCCAGGACACCGCCAAGCGGATCAAGCGCCTGGGCGAATCGTCGCTGGAGATCGGCGAGATCGTCGAGCTGATCTCGGACATCACCGAGCAGACCAACGTGCTGGCGCTTAACGCGGCGATCCAGGCGGCGTCCGCCGGCGAGGCCGGTCGCGGCTTCACCGTCGTCGCCGAGGAAGTGCAGCGGCTGGCCGAGCGCTCGGGCGAGGCGACCAAGCAGATCGAGGCGATCGTCAAGACGATTCAGGCCGACACCCAGGACGCGGTGGCGGCGATGGAAAAGAGCACCGTGGGCGTGGTCGAGGGGACCAAGCTTTCTGACGCCGCCGGGCAGGCGCTGGACGAAATCCGGCGGGTGTCGCGCGAGCTCGCCGAGCTGATCGGCGGCATCTCGGCGCAGACGCAAAAGCAGTCGACGTCGGTGTCGGATGTGACGCGCGGCATGCAGGGCATCCTCAAGATCACCGAGGAGACGACCGAGGGAACCAAGCAGACCAACGTCTCGATCGGTCAGCTCACCAAGCTGGCCGCCGAGCTGCGCAGCTCGGTCGCCGGCTTCAAGGTATGACGGTATAAGGCGCGCCGGCGAGTACGGTCGGGCGCGCTTCTTGCGTGCCCTCGGTGCCGAGCCGACGATCTCCGGATGAATCGTGCCCATCATGGCTAGCGAAACCGCGCAGGACTTCGACCTCGGACCGCTGTCCTGGGTCCATGGCGAGATAGACCAGGCCCTCGGCCGCGGCCTGGATTCGCTCGGCGCTGTCGGTGCCGCGCCCGCGGACCCGACGGCGCTCAGGCAGGCGCGGGCGCACGTCCACCAGGCGGCCGGCGCCCTGCAGATGGTCGGCCTGGACGCGGTCGCCGCCTATACCGAGGAAGTCGAGCGGCTGTTGTCGCGCCTGGAGGAGGCTGCACCCGACGCGGCGGCCCCCGGTGCGACGCTGGCCGACCGGGCGCTGCGCAAGCTTCGCATCTACCTGGACGAGCTGGTCGGCGGCGCCAACCCGCTACCGCTCAAGCTGTTCCCCGAATACGAGCAGATGCAACAGTCGCGTGGCGTCAAGAACTCGTCGCCGACCGACCTGTTCTTCCCCGACCTGTCGCCGCGTGCGCCGAAGATCGCGGCGCTCAAGGCGGTCACGCCGCAGAAGCTGCCGTCGTACCTGATCAAGCAGCGGCGCCAGTACCAGCGCGGCCTGCTGGCGTGGTTGCGCGGTGACGAAGAAAGCTCGAAGCTGATGCGCACGGCGGTGCAGGGCATCGAGGACGTGCAGACGCATTCGTCGCAACGCGCGTTCTGGTGGACCGTCGGCGCGTTGCTCGAGAGCATCGTCGAAAAGGGCGTCGAATGCGGCTTCGGCGTCAAGCAGCTCTGCGGCCGCATCGACCTCCAGATCCGGCGCTTCGTCGAAGGCTCGGCCAAGGTCTCCGACCGCATGCGCCGCGAAGTGCTGTACTACGTCGCGATCAGCGCGCCGATCGGGGCGCAGACGCAGGCGGTGCAGCGGGCGTTCCATCTGACCGGACTGATCCCGACCGCCGACGTGCTGTCGGCCGACGTGCTGCGGCTGCAGCCGTTGCTGCGCGAGGCGCGCGATCAGCTCGCCGGCGTCAAGGACCTGTGGCTGAAGATCACCGGCGGCCGCGCCGACAACCTGCCTAAGCTCAAGCAGACGATGGCCGGTCTCTCCGACCGCATGCGCGCCATCGGCGAGCCGTCGCTGTCGCGCCTGGTCGGCGGCCTGTCCAGCCGCGCCGACAAGCTGCGGGCCGGCGCCGTCTCCGAGCAGATGGCGATGGAGTTCGCGACTGCGCTGCTGCTCGCCGAATCGACGATCGAGCATTTCGGCGCCAAATCCGCCGAGCTTCCGCAGCAGGTCGACGCGATGCTGGCGCGGGTCGATGCCGCGCAGCAGAACAAGCCCACGCCTGCGGTCGCAGGTGCCCCGCTGCTGGACGAAATGGCGCGCCGCGCCCAGGAGCGCCTGCTCCTCGCGCAGGTGGCGCGCGAAATCCAGACCAACCTGCGGCACATGGAACAGGTGCTGGATTCTTTCTTCCGCGACAACGGCAAACGGGCCGAGCTCGCCACGCTGGCCGGCGACAGCAAGCAGATCGCCGGCGCGCTCAAGATGCTCGGTCTCGACAGCGCCTTGCGCCTGCTCGAGCTTTGCCAGGAGCAGATCGACGGCTACGCGCAGACCGATGCGCCGGTGCGCGATGACGACCTCGAGATGCTGGCCGAGTCGCTGTCCGGGCTCGGCTTCTACATCGAAGCCGTCGAGCAGCAACGGCCCGATCGCGATCGCCTGATCACCCCGCTGGTCGACCGGCGCCTGGGCGTGGCGCCGAGCCCGTCCGAGGCCGAGACCGAGACCGTCGAGGCCGCGATGGTCGACCTGCGCTCGGCGCTGCCGGAAACGCTGGCCGCCTACAAGAGCGCGCCGGGCGACGCGGCGGCGCGCGAGAAGCTTTCATCCGACCTGACCGCGCTTCGGCACGACGCCGAACTGGTCGGCGACGAGCGATTGCAGCAGGACGCCGACGCGGCGCTGGCCCAGCTTGCGCACGCCGGAACCGGCGATACCGCGGCGCTCAGCGACGCGGTCGCGGCGGTCGCCGCGCAGGGCGCG
>DATEFZ010000257.1:0-7746 GCA_035280325.1 Casimicrobiaceae bacterium
CCCGCGGCCGGGCGCTGCCAACGCAAGGACGATGGACCAGACGATAGCTGTCGTGGGCGCCGGGCTGATCGGCCGGTCGTGGGCGATGGTTTTCGCGCGCGCCGGCGCCCGCGTGCGGCTGTTCGACAGCGACGCCGGTCAGGTCGAGCGCGCCCGCGCCTACATCGCCGCCAGTCTCGCCGAGCAGCAGGATTACGCACTGGTCGCCGATGCGGCCGCCGCGCTGGGCCGCGTCGAGCTCGCGCCCGGGATCGAGGCGGCGGTGACCGGCGCCGACTGGGTGCAGGAAAACCTGCCCGAGAAGGTCGAGATCAAGCGCGAGGTGTTCGCCCTGTTCGATCGTTGCGCGCGACGGGATGCGGTGCTCGCCAGCTCGACCTCGGCGATCCCGCCATCGCAATTCACCGCAACGCTGCCGGGGAGGGCGCGCTGCCTCGTCGTGCACCCCGTCAATCCGCCGCACCTGTTGCCGGTGGTCGAGCTGTGCGGCGCGCCGTGGACTGCGCCGGCGACGATCGAGCGCGCGCAGCGCTTGCTCGAGTCGGTCGGCCAGGTGCCGATCGTCGTTCGCCGCGAGCTCGAGGGCTTCGTGCTCAACCGGCTGCAGGGCGCGCTGCTGGCGGAGGCGATGCGCCTGGTCGGCGAGGGTTACGTCTCGCCCGACGATCTCGACAAGACGATCCGCGACGGTCTTGGCCTGCGCTGGGCGTTCATGGGACCGCTGGCCACGATCGAGCTGAATGCGCCGGAGGGCGTCGGCGACTACTGCGCGCGCTACGGCGATTTCTTTCGCCATCTGGCCGCCGATCCGCCCGGGCCGGCGGTGTGGGAGGCGGAAAACGCGGCGCGGGTCGCCGCCGCGCTCGGCGCGCTACGCCCGGTCACCGAACGCGACGCCAAGACCCGCTGGCGCGATCGGCGCCTGATGGCGCTGCTCGCGCACAAGCGCGAACAGCCCGATTTCGACTAGGGCCGTCAACCGGCTCTAAAGGAAACTTTCATGGCAGCAGCCCAGGGCCGCAAGGTCATCATCACCTGCGCGATCACCGGATCGATCCATACCCCGTCGATGTCGCCGTATCTGCCGGTGACGCCGGAGGAGATCGCCGACGCGGCGGTAGGGGCGGCGGAAGCGGGCGCCGCGATCGTGCACCTGCACGCGCGCGATCCGGTCGACGGCCACCCGACGCAGGACCCGAAGTATTTCCGCATCTTCGCCGCCGACATCGCCCGGCGCAGCGATGTGGTGATCAACTTCACGACCGGCGGCGCGGCGACGATGACCATCGAGGAGCGGTTGCAGCCGGCGCTTGAGCTCAAGCCCGAAGTGGCATCGCTCAACATGGGCTCGATGAACTTCGGGCTGTTCCCGATGCTCCGGCGCTTTCGCAGCTTCAAGTACGACTGGGAACGAAGCTATCTGGCGACCTCGGACGAACGCATCTTCCGCAACACCTTCAAGGACATCGAGCACATCCTGACCTCCTGCGCCGACAACCACACGCGCTTCGAGATCGAGTGCTACGACATCGGCCACCTGTACACGGCGGCGCATTTCTTCGAGCGCGGCATCGTCAAGCCGCCGCTGTTCATCCAGAGCGTGTTCGGCATCCTGGGAGGGATCGGAGCGCACCCGGACGACGTCGCGCACATGAAGCGCACCGCCGACCGCCTGTTCGGCGACCAGTACCGCTGGAGCGTCCTCGGCGCCGGTCGCAACCAGCTTCCGGTCGCGGCGATGTCGGCGGCGATGGGCGGCAACGTCCGCGTCGGCCTGGAAGACAGCTTGTGGCTCGGCCCGGGCCGGCTCGCCGAATCGAACGCGGCCCAGGTGCGCGCGGCGCGCGCGATGATCGAAGCCTTGGGGCTGGAGATCGCCAGCCCCGACGAGGCGCGCGAAATCCTCAAGCTCAAGGGCAGGGCGGCCGTCGCGTTCTGAAGCGTCGGTCGGCGTCGCCGTCGGCCCGCCGCGCCTTTGGTTTTCCCGCGCCGTGCCCGGTCGGCGCAGATCGGCTCTTCAGGCCGCGACCTTGATCGCCGCCAGCGCCGCCGCAGCGCCAGGCGCCGCCGAGCGGAACGCCGCGACCAGCTCGGCTTCCTTCGCCTTCGCCGCGCGCAGATGGCGCTCCTTGACGTGGCCGTAGCCGCGGATGTGCTCGGGGATGCCGGCCAAGTCGACCGCGATCGCGTGGTTGTGATCGGCGAGCCGTGGCAGCAGTTCGTCCAACAGCGCCTCGTAATCGGTGATCAGCTGTCGCTCGGTGCGGCGCTCGTGCGTCCGGCCGAAAACGTCGAACGCCGTGCCGCGCAGGCCCTTCATCCTTGCCAGCACGCGAAACGCCGTCATCATCCACGGTCCGTAGCTGCTCTTCTTCGCTTCGCCGCTCACCGCGTCGGGCTTGTTCGACAGCGGCGGCGCGAGGTGGAACCGCAACTTGTAGTCACCCTCGAACTGCGCCGCCACGCGGCGCTCGAAGTCGCCGTCGGCGTACAGCCGCGCCACCTCGTACTCGTCCTTGACCGCCAAGAGCTTGAAGTAGTATCGCGCCACCGCCTCGGCCAGCGCCGAGCGCCCGGGCAGCCGCGCCGACTCGGCAGCGCGCACCTTGGCGACGAAATCGGTGTAGCGCCTGGCGTACGCCTCGTCCTGGTAATCGGTCAGGAACGCCGCGCGGCGCGCGATCATCTCGTCGAGAGATTCCGACAGCCGCTGCGAATCGGGCGCCGCTGCCTTCGGCACCGCAGCTGCCTCGACGCGGGCCGGATCGACCGCGGCGAGGCGGCCCCAGCGGAAGCTCTGCTTGTTCGACTCGACCGCGGCGCCGTTCAATTCGATCGCCCGCAGGATCGCGTCCTCGGCCAGCGGGATCAGGCCGCGCTGATAGGCGTAGCCGACCATGAACAGATTGGTGGCGATCGAGTCGCCCATCAGCCCGGTGGCGAGCCGCGCCGCGTCGAGAAACTCGGCGTCGCCCGGCGCCACCGCATCGCGGATCTCGTGCTCCATCGAGCCCAGCGGAAACTTCAGATCGGCATCGCGGGTGAATCCGGCCGGCATCACCAGCGCGGTGTTGACCAGCGCCTTGCTCACGCCCTTCTGCATCTTGGCCACGGCCTCGTCGCCGACCCCGGTCAGGATGTCGCAGGCCAGCACCAGCTTCGCCTCGCCGGCGGCGATGCGCGTCGCGTAGAGCTGCTCCGGATGATCGGCGATCCGCACGTGCGACACGACCGCGCCGTTCTTCTGCGCCAGCCCCGTCATGTCGAGCACGCTGCAACCCTTGCCCGAGATGTGCGCCGCCATGCCCAGCAGTGCGCCGATGGTGACCACGCCGGTGCCGCCGATCCCGGTCACCAGTATTCCGTAGGGCTCGGTCGTGCCGGGCAGCGACGGCTCGGGCAGTCCCGGGAAATCGATCGCGTCGGCGCGCCTCGGTTTGCGCAGCGTTCCGCCTTCGACGGTGACGAAGCTCGGGCAGAAGCCGTTGACGCACGAATAGTCCTTGTTGCACGAGCTCTGATCGATCGTCCGTTTGCGTCCGAACTCGGTCTCGACCGGAGCCACCGAGACACAGTTCGACTTGACGCCGCAGTCGCCGCAGCCTTCGCATACCAGCTCGTTGATGAACACCCGCCGCGCCGGATCCAGGTACTTGCCGCGCTTGCGGCGGCGCCGCTTCTCGGCGGCGCAGGTCTGGTCGTACAAAAGCACCGTGCAGCCGGGCGTGTCGCGCAATTCGCGCTGCACGCGGTCGAGTTCGTCGCGGTGATGGATCGCGATGCCGGGAGCGAAATAGCCGGACGGATACTTGTCGGGGTCATCGCTGACGACGACGATCTTCTGCACGCCTTCGGCGGCGACCTGCCGGGCGATGATCGCCGGCGAGATCGGCCCGTCGACCGGCTGCCCACCGGTCATCGCCACCGCATCGTTGTACAGGATCTTGTAGGTGATGTTGACCTTGGCGGCGACCGCGGCCCGGATGGCCAGCACGCCCGAGTGGTAGTAGGTGCCGTCGCCCAGGTTGGCGAAGATGTGCTTGACGTCGGTGAACGGCGCCTGGCCGATCCACGGCACGCCCTCGCCGCCCATGTGCGTGAAGGTCGACGTCGAGCGGTCCATCCAGATCGCCATCACGTGGCAGCCGATGCCCGCGGTCGAGCGGCTGCCTTCGGGCACGTTGGTCGACGTGTTGTGCGGGCATCCGGAGCAGAAATACGGGATGCGCTGCAGGGTGATCTTGGGCTTGGCCAGCGCCGCTTCCTTGGCGTTGATGAAGGCGACGCGGCTTTCGATCCTTTCCTTGTGCCGCGGGTGCAGCTCGAGGCGGGCGATGCGCTGCGCGATCACTCGCGCGATCATCGCCGGCGTCAGCTCGCTTGCCGCCGGCAGCAGCCAGTCGCCGTGCGGGCGGACCCATTCGCCTTTCTCGTCGAACTTGCCGACGACGCGCGGGCGGACGTCGCCGCGCCAGTTGTAGAGCTGCTCCTTGAGCTGGTACTCGACGATCTGGCGCTTTTCCTCGACCACCAGGATCTCGTCCAGGCCCTCGGCGAAATGGCGCACGCCCTCGGGCTCGAGCGGCCAGGGCATCGCCACCTTGAACAGACGGATGCCGATCTCGGCGGCATCGGACTCGCTGATGCCGAGGTCGTCCAGCGCCTGCCGCACGTCGAGATAGCTCTTGCCCGAGGTGATGATGCCGAGCCGCGGCTTCGGGCTGTCGATCACGATCCGGTTCAGCCGGTTGGCGCGGCAGTAGTGCAACGCGGCGTAGATCTTGTAGTCCTGCATCCGCGCCTCGGTGGCGAGGAATCCGTCGGGCCAGCGGATGTGGACGCCGTCGGGCGGGAACGGGAAGTCGTCCGGCATGACCAGCTCGACCCGGTCGGGATCGATGGTGACCGATGCTGAGCTCTCGACGGTGTCCGAAACGCACTTGAAGCCGACCCACAGCCCCGAGTAGCGGCTCATCGCCCACCCGTGCAGCCCGAGGTCGATGATCTCCTGCACCGACGACGGATACAGCACCGGCATCATCGCCGCGGAGAACTGATGGTCGGACTGGTGGGGCAGCGTCGACGACTTCGCGGCGTGGTCGTCGCCGGCCAGCACCAGCACGCCGCCGTGCTTCGAGGTACCGGCGTGGTTGGCGTGCTTGAACACGTCGCCGCAGCGATCGACCCCCGGGCCCTTGCCGTACCACATGGCGAAGACGCCGTCGTAGCGCGCGCCCTGATACATGTTGACCTGCTGGCTGCCCCAGATCGAGGTCGCCGCGAGATCCTCGTTCAGTCCCGGCTGGAACCTGATGTGCGCGCGTTCGAGGAATTTCGCCGCCGACCACAGCGACTGGTCGAGCCCGCCCAGCGGCGAGCCTCGATAGCCGGAGACGAAGCCGGCAGTGTTGAGCCCGGCGGCGACGTCGCGCTGGCGCTGCAGGATCAAAAGCCGCACCAGCGCCTGGACGCCGGTCAGGTAGACGCGGCCGGACTCGAGCTGGTATTTGTCGTCGAGACTGACGTCGCGCAGCGCGACCGCGCCGCTGGATGAGGGGGACATGCCTGTCTCCAAAATCGTGTTCTGGATCGCGCGGTCACGGGTAGGGCCGCCACCACGGTCGGGCGATCGTGTCGCCCGCCGTATCGAGGCGCGGATTGTACGCCCGTTCCAATCGCTTAGACAGGGCCGGGGTGCCAGTCGTTGCGCTTGTCTTTGGCGCGCGCTCGGCGCGATAAAAGCCTCCGGCCTCCGGTAGAATCCCGCGCCATGCCCGAGCTGTTGACTGCGGTCGAATTGCAGACGGCCCCGGATCCGACCGCGAGCGTGATCTGGCTGCATGGGCTCGGCGCCGACGGCAACGATTTCGTGCCGGTCGTCCCCGAGCTCCGATTGCCGGCGCAGCCTGCGCTGCGCTTCGTCTTTCCGCACGCGCCGGTGCGCGCAGTCGCGATCAACAACGGCATGCGGATGCGCGCCTGGTACGACATCGCGGCGGCGGACCTGACCCACCGCGCCGATCTGGCCGGCGTACGCCAGTCGCAAGGCGAAGTGGAGGCGCTGATCGGGCGGGAAAAGGCGCGCGGCGTGCCGGCCGGCCGCATCGTGCTGGCGGGATTTTCGCAGGGGGGCGCCGTCGCGCTGTACACCGGACTGCGCCATGCCGAGCGGCTGGCCGGCATCATGGCGCTGTCGAGCTACCTGATTCAGGGTGCGACGCTGGCGACCGAAGGCGCGGCTCCCAACCGCGACGTGCCGATCTTCATGGCGCACGGCACCGCCGATCCGGTCGTCCGCCACGACTGGGGGGTCGCATCGCGCCAGGCGCTGCAGGCGAGCGGCTACCACGTCGAATGGCACGATTATCCGATGGAGCACTCGGTGTGCATCGACGAGGTGCGCGCGATCGGCGCCTGGCTCGCCCGCGTGCTGGCGATGTCCGCCCGAGGCTGACCGGCTAGGTTCGCATCCGCAGTCGCACCCCGTCGTCGCTGACGATGCGAAAGCCGAGCCTGGCGTAGAGCCGGCGCGCCGGATTGCACGCCAGCACGTTGAGCTCGACGTGCTGCGCCCGCGCCGCGGCCATTGCGATCACCGCATCGACCACCGCGCTGCCGATGCCGCGGTTGCGCTCAGCGGCGACGAGCTCGATGTCGCGCAGGAAAATCCAGCGCCAGTGCAGCGTCAGGCTGAGACGGCCGATGTCGAGCGGCGCGTCGTCATCGCGGCGCACGATGACGGCATTGCGCCGCGGCGCATAGTGGACGGCAAAGTGGGCCCGCTGCCATTCCTCGTTCCAGCCCCAGGTGGCCTCGACGTAATCGCGCATCGCCTCTCGGTGCAGCCCGTAGAGCGCCTGCTCGTCGTGCGGCGTCGCCGGGCGCAGGTCGAGGTCGCGACAGGCGTCGACTTTGGCCAGCGCGCGCGCCAGCGGCTCAATCCAAGGCGCCACGGTCTTTGGTCCTGCCGGACGTCGGCGGCGGCCTGGGCCGCGGTTCGACGCCGCGCCGCGACAAGGCATCGCGAAGCAGATACTCGATCTCGGCGTTGACGCTGCGCAGGTCGCCCTGCGCGAGGCGCTCGAGCGCGGTCCAGACGCCCGGGTCAAGACGCAGCAGAAAGGCCTTTTTCTCAGCCACCGCGGCCAGCCTCGCCGCGGCGCGCAGGGTCAGGACATGATGCGCAAGCGTGCATAAAGCGCGCCGTTCCAGATCACCGCCCCGATCAGCAGCGCGGCAACGAGGTTCATCGAAAGCGCGGGCGGCGCCGTGGCTTTGGCGCTCAAGATGACGTAGTGCAGGCCGGCCGCGAACAGGGCGGCGAGCAGCAGAAGGGCCATGCGGTGCACAGGATCCCCGGCGAAGGGCTCGATTCGGCGCTAGCGGAGCCGCCGCGGCCGCGCGGCGCGAAAGCGGCAGACCGCAAACAGCAGACCCAGGCCGGCACCGAGGGCGAGCCCGAGCGGACTGTTGCCGAGCGCCGTCCCCGCCGCGGTGCCGATACCGGCGCCTACAGCCGACCATAGTCCCGGATTATTCGCCCGCACGTAGACCATGACGCCTCCCTAGGGAACCTCTGCATGAGTCCCGCGTGGCCGCGACGGCGGCTTGCCGGGATCCCCCCGCCGTAGCGTCGCGCCTCGGAACGTGCGCAGCGAAGGCGGGGGCCGCCTGCTGCGCGGTCGCATCCCCGCGCCAGGATCGCGCGGGGCCCCTGCTCCGCGCTCCGCAGGCGTGGCCCGAAGC
>DATEFZ010000258.1:0-6863 GCA_035280325.1 Casimicrobiaceae bacterium
CGTTACGACAACCCGTATCCGAAGGGCGACGATCGTTACATGCCGACCTTCGACGAGGAGGTGGCCGAGCTGCAGGCGGCCGGCCGCGAGCGGCTGGCCGATTTCCACCGTCGCTTCTACGGCGCGGGCGCTGCCGAAGTCGCCATCGTCGGCGATTTCGACGCCGATGCGGTCAAGGCCCAGCTTACGCGGTTGTTCGGCGCGTGGCGCTCGCCCAGCCCATTCCAGCGCGTTCCCGATCCGCTGATCGACAAGCACGCGGCAGCGATGCCGATCGAGACGCCGGACAAGGCCAACGCCTTCCTGATCGGCGAGATGTCCTTCGCGCTGCGCGACAGCGATCCCGACTACGCAGCGCTGCTGCTCGCCAACTATATCCTCGGCGGATCGACCAACTCGCGGCTGTGGGAACGCGTCCGGCAGAAGGACGGCCTGAGCTACGGCATCGGGAGCAACATGCACGCCAGCAGCTTCGAGGCGAACGCGACGCTGTCGGTATCGGCGATCTTCGCGCCCGAGAATCTCGACCGCCTGCGCCGCGACGTGCACGACGAGCTCGAGCGCGCGACGCGCGACGGCGTCACCGCCGACGAGGTCGCCGCAGCGTCGCGCGCGCTGCTGCAGGAACGCACGCTGGCCCGCAGCCAGGACGCGGCGCTCGCGGCAGGGATCGCCGAGCAGGAGTATGTCGGCCGCACGTTCGCGTTCTCGGCCGGGATCGACGCCGCCATCGGCCGGCTGGATTCAGCGGCAGTCGATGCCGCGTTGCGCAAGTATGTGAAGCCCGACGCGTTCGCCAGCGTCTTCGCCGGCGATTTCGCGCGTACGCCGAAGCCCTGATCGACCGGCATCGCCGCGCGGCCCGTTGCGAGAATGCAACGGACCGCAACGACGATGAGTACGACTTGCTTGCCAACGGCCGCGCCCGCAGGCAGCATGCGGCTTCCACGCCTAGTCATCGTCAGGGGGAGCTTCGATGGTCGGACGCGAGCGGATATCGAGATTCGTGGTCGCTGTGCTTGGGCTGGCCGTGTTGGGCCTGGCGGGCGCCGCGAGCGCACAGACGGTATTCATACCGCCGAACGATCCGGTCGGACACGTCTTCACCACCAACTCCAACGACGGCTGGGCCGTCAGCCGCGGGGTCGTCTTCCAGGTCACGTCGACCCAGACGCTGAGCTCGATCGGGCTCCTGCAGGACCTGACCGGCGTCACCGTCAGCTACGAGGTCGATCAGATCACGTCGGCCAGCGGCAACGTCGGCCCCGGCAAGAGCATCCTGCGCTCGGGCAGCGCGACGTTCACGACGTCGGGCCTGCAGTTCATCACCTTTTCGATCGCTCCGCTGACCCTCCAGGCGGGCAACTTCTATCTGATCCGCTTCCAGTTCAGCGGCAACTCGAACCAGAACTTTTTCTACGACAACAACAATGTCGCATTCTCGCAGTCGGGATTCGCCCAGATCGATGGAACGGAGAACGACGACACCGGAAACTCGGTGATGCCGAGCATCGAGGTCAACAGTTCCGGCCCGGTTGCGTCGGCGACGGCGGTCCCGGCACTGTCGAGGGTGGGACTCGCGCTGCTCGGCCTGCTGCTCACCGCCGGGACGTTTTTCGCGTTGCGTCGCCGAAGCTAGAAGCCCAAGCCGCGGCGGCCGCTACCAGCCACTACCAGGCGCCCGCCAGGCCTTGCAACTCGGCGGCGATGCCTGCCGCGCAGCCCAACGCCGGCGCCGGCCGGCCCCAGCCGTCCGGCCCGGGAAACGGCGCGACGTAGCCGCCGGCCTCCGCGACCAGCAGCAACCCGGCTAGCGCGTCCCAGGCGTTGAGCGACAGCTCGACGAAGCCGTCCAGCCTGCCGGCGGCGACGTGCGCGAGCTGAAGCGCGCCGGCGCCGAGCTTGCGTGTCGCCGTCCCCCGATCCATCAGCGCTTGCGATAGCGCGAGGTAGCGCGACTCGGGAAAGCGATCGTGGTGGCCGAGCGCAACGAACGCTTCGCTCAGCGCCGAGCAATTGCTGGCCTGGATCACCGCTTCGTCGTTGCCGTGGCGCCGTCGCGCGCCCTCGCCGCGCCGGGCGTGGAACAGCTCGTCGTGCTCGGGATCGTAGACGACGCCGATCTCGGTCCTGCCCTGCGCGACGAAGGCGATCGAAATGCAGTAGTAGCGCGATCCGCGCAGGAAATTGTGCGTGCCGTCGATCGGATCGACGACCCAGATCCGCTCGGCCGAGGGCGGCAGCGTCGCCGCCGACTCTTCGCCCAGGAAGGCATCGTCGGGAAACGCCGCGGCCAGCCGCTGGGCGATCAGCGCCTCGACCGCCCGGTCGGCACGGCTGACGAAATTCTGCGGGCTCTTGTGCTCGACGATCAGCGCCTCGCGCCGGGAGAAGAAATCGCGAGCGAGGGCGCCGGCTTCGAGCGCCACCTCCAGCGCGGCGGCATGGCGGGCAGGTATGCTCATGGCGAGCCGAACGATATGCCAAATCCGCGTCGCGGTGGGCGTTGAATTGCCCCTGCGGATACGCGACAATCGCCCTCCGCTCCAAAGGTCCGCTCCTTCGTCCCGCCGATGCGCAACGCCACGCCTTTCGCCGCCGGCCGCCGGTTCGACGTCGTCTGCCTCGGCCGTTTCGCCGTCGACTTCTACGCGCAGCAGATCGGCGCCCGGCTCGAGGACGTGACGAGCTTCGCCAAGTACCTCGGCGGCTCGTCGGCCAACACCGCGTTCGGCTGCGCCCGGCTGGGCCTGAGAGCCGCGCTGATCTCCCGCGTCGGCGACGACGGGCTGGGCCGCTTCCTGGTCGAGACGATCGCGCGCGAGGGCTGCGACGTCAGCCACGTCGGCGTCGATCCGACCCGGCTGACCGGCGCGGTCGTGCTCGGCATCAAGGACAAGGACACCTTCCCGCTGATCTTCATGCGCGAGAACTGCGCCGACATGGCGATCGCCGAGGCCGACGTCGACGAGGCGTTCATCGCGCAAAGCAAGGCGCTGCTGATCACCGGCACGCATTTCTCGACCGCGCACGTCGACCGCATCAGCAGGCTCGCGCTCGATCGGGCGCGGCGCAACGACGTGCGCACGATTCTCGACATCGACTACCGCCCGGTGCTGTGGGGGCTGACCGCGCGCGGCGACGGCGAGACGCGCTACATCCGCTCGGACTCGGTGACCGCGCACCTGCAGGGGATCCTGCCGAAGATCGACCTCGTCGTCGGCACCATCGACGAGTTCAACATCGCCGGCGGAAGCCCGGACATCATCGCGTCGCTCGCCGCGGTGCGGAAGGTCACGCCGGCGGTGCTGCTGGTCAAGCGCGGACCGCTCGGCTGCGCGGTGATCGACGGCGCGATCCCGCGCTCGCTCGACGACGCGTTCAACGGACGCGGCGTCGACGTCGAGGTGCTGAACGTGCTCGGCGCCGGCGACGCGTTCTCGGCCGGATTCCTGTCCGGCTGGGTGCGCGGCGAGGATTACGACGCCTGCTGTCGTTACGCCAACGCCTGCGGCGCGCTGGTCGTCTCGCGCCACGGCTGCGCGCCGGCGATGCCGACCCGGATCGAGCTCGATTATTTTCTGGCCAACGCCGAGCGCATCCCGCGGCCGGACCAGGACGCGGCGCTGTCGCGGCTGCACCGCGTCACCGCGCCGCGCACCGCTCGTGAGCAGGTGTTCGCCTTCGCCTTCGATCATCGCAACCAGTTCTTCGAGCTGGCGCAGAGCGCCGGCGCAGGCGAAGACCGGCTGCCGCGCCTGAAAGAACTCTTCGTCGAGGCGACCGCCGAGACCGAGGTCTCGCTCGGTCTCGCCGGCAGCCTCGGCATCTTGTGCGACGACCGCTACGGCCAGGATGCGCTGAACGCAGCGACCGGCCGCGGCTGGTGGATCGGGCGGCCGGTCGAGCTCCCGGGATCGAATCCGCTGCTGTTCGACCGCGGCCGCTCGGTGGGCACCAGCCTGATCGCGTGGCCGCACGAGCACGTCGTCAAGTGCCTGGTCAGATTCCATCCCGACGACGACGTCGGCCATCGGCTCGAGCAGGAAGCGCAGCTTCGCGCGCTCTACGACGCGGTGCAGGCGAGCGGACACGAACTGCTGCTGGAGGTCATTCCGCCGAACGATCCGCCGCGCGCCGGCGACACCGTCTGCCGCGCGCTGAAGCGACTGTACAACCTGAACCTCTTCCCCGAATGGTGGAAGCTCGAGCCGATGCCGGCCGCCGAATGGCCGGCGATCGACGCCTTGATCGCCGAGCGCGATCCGTATTGCCGCGGCGTGCTGCTGCTCGGACAGGCGGCGGACGCGGCCACGCTGGCCGCCGGATTTCGCGAGGCGCGCGCGAGCCGGAGCTGCCGCGGCTTCGCCGTCGGCCGCACGATCTTCGAGCAGCCGTCGCGCAAGTGGCTGGCGGGGGAGATCGACGACGCGGCGCTCAAGCGTGCGGTGCGCGCCAATTTCGAGTCGCTGATCCGCGTCTGGCGCGAGGCACGTGCCGGCGCGCCCGAGAGAATGGATGCCGCGGCATGAGCGAGGCGGGGCCATGAGCGCTACCATCAAGCTGACGATGGCGCAGGCGCTGGTCCGCTATCTGGCGGCGCTCAAAGCCGACACCGGTTCGGGCGTCGAGCCTCTCTTCGCCGGCGTGTTCGCGATCTTCGGCCACGGCAACGTCGCCGGCGTCGGCGAAGCGCTCTATCGCCATCGCGATGCGCTCCGGACCTACCGCGCCCACAACGAGCAGGCGATGGCGCACGCGGCGATCGCCTACGCCAAGGCCAGCAGGCGACGGCGCATGATGGCCTGCACGACCTCGATCGGCCCCGGCGCCACCAACATGGTGACCGCTTGCGCGCTGGCGCACGTCAACCGGCTGCCGGTGCTGTTTCTGCCCGGCGACGTGTTCGCCAGCCGCATGCCCGACCCGGTGCTGCAGCAGATCGAGGATGCGCACGACGGCGGCGCGTCGGTCAACGATTGCTTCCGGCCGGTGTCGCGCTATTTCGACCGCATCACGCACCCGGCGCAGCTCGTGAGCGCGCTGCCGCGCGCGATCGAGGTGCTGACCGACCCCGCCCGATGCGGGCCGGTGACGCTGGCGCTGCCGCAGGACGTGCAGGCGCAGGCGTTCGACTATCCGGAAGCGTTCTTCGCCCCGGAGACGATCCTGTTCCGCGCTCAGCCGCCGTCGCACGACGAGCTGGTCCGCGCGGTCGATCGGCTGCGCGCCTCGAAGCGCCCGCTGCTGGTCGCCGGCGGCGGCGTGCTGTACGGCCTCGCCGAGGGCGCGTTGGCCACTTTCGCCGAGCGGCACGGCGTGCCGGTCGCCGAGACGCAGGCAGGCAAGGGCTCGCTGCCCTGGGACCACCCGCTGCAGCAAGGTGCGATCGGGGTGACCGGCTCGCCGGCTGCCAACGATCTCGCGCGCGAGGCCGACCTGGTGCTCGCGGTCGGCACGCGGCTGCAGGATTTCACCACCGGATCGCATTCGATGTTCGGCGCCGCCAGGCTGGTGAGCCTCAACGTCAACGCGCAGGACGCGATCAAGTGGCGCGCGACGGCGATCGTCGGCGACGCGAAGCTCGGTCTGGACGCACTGTCGCGCTCGCTCGCCGACTGGCGCTCCGACGCGGCGTGGCAGGCGAAGGCGAAAGCCGCGGCGGGCACCTGGCGCAATGACGTCGAGCGCATCACCGGACGGCGCGACGCCGTGCCGCCATACGAAGGCGAAGTGATCGGCGCCGTGCAGCGCAGCGCCGGCCAAGCCGCGGCGCGCGACATCGTCGTCTGCGCCGCCGGCGGCCTGCCCGGTGAGCTGCACAAGCTCTGGCGCACGCCGCGCGCCGGCGGCTATCACGTCGAGTACGGCTACTCGTGCATGGGCTACGAGATCGCCGGCGGATTGGGCGTCAAGATGGCGCGGCCCGACGCCGAGGTGATCGTCATCGTCGGCGACGGCAGCTACCTGATGCTGAACAGCGAGATCGCGACGTCGCTGCTGCTCGGTCGCAAGCTCGTCATCGTCGTGCTGGACAATCACGGCTACGGCTGCATCAACCGCCTGCAGCAGGCCTGCGGCGGAGCGCCGTTCAACAACCTGTTCGGCGACTGCGTGCAAAGCGCGGCGGGCGCGCCGCGCATCGACTTCGCTGCGCACGCGGCCTCGCTCGGCGCCGCGGCCGAGAAGGTGACGACGATCGCCGAGCTCGAGGCGGCGATGACGCGCGCCCGCGCCGCCGCGGGGACCTACGTGGTGTGCATCGAGACCGATCCGCAGCGGTCGACCGAGGAAGGCGGCTGGTGGTGGGATGTCCCGGTGCCGGAGGTGTCGGACCGGAGCGAAGTTCGTCGCGCGCGCGAAGCGTACGACCAGGCCAGGAAAGCGCAGCAGCCATGAGCCGCGCCGGGCCGCCCCAAGCGGCGAATTCCGCCCCCACGGGGGGCAGCGAAGCGGCGAAGCTGCCAGCGTTGGGGGATCATGCAAGCCGAAGGTTCGCCGTGAGGATCGGCATCAACCCGATTTCGTGGAGCAACGACGACCTGCCATCGCTCGGGGGCGAGACGCCGCTCGAGGTCGCGCTGACCGAAGGCAAGGCGATCGGCTACGAGGGCTTCGAGCTGGGCAACAAGTTCCCGCGCGAATCGAAAGCGCTCGGCCGCGTGCTGGCGGCGCATGGGCTGGCGCTGGTGTCCGGCTGGTACTCGGGAAGGCTCGCCAGGCAATCGGTGGCCGACGAGATCGCGGCGGTCGCGCCGCATCTTAAGCTCCTCTCCGACAACGGCGCCGACGTGATGGTGTACGGCGAAGTCGCCGACAGCATCCAGGGCGCGCCGCAACCGCTGTACAAGCGGCCGCGTTTC
>DATEFZ010000259.1:0-4863 GCA_035280325.1 Casimicrobiaceae bacterium
AGTACTGGCCGCGAAACCGCCGGCCGAACGCGGCGTGCGACAGCATCGCCGGTGCCTGCCCTTTGCGCACTCTGGTCGTGGTTTTCATCGTTGCGGCGCCGGGCGCGGCCGGCATCCCCCGCGACAAGACTACGTCCGGACCGGCGGCGCGTCCATCGGCGACTTGCGCCGTCAGGTGTAGGACCGATGCCTACACGAACGCGAGCCTGACCGTCTGCTCGATATCGTCCGCACTGTGCGCCGCCGATACGAATCCCGCCTCGAACGCCGACGGCGCGAAATAGACCCCGCCATCGAGCATGCGATGGAAGAACCGGTTGAAGGCGTCCTTGTCGCAGGCGCTCACCGTCGCCAGCGAATCGGGCATCGTCGACGCGAAATAGAGGCCGAACATGCCGCCGATCGACCGTGCGCAAAACGCGACTCCCGCCGCCGCCGCGGCTGCGGTGAGTCCATCGGTCAGCGACCGGGCGCGCGCGGCGAGTCGCTCGTAGAAGCCGGGGGCCTGGATCGCGGCGAGCGTGGCGAGGCCGGCGGCGACGGCGACCGGATTGCCCGACAGCGTGCCGGCCTGATAGACGGGTCCGAGCGGCGCGATCTTTTCCATGATCGCCCGACGTCCTCCGAACGCTCCGACCGGCATGCCGCCGCCGATCACCTTGCCCAGCGTGGTCAGGTCGGGCGTGACGCCGTACAGCCCTTGCGCGCCGTTGAGATGCACGCGAAATCCGGTCATCACCTCGTCGAAGATAAGCACCGAGCCGTGCCGGTCGCACAACTCGCGCAAGCCGCGCAGGAATCCGGCCTTCGGCGCGACCAGATTCATGTTGCCGGCGACCGGCTCGACGATGATCGCCGCGATCTCGTCCGGATGACTGGCAAACGCGTCAGCAAGCCGATCGAGATCGTTGTACGGCAGCACCAGGGTGTCGGCGGCGACGGCAGCCGGCACGCCGGCCGACGACGGTTGCCCGAAGGTCAGCGCGCCCGACCCGGCCTTGACCAGCAGGCTGTCGCCGTGGCCGTGGTAGCAGCCCTCGAATTTGATGATCTTGTCGCGGCCGGTGTAGCCGCGGGCGAGCCGCAGCGCGGTCATCGTCGCCTCGGTGCCCGACGACACCAGCCGAACCAGCTCGAGCGACGGCAGCAGGCGGCACAAGGTCTCGGCCATTTCGACCTCGAGCTCGGTCGGCGCGCCGAACGACAGTCCTCGCTCCGCCGTCTGCTGTACCGCGCGCACCGTATCCGGATTGGCGTGGCCGAGGATCGCCGGACCCCACGATCCGACATAGTCGATGTAGCGTTTGCCGTCGGCGTCCCAGAGATAGGCGCCTTCGCCGCGAGCGAAGAAGCGCGGCGTGCCGCCGACCGCGCGGAACGCGCGCACCGGCGAGTTGACCCCCGCCGGGATCGTCTTCTGCGCCCGGGCGAACAATTCGTCGTTTCGGCTCATGGTCGCGGCGTCAGGGGCGTCAGCGCCGGAAGCAGGCGCAGAGCTCGCGCGCCGCGGCTTCGATGTCGGTCGCGTCGAACACTCCGCCCAGCACGGCGAGCGCATCGGCGCCGGCGGCGATCAGCGGCGGCGCATTGGCCGCGGTGATGCCGCCGATGGCGACGACGGGGATCGACCAGCGCGCCCTGGCCGCGGTCAGCAGATGCGGCTGCGCGCAGACCGCGTCCGGCTTGGTCGCCGACGGATGGAAACTGCCGAACGCGATGTAGTCTGCGCCGGCGGCGACCGCGCTCGCCGCACGATCGAGCGAGTCGTAGCACGAGGCCCCGATGATCGCCGACGCGGGGAGCCGCGCCCGCGCCGCGGCCACGCTCGCGTCGTCGCGACCGAGGTGCACGCCGTCCGCGGCGACGGAGCGCGCCAGCTCGACGTCGTCGTTGACGATGAATATCGCGCCGCGTGCCGCGCACAGCGCGCGCAGGCGAGCGGCCTGCTCGCGCTTCATCTCCGGCGGCGCGCTCTTGTTGCGAAACTGGATCGCGCTCGCGCCGCCGGCAATCGCGGCCGCGACCCGCACCAACAGAGTGTCGCTTTCTTCCCGATCCGGCGTCAGCGCGTACAGGCCGGCGAGCCGGATACGAGGTGGCGCGTCGCGTACCTCGGCCATCGGTGCCGTGCCCTCCACCAGCGTGATGCTAGTGCCGGCGCAGGTCGGGCGACGTCGGCGCGGACGCCGCGTCTTCGATCCGCGGCTCGGGCTCGTCCTCGCGCGCCCAGAACAGCCGGTCGGGCAGAAACTGTCCCATGCCCGGCCGATACGCCTTCTGCAGCGCATGCCAGGTGTAGTCCTGCGCCTCGCGCACCGCATCGGGCAGCTCGACACCGTTGGCCAGCATCGCCGCGATCGCGGAAGCCAGCGTGCAGCCGGAGCCATGGTAGTCGCCGGGCAGGCGCTGCCAGCTGTCGCTGCGCACGACGCCGCTCCTGCCATAGAGCGTGTTGATCACCTGCGGCGTCGGCTCGTGGGTGCCGGTGATCAGCACGTAGGCGCTGCCGGCGTCGATCAGGCGGGCCGCGCAGTCGGCGAGCGACGGTTCGTCCTGGTCGTCGATGTCGGCCAGCCGGCGCGCCTCCATGCTGTTCGGCGTGAGGATGGTCGTTCGCGGCAGCAAAAGCTCGCGCAACGCGTGCAGCATTTCGTCGTCGGCCAGCTCGTCGCCGCGTCCGGACGCGAGCACCGGATCGAGGACCATCGGCACGTCTGGATAATCGGCCAGGATCTCCGCGATCGCGGCGATGTTGGCCGCGCTGCCCAGCGCGCCGATCTTGAACGCGTCGATCGGCATATCCTCGAGCAGGCAGCGCGCCTGATCGGACACCCAGTCGGCATCGATCGGCTGCACCGCTTCGACGCCGAGCGTGTCCTGCACGGTGATCGCGGTGATCACCGACAGCGGATGACACCCTGTCGCGGCGAGCGTCAGGATGTCGGCCTGGATGCCGGCGCCGCCGGACGGATCGGAGGCGGCGAAGGCGAGCACGACGGGCGGAAAATCGGCGGCGGATTCTGGCTGGGACATTGCGGCTTTCGACGCATCCGGACGATTCGAGGACTCGGCCGGCGCCGAGGCGATCGAATCCGGCCGGCGAATTGCGATTAAAATGCGATTTTACTCCAGCCAGCGCAGCGAATGAAAAAATACATGTGCCTCATCTGCGGTCATATCTACGATGAGGCCGTCGGCGATCCCGACACCGGCATCGCGCCCGGCACGCGATGGGAAGACGTTCCGCCGAACTGGACCTGTCCGGATTGCGGCGCCCGCAAGGAAGACTACGAACTGGTGGAATTCTGACATGAGAATCCTGCACACGATGCTGAGGGTCGGCGATCTTTCGCGCTCGGTCGCCTTCTACACCGACGTGCTCGGCATGAAGGTCCTGCGCACGACCGACCGTCCCGAACAGAAATACACGCTGGCCTTCGTCGGCTACGGCGACGAGTCGGCGCAGGCGGTGCTCGAGCTGACCTACAACTACGGCGTCGATCACTACGCTCTCGGCGACGCCTTCGGGCACATCGCGATCGAGGTGCCCGACGTCGCCGCGGCCTGCGCGGACGTGCGCGCCAAGGGCGGCACCGTCGCGCGCGAAGCGGGTCCGGTCAAGGGCGGTACGACGGTGATCGCCTTCGTGCAGGACCCCGACGGCTACAAGATCGAGCTGATCCAGCGCTGATCGTTCGGGCGGCGCGCGCCGCCGCGCACCGCCGCTACGCGGCCTCGGCGGCGGCGGCGTAGATCGCGACCAGCAGGCTCTCCCAGTCGCGGGCGAAGGCCGCAGTATCGAACAGCGGGTTGCGCGCGCGGCCGCGCTCGAGATGGTCGCGATAACGCGTAAGAGCGGCGCGGTCGGCGACCAGCGAGAGGAGCCGCTCGCGGTAGTTGTCGATCGAGTCGGCGATCAACGCGGTCAGGCCGGCTTCGCCGAGCATGCTGGCGCCGACCCGGCCGGCGAAGGTGTCGCCGCGGCAGGTGAGCATCGGCACCCCGGCCCACAGCGCGTCGATGCCGGTCGTGTGCGCGCCGTATGGCAGCGTATCGAGCGCCAGGTCGGCGCAGGCGACGCGCTCCAGGTGCGCTTGTTGCGGCGCGCGACCGGCGAACAGGAGGCGCGCCGGATCGACGCCGCACCGCGCCGCCTCGATGCGAAGGTTGGCCTGCGCCTGCGGGTGAGCGGCGAGCAGCCACAGGACCGCATCGGGAGCCGCGCGAAGCGCTTCCATCCAAATGGCGAAAAACGGCCGGCGCAGCTTGTAGGTCTGGTTGAGACAGGCCAGCACCAGCGCGTCCTCGGGCAATCCGTGGTCGCGGCGCGATCCGGCGACCGGCGGCTCGCGCCCGCCGTCGTTGACGTAGTAGCAGCGCGGCAGGCGCCATACCCGCTCGTGGAAATCGGCCTCCGCGCCCGAGGGCACCACCTCGGCGTCGGCGATGATGCCGTCGACGGCGTCGTAGCCGATCGTGCCGGGGAAACTCATGTAGTGGATCTGCACCGGCGCCGGGCGCGAGGCGAGGATGCCCATCCTGCCCCCGTGCGTGTGCCCCTTGCGCTCGACCAGGAGATCGATCGCATCGTCGCGAATCGTCCGTGCGATGTCGTCGTCCGACGCCTCGCGCAGGTCGTGCCAGCGATCGAACGTGGCGCGCACGCGCTCGCGCAGCGCGCTGCCGTCGTCGGGTCCGTAGCTGTAGCCGACGATCTCGAAGCGCTCGCGATCGTGCGCTTCGAACAGTCCCGCCATCAACCGCGCCGTCGGATGCTCGTGGAAGCTCCCCGACAAGTAGCCGACGCGCAGGCGCTGCCTGCGCGCCGGCGGACGTCGCCGCGGCGCCACGGGCGGCAGCATC
>DATEFZ010000260.1:0-2912 GCA_035280325.1 Casimicrobiaceae bacterium
TGGCGCCAGGTCGAGCGCAGGATCGCGCGTCGCGCCCGCGTCGGCTGAATCAGACCGCAGTGCAGGAATCGATTGCGAAAGGGCAGTGATGGACTTCGAACATTCGCCCAAGGTCGCTGAGCTCGCCGCCCGCCTCGGGGCGTTCATGGGCGAGTTCGTCTATCCGAACGAGCAACGCTTTCACCGCGAGGTCGCCGCCGGCGGGCGCTGGCAGACGCTGCCGCTGGTCGAGGAGCTGAAAGCGAAGGCGCGATCGGCCGGCCTGTGGAACCTGTTCCTGCCGGGTTCGGAGCGCGGCGCCGGACTGAGCAACGCCGAATACGCGCCGCTGTGCGAAATCATGGGCCGCGTGTTGTGGGCGCCGGAAGTATTCAACTGCTCGGCGCCCGACACCGGCAACATGGAAGTGCTCGAGCGCTACGGCAGCGCAGGGCAGAAGGCGCAATGGCTCGAGCCGCTGCTCGCCGGCACGATACGCTCGGCGATCTGCATGACCGAGCCCGACGTCGCATCCTCCGACGCGACCAACATCCGCACCGCGATCGTGCGCGATGGCGATCAATATGTAGTCGACGGGCGCAAGTGGTGGTCGTCGGGCGCCGGCGACCCGCGCTGCCGGCTGTTGATCGTGATGGGCCGCAGCAACCCCGACGCGCCGCGCCATGCGCAGCAGTCGATGCTGCTGGTGCCGCGCGACGCGCCGGGGGTCGGCATCGTCCGCCACCTGCCGGTATTCGGCTACGACGACGCGCCGCACGGCCACATGGAGATCGCATTCGAGCAGGTTCGCGTCCCGCTGAGCGCCATCGTGCTGGGCGAAGGCAGGGGATTCGAGATCGCGCAGGGGCGCCTCGGCCCCGGGCGCATCCACCATTGCATGCGGCTGATCGGATTGGCCGAGCGCGGTCTGGAAAAGATGTGCGCCCGGGTCGCCTCGCGGACCACGTTCGGCAAGCGGTTGGCGGAACGCACGGTGACGCTCGAGCGCATCGCCGAAGCCCGGATTATGATCGACCAGGCGCGGCTCCTGACGCTGAAAGCGGCGTGGATGATGGATACCGTCGGCAACAAGGCGGCGCGGGCCGAGATCGCGATGATCAAGGTCGCAGCGCCGGCGATGGCCTGCCGGGTGCTCGACTGGGCGATCCAGGCGCACGGAGCAGCCGGCGTCTGCGACGACTTCGGCCTGGCGCAGGCCTACGCCCACGCCCGATCGCTTCGGCTGGCCGACGGTCCGGACGAAGTGCACCGCAACCAGATCGGCAAGCTGGAACTGGCCAAGCACGGTGATTCGCGTTGAACCGCGCCGCGAACGATCGCGAGCCGGCCCGGCGCGATCAATGCTTCGGCGCGATCCGCTTTGTCGGTGCTTTCGCAGTCAGCAGCAGCGTTCCGCGGCAGCGCGCTGCCCCGCACCGGCAGGCGAGCCCCTGGCGGGCGCGGCGGCTGATGCGGCCGGGGAAGCTCAGGCGGTAGTCGTAGCGGAGCTCCTCGCCGCGACGGATGCGCCGGCGGGCGTGGATGAACACCTTGCCGTCGTCGTATTCGATCGTTTCGCAGTTCGGATCGCAGCCATGGTTGAACCAGCGCGCCGCGTTGCCGTCCAGGCCGGCGTCGATCACCGTGCCGTCGGTAAGACCGAACAGCAGGGTGTGATAGGGGTCCGACGGATCGCTCCACGGACGGCGGCAGGCGGTGCTCCAACTCGAGCGGGTGCCGCGGTATTCGATGATGCGCTCGCCCTTGCGGATCGCGCGCGTGGCGAACGCGCCTCGGCCGTGAGTCGGCGATCGACGCACGGTCCACGGCGGCTTGCGGCGCGCTTTGTTGATCAGGGCTTCCTCCTCGCGCCGGCGCAGGCGCGACGCGGTTCGTCGCATAGCATAGCGTGCCGCGGCGTAGCTGCCTGGCGGCCCCCGCGCCGGGTCCGGTGCGACGCTGCCGTTGTCCGCGCGCGCCGGAGCGCCCCTCGGCTTGTACGGCGCGGTCAATTGCGCCACAATCGCCGGCGCTTCCGGCCGATCGCGAACCTGGCATCGGCTGCGGACCTGCCGCGCCGCGGCGACCCTCGCTCATCCTTTGACCGCCACGCCGTACCTCTCGATCGAAGCGCTGACCGTCTCGTACGGAGCGACGCGAGTGCTCGACCGGGTGACCTTAAGCGTCGAGCGCGGCGAGATGATCGCGCTTTTGGGCAGCTCCGGTTGCGGCAAGACGACGCTGCTGCGCTCGATCGCCGGATTCGTGATCCCCGATGCGGGCACGATCTCGGTCGGCGGCAAGGACATAACGAGACTGCCACCGGAGACGCGCGAGACGGCGATGATGTTCCAGTCGTACGCGCTGTGGCCGCACATGACGGTAGCCGACAATATCGGTTACGGGCTGCGCATGCGCGGGCGGCCGAAGTCCGCGATCGAGGCGCGGGTCGGCGACATGCTGAAGCTGCTCCAGCTCGAAGGCTTCGGCCCGCGGCCGGTGACGCAGCTTTCGGGCGGCCAGCGACAACGCGTCGCGCTCGGACGGGCGCTGGCCATCGACCCGCACCTGCTGTTGCTCGACGAGCCGATGTCGAATCTCGACTACAAGGTGCGGCTCGAGCTGCGCCACGAGCTGCGGGCGCTGCAGCAGCGGATCGGCATCACGGCGGTCTACGTCACCCACGACCGCGAGGAGGCGCTGACGCTGTCCGATCGCATCGCGGTGATCGACGCCGGCCGCATCGTCCAGGTCGGCGCGCCGGAGGAGATTTTCCACCGCCCGACGTCGGCCTTCGTCGCCGGCTTCATGGGCGCCGACAACGCGCTCGACGTGGCCTTGATGAGCGACGGCAGCCTGGGCGCCGCCGCGGCCGGCGGGACGGCCGACGGGCGCCGGATGCGCGCGCATTTTCGCAGCGACGAGGCGTCGCT
>DATEFZ010000261.1:0-16253 GCA_035280325.1 Casimicrobiaceae bacterium
CGCGTGCGCCTGCCGCGCCAGCAACAGCGCCTCGGTCATCCAGCGTTCGTCCGCGTCCGGCGACGCCGCGCGATCAGCCGGCGCCGCTCCGCGCGAGCTGGTGAGGTCGCTCAACCGTCCGACCCCGCGGGCTCGGCGATCACCGCATCGGCCTCGATCTCGACCAGCATGTCGGCGTCGATCAGCCGGCTCACCTCGACCATCGCCGTCGCCGGCCGGATGTCGCGAAAGGCCTCGCCGTGGGCGCGGCCGATCGCTTCCCATTGCCCGATGTCGGTCACGTACATGCGGGTGCGCACGACGTCTCCCAGCGTCGCGCCGGCCGAGGTCAGCGCGCGCTCGAGATTGGCGATCGCCGTCCTCGCCTGCGCGTAGGCGTCGCCCTTGCCGACGATGCCGCCGTCGGCCGCGGTCGCAGTCGTCCCGGAAACGAAGACCTGACTGCCGATCCGCACCGCCCGCGCATAGCCGACGATCGGCTCCCATGGCGTACCGCTCGAAAAACTCTGTCGCTTCATCGCGCTTTACTCCCACTCGATCGTCGCCGGCGGCTTGCCCGAGATGTCGTAGACGACGCGGTTGATGCCGCGCACCTCGTTGATGATGCGATTCGACACGCGGGCCAGAAGATCGTGCGGCAGCGGCGCCCATTGCGCGGTCATGAAGTCGGTAGTCTCGACCGCGCGCAGCGCGACCACGTGCTCGTAGGTGCGCCCGTCGCCCATCACGCCCACCGAGCGCACCGGCAGGAACACGGCGAACGCCTGCGCGACCCGATCGTACCAGCCGGCGGCAGTGAGCTCGGCGATGAAAATCGCATCGGCGCGGCGCAGCAGATCGGCGTATTCGCGCCGCACCTCGCCCAGGATGCGCACGCCGAGGCCCGGCCCCGGAAACGGGTGCCGGAACACGACTTCGCGCGGCAGCCCGAGTGAGAGTCCCAGCTCGCGCACCTCGTCCTTGAACAGCTCGCGCAGCGGCTCGAGCAGCTTCAGGTGCAGCGTCTCGGGCAGGCCGCCGACGTTGTGGTGCGACTTGATGGTGTGCGCCTTGCCGGTCTTGGCACCCGCCGATTCGATCACGTCCGGGTAGATCGTGCCCTGCGCCAGCCATTTCGCGGCGACGCCGCCGGCGCGCAGCTTCGCCGCCTCGGCCTGGAACACGTTGACGAATTCGCTGCCGATGATCTTGCGCTTCTGCTCGGGATCGCTGACGCCGGCCAGCGCGCGCAGGAATGCGTCGCCTGCATCGACCTTGTCGACGCGCGCGCCCAGGCGTCCGGCGAAAGTCGCCATCACCTGATCCGCTTCGCCTTCACGCAGCAACCCGGTATCGACGAATATGCAGGTCAGCCGATCGCCGATCGCGCGCTGGATCAGCGCCGCGGCGACCGACGAGTCGACGCCGCCGGACAAGCCGAGGATCACCTCGTCGTCGCCGACCTGGGCGCGGATGCGAGCGATCGCCTCGTCGACGTACGCCGGCATCGTCCAGTCGCCGCGGCAGCCGCAAATATCGCGCACGAAGCGGCGCAGGATCGCCTTCCCCTGCCGCGTGTGCGTCACCTCGGGATGGAACTGCACGCCGTAGAAGCGGTGCGCCTCGTCCATCATGCCGGCGATCGGAGTCGCCTCGTTGTCGGCCATCAGCGCGAAGCCTTGCGGCAGCGCGGTGACCTTGTCGCCGTGGCTCATCCAGACGTCGAGCAGCCCTTCGCCGCGCGCCCCGGTGCGATCGGCGATGCCGTCGAGCAGCCGCCCGTGACCGCGCGCCCGCACCGCGGCGTAGCCGAATTCCCTAGTCCGGCCCGCTTCGACCGCGCCGCCGAGCTGCGCCGCCATTGCCTGCATGCCGTAGCAGATGCCGAGCACCGGCACGCCCGCGGTCCACACCGCGGCCGGCGCGCGCGGCGTGTCGCCCTCGGTGACGCTTTCCGGTCCGCCCGACAGGATGATGCCCGCCGGCGCGAACTCGGCGATGAAGCGGTCGGGGACGTCGTGCGGATGGATCTCGCAGTACACCTGGAGCTCGCGCACCCGGCGCGCGATCAGCTGCGTGTACTGGGCCCCGAAGTCGAGGATCAGGATCCGGTCGTGGCCGGCGCCGCTCATGCTGCGGGAGCCGCGCGCCGTGGCGTGCGCTGCCGGGGCCGGCGCGGTGGTCGACATCGCGTCGACCGGGAACGTCGCTGTGCTATTCGATCCGATAGTTCGGTGCTTCCTTAGTGATCTGCACGTCGTGCACGTGCGATTCACGGACGCCGGCCGAGGTGATCTCGACGAACTCGGCGCGGGTACGCAGCGCCTCGATCGTGGCGCAACCGCAGTAGCCCATCGCCGCGCGCACGCCGCCCATCAGCTGGTGGATGACGGCGGCGATCGCGCCCTTGTACGGAACCCGGCCCTCGATGCCCTCGGGCACCAGTTTTTCGGCCTCGCCCTCGCCTTCCGAATCCTGGAAATAGCGGTCGCTCGACCCTAGCTGCATCGCGCCCAGCGAGCCCATGCCGCGGTAGCTCTTGTACGAGCGGCCCTGGTAGAGCTCGGTCTCGCCAGGCGACTCCTCGGTGCCGGCGAAGAGGCTCCCCAGCATCGCGCACGACGCGCCCGCGGCGAGCGCCTTGGCGATGTCGCCCGAATAGCGGATGCCGCCGTCGGCGATCAGCGGGATGCCGAGCGCCGCTACGCCCTCGATCGCGCTGAGAATGGCGGAGATCTGCGGCACGCCGACGCCGGCGACGATCCGCGTCGTGCAGATCGACCCCGGGCCGATACCGACCTTGATCGCGTCGGCGCCCTGATCGGCGAGCGCGCGCGCCCCGGCCGCGGTCGCGACGTTGCCACCGACGACCTGCACTTTCGGATATTGCCGCTTGACCGCGCGCACCCGCTCGAGCACGCCCTGCGAATGCCCGTGCGAGGTGTCGACCACGATCACGTCGACGCCGGCAGCGACCAGCGCCTCGACCCGCTCGTCGGTGTCGCCCGCGGTCCCGACCGCAGCTCCGACGCGAAGCTGCCCGAGCTCGTCCTTGCAGGCGTTCGGGTACTCGGTCGACTTCAGGATGTCCTTGACGGTGATGAGCCCCTTGAGCTCGAGCCTCGAGTTGACCACCAGCACGCGCTCCAGCCGGTGCTGGTGCATCAGCGCCTTCGCCTGCTCGAGGTCGGTGCCCTCGGCCACGGTGACCAGGCGGTCGCCCCTGGTCATGATGTTCGCCACCGGCTGGTCGAGATTGGTCTCGAAGCGCAGGTCTCGATTGGTGACGATGCCGACGATCTTCCTGCCGTCGACGACAGGCAGGCCGGAAATGCGATGCTGCCGGGTCAGCGCCATCACTTCGCGCACCGACATCGTCGGCGGGATCGTGATCGGCTCCTTGACGACGCCGCTCTCGTAACGCTTGACCTTGGCGACCTGCGCCGCCTGCGCCTTCGGCGGCATGTTCTTGTGCACGACGCCGAGGCCCCCCTCCTGCGCCATCGCGATGGCGAGGTTGGCTTCGGTCACCGTATCCATCGCCGCCGAAAGCAGCGGGATGTTGAGCGAGATCGTCTTGGTGAGTCGGGTCTGGAGGTTGACGTCGCGGGGAACGACAGAGGAGTGGGCAGGGAGCAGCAGGACGTCGTCAAAAGTTAGCGCTTTTTGAACGACACGCATACGGCCTTTCTCCCATGCGCAAAAGTGGATTATACGCGCCTCGCCACGACCGGCAAACGGCCGGCGGCGACCGCCGGAGGGCCCGGCAGTTGACGCTGGGCGAAGAATGGCATTACCTTCTGTCGCGACGCACCTCGGGAACGAGACGATGACACTGTCCAGACCGCTGTTGCTGGCCGCCTTGTGCGGCGCTGCGATCATGGTCGCGGCCGCCGATGGCCGGGCGGCCCTCTACAAGTGGACCGACCAGAACGGGCGCGTCGTCTACGGCGACCAGCCGCCGGCCGGCGTCAACGCCGAGCGCATCAACCCCGGCATCGGCCCGGCCGATCCCAACGCCGTGCGCAACATGGCGGCCAAGGACGCCGAGATCAGGAAGCGGCAGCAGGAGCGGGCCGATGCCGAGACCAAGGGCGACAAGGAACAGGCCGACGCCAAGAAGAGGCTCGACGCCTGCACGCAGGCGCGCGGCCGCATCCGCACGCTTAAGAGCGACGCGAACGTCTATCGCTACGATGAAAAGGGAGACAGGATCTTCTTCGAGCCGGCCGAGCGCCAGAAGGCGATCGTCGACAACGAGAAGCTGATGCATGACCTGAACTGCCCGGCGCCGGCGCCTCCGGCGAGCTAGTCCGTTCCGTCTAACGGCGGCGCGGCGCCTGCGGTGCGCCGCCCGCATCGGCAGCGCCGGCGGCACCGATTTCCTTGTCCAGCACCGCCTGGTTGATCTTGACGTCGGCCTTGGCCTTGAGGCTCGCCACGTTCGCGGCGAAGAGCTCGCGGCCGAGTTGCTCGCCGACGCGAGACGCGAAGGCCGCGACCCGCGCCGCCTCGGGCGCCGGTGCCGCGATCACCTGCAGGATTTCGTAGACGACGAATCCGCCGTCCGGGCCGGGCAGGCCCACGTACGCGGGAAGCTTGGCCGGATGGCCCTGGAAGATCGATCCCAGCGCATCGGGCGGGAAGCCGGGTTGCGGCTGGTTGCGCGAAAGAGTCACCGGCTTGCCGAACGACAACCCGGCATCCTTGCCCTGCTCGAGCAGTGCCAGCTTCTCGCGCCCGGCCTTCTGCGCGGCCTCGCTCGCCGCCTTGCGCTCGAGCTGGCGCCGGATGTCGGCCTTGACGTCGTCGAACGCTCGCGGCGCCGCCGGCTTGTACTCGACGACGCGCGCCGCCATCAGCGTGTTGGGCGCGACTTCGATCGCATCGGTGTTGCGCTTGGCCTGCAGCGAGTCCGGGCTGAACACCGCCTGGACGAACTGCGGCTTGTTCTGGCCCAGCGTCTGGATCTGAGCGCGCGTCAGGAGAGGCGAGGTCTGCACCTTGAGGTCGAGCGTCTTCGCCACCGGCTGCAGCGAATCGGCCTGCTCGTAGACCAGATTCTGAAACTGCTCGGCGGCTTCGTTGAACTTGCGCATCGCCTTCTGCCGCCTGACGTCCTGCTCGATCTGCGCCTTGACCTCGTCGTAGGTCTGGGTCTTGGCCGGCTTGACCGCGGTCACCTTGATCACGTGCCAGCCGAAGTCGGTCTGCACCGGCCCGATGATGTCGCCTTCCTTGCCCGAAAAGACCGCGTCCTCGAACGGCTTGACCATCGAGCCGTCGCGCGCGAAAAAGCCGAGGTCGCCGCCCTGCTCGGCCGATCCCGGGTCCTGTGAATTCGCCTTGGCCAGCTCGGCGAACTTGCCCGGAGCGCGACGCGCCTCGGCGGCGAGCTGGTCGGCCTTTTTTCTCGCCGCCGCCTTGTCACCGGCGGAAGCATCCGGCTTGACCGCGACCAGGATGTGGCTGGCCCGGCGCTCCTCGGGCTTGACGTACTGCTTCAGGTTGTCGTCGTACTGCTTGCGAACCTCGGCCGCGTCGACGCTGACCTGCGACGACAGCGCGTCGGGTGTCAGCGTTACGTACTCGATCTTGGCCTGCTCGGGAGTCTGGAACAGCGTCGGGTTGGCCTCGTAATACGCCTTGACCGCAGCATCGTCGATCTTGACGCCCTTGCCGAACGCATCCGGGCTCACGGCCGCCGCCGCGACCTCGCGCTTCTGGTCTAGCAGCGCCAGATAGCGCTCGACGCTGCTGGTGGCGACGATACTGGCGGCGGTGATCGGCTCCTGCAACGGGGCCTGAATCAGGGCGCGCCGCACGTCGTTGACGAACTCCGGCGACGATTTCGGCGGGTTCTGCTGCGCCAGCAGCTGCTGGTAGCGCTCCGGCGAAAATTGGCCGTCGACCTGGAACGCCGGAATCCGGCTGATGTATTGCCTGACCAGATCGTCGGAAGCGCGAAGCTGGTCATGCCGCGCCTGGCCGTCGAGCACGCGCTGGCCGATCAGCTGCTCGAGCAGCGCGTATCGGACCTGCGGATTGTCGAACACGGCGGGGTCGTAGCTCGAGCCGAGCTGCTGGCGCATGCGCTCCTGCTGCTCGCGCATCGCATTGTCGAATTCCTGCTGCGTGATCCGGTCGCCGGAGACGCGCGCCACTTCGTTGCTCGACGCGCCGCCGCGAAAATAGTAGTTGACGCCGAAGAAGGCGAACGGCAGCGTGATCAGCGCCAGAACGGTCTGGACCAGACGCTTTTGCTTGTAGATGAAATCGAACATGGTGGCGGTTCCCGGTCGGCCGGGCCCGGTTGGTCACCGGGCGCAGGCGACGTGCTGCGAGCAAAAAGGGCGAACTCGCGTTCGCCCTGGCATCGATGTTGGCGGAGTGGACGGGACTCGAACCCGCGACCCCCGGCGTGACAGGCCGGTATTCTAACCAACTGAACTACCACTCCCGCATCCGGCTCGCGCCCGCTTGCTGGTGGGTGCTGAGAGGCTCGAACTCCCGACATTCGCCTTGTAAGGGCGACGCTCTACCAACTGAGCTAAGCACCCCGGCCGCCCTCGCCTGCTCACGCGTCTGGCGCGAAAAGCTTTTCAGTTTACCGAATCCTTGAACGCTTTGCCAGCCCGGAACTTGGGCACGCGTGCCGCCCGGATTCTGATCGTCGCGCCGGTGCGCGGGTTGCGGCCCTGCCGCGCCGTGCGCTTGCCCAAGTAGAACGAACCGAAGCCGACCAGCGTGACGACGTCGCCTTTTTTCAGCGAGTTCCGGATCGAATTGACCGTGGCATCCAACGCTCGCCCGGCGGAGGCTTTGGAGATATCGGCGTAGCGCGCAATGGCGTCGATCAGTTCCGATTTGTTCACGAATATCCCCTTTCGCTTGCCGGTGGAACGCGCAAGTGTCGCGCGGGAGGAGCCATGGCCGCCGATGCTGTCGGGAAATGCGGTTGCGTGGATTGATGCAGAAAGGCTCCGAAAGAAGCCGAGCGTAGTTATAGCAATCGCGAATTCGCCGTGTCAAGTTTTTGCGCCGCGAAAACGAGAACGCCGCAGCGCGCCGGCATCGCGGCGCGTTGCGGCGTCATGCGATCGACGACGCGTCAGTGCTTGATCAGCGTGGCGGGCTCGGCCGCAGGCGCGGCGGGCACCGCCGCCGTTTCCGGCAGCGGCTGATCGGCGAGCGGCGTCGGTTGCCGCTCGAGCGAAAGCTCGAGCACCTGCTCGATCCAGCGCACCGGATGGATCTCCAGCCGGTTCTTGATCTCCTCGGGAATCTCGACCAGGTCCTTGACGTTCTCCTCCGGGATCAATACCTGGCGGATGCCGCCGCGCCCGGCCGCGAGCAGCTTCTCCTTCAGTCCGCCGATCGGCAGAACCTCGCCGCGCAGCGTGATCTCGCCGGTCATCGCCACGTCGGCCCGCACCGGGATGCCGGACAGGATCGACACGATCGCGGTGACGATCGCGCCGCCGGCCGACGGTCCGTCCTTCGGGGTCGCGCCTTCGGGCAGGTGAATGTGCAGGTCGGTCTTCTGGTAGAAGTCGGGCGCGATGCCGAGCTGCTTCGAGCGATGCCGGACCACCGACAGCGCCGCCGCGATCGACTCGTTCATCACGTCACCGAGCTTGCCGGTAGTGGTGGTCTTGCCCTTGCCCGGCAGCGCCACCGCCTCGACGGTCAGCAGGTCGCCGCCGACCTCGGTCCAGGCGAGTCCGGTGACCTGGCCGACCTGGTTCTTCTTCTCGGCGATGCCGTAAGTGAAGCGGCGCACGCCGAGGTACTTGTCCAGGTTCTTGGCGTTGACCTCGACCGGATGTCGCGCCGCGCGCGGCTTGCCTTCGCTCGCTTTCAGCAACAGCGCCTTGACCACCTTGCGGCAGATCTTCGAGATGTCGCGCTCTAGCGCCCGCACCCCGGCCTCGCGCGTGTAATAACGAGTGATGTCGCGCAACGCCGACTCGGCGATGTGCAGTTCGTTCTCCTTGAGGCCGTTGTTCTTCATCTGCTTCGGCACCAGGTACTGCTTGGCGATCGCGATCTTCTCGTCCTCGGTGTAGCCGGAAAGCCGGATCACCTCCATGCGATCGAGCAGCGGCGCCGGGATGTTGAGCGTGTTCGCCGTGGCCACGAACATCACGTCCGACAGGTCATACTCCACCTCGACGTAGTGATCGACGAAAGTGTTGTTCTGCTCGGGGTCGAGCACTTCGAGCAGCGCCGACGACGGATCACCGCGGAAATCCATCCCCATCTTGTCGACCTCGTCGAACAGGAACAGCGGGTTCCTGACCGCGACCTTGGTCATGTTCTGCAGGATCTTGCCGGGCATCGAGCCGATGTAGGTGCGCCGGTGGCCGCGGATTTCGGCCTCGTCGCGGACGCCGCCCAGGCTCATGCGAACGAACTTGCGGTTGGTGGCGCGGGCGATCGACTGCCCGAGCGAAGTCTTGCCGACGCCGGGTGCGCCGACCAGGCACAGGATCGGCGCCTTCAGCCGGTCGACCCGCTGCTGCACCGCCAGGTACTCGACGATGCGCTCCTTGACCTTCTCCAGCCCGTAGTGATCGGCGTCGAGCACCTTGACCGCGTTCGACAGGTCCTTGTTGATCTTGCTCTTCTTCTTCCAGGGCAGTCCGAGCAGCGTGTCGATGTAGTTGCGCACGACGGTCGCCTCGGCGGACATCGGCGACATCATCTTGAGCTTCTTCAGCTCGGCCATCGCCTTGCTCTCGGCCTCCTTCGACATCTTGGCGGCCTTGACCTTCTTGTCCATCTCGTCGAGGTCGGCGTTCTCGTCGCCTTCGCCCAGCTCCTTCTGGATCGCCTTGACCTGCTCGTTCAGGTAGTACTCGCGCTGACTCTTCTCCATCTGCCGCTTGACCCGGCCGCGGATGCGCTTCTCGACCTGCAGGATGTCTACCTCGCCTTCGAGCAGTCCGAGCAGATGCTCGAGCCGCTTGCCGACGTCCTGCATTTCCAGGATTTCCTGCTTCTGCTCGAGCTTGAGCGGCAGGTGCGCAGCGATCGCATCGGCCAGTCGCCCGCCGTCGTCGATGCCCGACATCGAGGTCAGGATCTCGGGCGGAATCTTCTTGTTGAGCTTGACGTACTGGTCGAACTGGGCGAGCAGCGCGCGGCGCATCGCCTCGATCTCGTGCGCGCCGCTCTCGACGCCGGGAAGCAGCGTGGCGTCGGCCGAAAGGTATTCGCCGGCATCGTCGATGTGCAGCACTCGCGCCCGCTGCGTCCCCTCGACCAGCACCTTCACCGTGCCGTCGGGCAGCTTCAGCATCTGCAGCACCGTCGCCACGCTGCCGATGTCGTACAGGTCCTCGGCACCTGGCTCGTCCTTTGCCGCCGACTTCTGCGCCACCAGCAGGATGTGCTTGCCAGCTTCCATCGCCACGTCGAGCGCCTTGATGGACTTCGGGCGCCCGACGAACAGCGGGATCACCATGTGCGGGAAGACGACGACGTCGCGCAGCGGCAGCAGCGGGAAGGTCGTCAGCTCGGTTGCTCGGGTTTCAGTCGCCATGCAGCACTCGTCCGGATCGGATAAAGGTCACAACGTGAAAATGGGGCCGTCCGCGGGCAACTTCAAGCCGGCCCCCGGGGTGCCCAGGCGGGCAAGCGCGGTCAGGAGTGCGCCGCAGCTACCTTGGCCGCCTCGGCAAACATCAACAGCGGCTTGCCGTCGTTGTTGATCGTGGCCTCGTCGACGATGACCCGCGACAGGTTGGACTGGGAAGGCAGGTCGTACATCACGTCGAGGAGCACCTGCTCCAGGATCGAGCGCAGCCCGCGGGCGCCGGTCTTGCGCGCCAGCGCGCGGCTGGCGATGGCCCGCAGCGCGGGCTCGCGCACCTCGAGCTCGACACCTTCCATCCGGAACATCTTCTGGTACTGCTTGATCAGCGCGTTCTTCGGCTCGACCAGGATCTGGATCAGCGCCGCATCATCGAGCTCTTCCAGCGTCGCCACCACCGGCAGCCGGCCGACGAATTCTGGAATCAGGCCGAACTTGATCAGGTCCTCGGGCTCGGTCTCGCGCAGCAGGATGCTGATGTCCTTGCGATCGTCGGGGCTCGCCACCTCTGCGCCGAAGCCGATCCCCGTCTTGGCGGTGCGCTGACGGATGATCTTCTCGAGGCCGTCGAACGCGCCGCCGCAGACGAACAGGATATTGGTGGTGTCGACCTGCACGAACTCCTGGTTCGGGTGCTTGCGTCCGCCCTGCGGCGGCACGCTGGCGATCGTGCCCTCGATCAGCTTCAAGAGCGCCTGCTGCACGCCCTCGCCGGAAACATCGCGGGTGATCGACGGGTTGTCGCTCTTGCGCGAGATCTTGTCGATCTCGTCGATGTAGACGATGCCGCGCTGCGCCTTGTCGATGTCGTAGTCGCACTTCTGCAACAGCTTCTGGATGATGTTCTCGACGTCCTCGCCGACGTACCCGGCTTCGGTCAGGGTGGTCGCGTCGGCGATCACGAACGGCACGTCGAGCAGCCGGGCCAGCGTCTGCGCCAGCAACGTCTTGCCGGAGCCGGTCGGGCCGATCAGCAGGATGTTGCTCTTGGCCAGCTCGACGTCGTCTTCCTTGACGCTGGTCTCGAGGCGCTTGTAGTGGTTGTAGACTGCAACCGACAGGATCTTCTTCGCCACATCCTGGCCGATCACGTACTGGTCGAGGATCTGCCTGATCTCGTGCGGCGTCGGCAGCTTGTTCTTGTCGGCCCGGGTGGCGTCGGCGGTGGCGCCTTCTTCCCGGATGATGTCGTTGCAGAGCTCGATGCACTCGTCGCAGATGAACACCGACGGACCGGCGATCAGCTTCCTCACCTCGTGCTGGCTCTTGCCGCAGAAGGAGCAGTAAAGCAGCTTGTCGCCGGTCGTCTTGTCCGCCATATGCGTGCCTTTGCCGCGCCCCCGCCATGCCCGGGGGCGCCCGAGGGCGCTTACACTCTACCCGGGCTAGACCCGGCTCTGCAAGACTTTGTCGATCAGACCGTAGTTCAGAGCCTCGTCGGCGGTGAGAAAATTGTCACGCTCGGTGTCTTTCTCGATCTGGCCGATCGGCTTGCCGGTGTGCTCGGCGAGCAGGCGGTTCAGCCGCTCGCGCAGGCTCAGGATGTACTTGGCGTGGATCGCGATGTCCGACGCCTGGCCCTGGAAGCCGCCCATCGGCTGGTGGATCAGGACCGTCGAGTTCGGCAGCGCGAAGCGCTTGCCCTTGGCGCCTGCCGCCAGCAGGAAGGCACCCATGCTGGCCGCCGTGCCGACGCACAGCGTTGCCACGTCGGGCTTGATGAACTGCATCGTGTCGTAGATCGCCATCCCGGCCGAGATCGATCCGCCCGGCGAATTGATGTAGAAGTTGATGTCCTTGTCGGGGTTTTCCGATTCGAGGAACAGCATCTGCGCGACGACCAGGTTGGCGGTGGCGTCGTCGACCGGTCCGATCAGGAACACGACGCGCTCCTTGAGCAGACGCGAGTAGATGTCGTAGGCGCGCTCGCCGCGCCCGCTCTGCTCGATCACCATCGGGATCAAGCCCAGCCCTTTCGGGTCCTGCCGCTGTGCGCTCATCGTCGGGGTCGCCTGTGGTGGGGATTCACGGATTGCCGGCCGGTTGAAGCGGCGCGTCCATCACTGCCGCGAAGCTGGTCGGCCGGTCTTCGACGCGCGCCTTCGATAGCGCCCAGTCGACGACGTTCTGTTCGACTGCCTGCGCCTCGAAATCGTTCAGCCGCTCCGGCTTCTCGTAGTGCCAGCGCACGACCGCGTCGGGCTGCTCGTACGCCTGCGCCGCGTCGCGAACCAGCGCCAGCACCTGTTCGGGCCGGGCGCCAAGCGCGTGCAGGCGCGTGAGCTCGTTCACGATCAGGCCGTAGGCGACGCGCTCCTCGGCCTGCGGCCGGAACGCCTCCGACGAAAGCCGCATGTCGTCGGGCTTGACGCCGCGACTCTGCAAGTCGCTCGCGGCGCGGCTCATCAGGATCTGTGCCTCGGCCTCGACCAGCGAACGCGGCACGGTCAGGTCGGAGGTGTGCTTCAGCGCGCGCAGCACCTGCTCCCGCACGCGCATCGCGATCTTGCGCTTCAACTCCAGCGCCAGGTTGGCGCCGATTTCGGCGCGCAGCTCGTCGACGCTGCCACTGGCGATGCCGAAACGCCTGGCGAAATCGGCGTCGACGGCGGGAAGATGCGGCTCCGCGACCGATTGAACGGTGAGCGCGAACTCGGCACGCTTGCCGGCGACCTCGCGGCCGTGGTAGTCGCCGGGAAAGACGAGCCCGAACGACCGGGTCCCGCCGGCGGTCATCCCGGTCAGCGCGGTCTCGAACTCGGGCAGCATGCGGCCCTCGCCGATCACGATCGGAAAGTCCTTCGCCTGGCCGCCCGCAAAGGCGACGCCGTCGATGGTGCCGGTAAAGTCGACCACCGCCCGGTCGCCTTCCGCGGCCGGCCGCGCCACCGCATGGTAATGGGCATTCTGCCGGCGCAGGACCTCGATCGTGCGATCGACGTCGGCGGGAGTGACCTCGGCCTTCGGGCGCTCGATGGTGACGCCCGACAGCTCGCCCAGCTTGATCTCGGGATAGACCTCGAACACCGCCGAAAACTCGAGCTGGTCGCCGGCCGCGCCTTCCTTCGGCTCGATCCTCGGGTAGCCGGCGACGCGCAGGTTCTGGGCGCGGATCGCATCGTTGACGCTGGCCTGCACCGTGTCGGAGATGACGTCGGATCGCACCTGCGGACCGTACTGTTGAGCGACCATCTTGAGCGGGACCTTGCCCGGACGAAAACCGGCGATCTTGACGGTCTTGGCGAGCTTGGCCAGGCGCCGGTGCACTTCGCCGTCGATCTGATCGAGCGGCACGGCGACGTGCAGCCGGCGCTCGAGCTGGCCCAGCGTTTCCAGTGTCGTTTGCATGCCTTGTCCGTTCGTGGTGCGAAAGGAGAGACTCGAACTCTCACGCCTTTCGGCTCCGGCTCCTAAGGCCGGCGCGTCTACCAATTCCGCCACTTTCGCAAAAATCGCGCGAAACGTTCCAGTATAGCCGAAGAGCGTCGCTTTCGCCACGGCGAGAGCTCGTGGCGCGACAGCGTCAGCGCGGCGCAGTCGTCGCGCCGGCGCCGAGCGCACGCTGCATCAGCACGGTGTCGATCCAGCGCTCGAACTTGCGGCCGACCGAGGTCAGGCAGCCGGCGTGCTCGAAGCCGAGGGCAGCGTGCAGCGCGATCGACGCCGCGTTGTCCGAGCCGCCGATGACGGCGATCATCTGCCGGTAGCCGAGCCGCTCGCAGGCGGCGATGATCGCCGCCAGCAGCGCGCGGCCGGTGCCGCGCCGCATCGACGACGCGGCGACGTAGACCGAGTCCTCGACGGTGAAGCAATACGCCGGGCGCGCACGATACGGGCCCGCGTAGGCGTATCCAACGATCGCGGCGTCGGGCGGCAGGGTCGCGACCATGTACGGCAGCCCGCCGTCGACCACCTCGCGCCAGCGGCGGCGCATTTCGGCACGGTCGGGCGAGGCGAGCTCGAACGAAGCCGTGCCGCGCTCGACATGGTCGGCGTAGATCGAGGTGATCGCATCGAAATCGCCGTCGACCGCGGCGCGCAAGGCGATCGAGCTGCTCGCCATGCGCTTTAGCGCGCCCGCGACCTGCCGCCGCCCGGCCGGCTGCGCAGGAGCCGCTGCTTTTCGCGATTCCAGTCGCGCAGCTTTTCCGCCGCGCGCTTGTCGTACTGTTTCTTGCCGCGCGCGAGCCCGATCTCGAGCTTGATCCGCCCCTTGCTGAAATGCAGATCGAGCGGCGTCATCGTGTAGCCGGCGCGCTCGACCTTGCCCAGCAGCCGGTTGATCTCGGTGCGGTGCAGCAGCAGCTTGCGCGTCCGCGTCGGATCCGGCCTGACGTGGGTCGACGCAGCCGGCAGCGGGGTCACGTGCGCGCCGAGCAGCACGATCTCGTCGCCCTTGATCACGACGTACGCTTCCTTCAAGTGCGCTCGCCCGGCACGAATCGCCTTGACTTCCCAGCCTTCGAGCGCCAGCCCGGCCTCGAATTTCTCCTCGACAAAATAGTCGTGATACGCTTTTTTGTTCTCGACGATGCTCATTCGCCGTGCTCGCCACTCCTCGCGTCGTATTGTAGCAATGCGCAGCGTCGACAAGTCGGTGCTGGTGCGGTACAGCGCGCGGCAGATGTACGATCTGGTCGAACGGATCGAGGACTACCCGAAATTCCTGCCGTGGTGCGGCGGCGTCGCGATCCTCGAGCGCGAGCCCGGCCGCACGCTGGCGAGGATCGACATCGACTTCCACGGCGTGCGCGCGCACTTCACTACCACCAATCGCAACCGGCCGCCGGAGCAGATCGTCGTCGAGCTGGTCAACGGCCCGTTTCGCCGCCTCGACGGCACCTGGCAGTTTCGCGCGCTCGAACCCGGCGCCTGCAAGGTCGAGTTCCAGCTCGATTACGAGTTCGCGACGCCGGTGCTGGAAGCGCTGATCGGGCCGGTGTTCAGCCATATCGCCAACAGCTTCGTCGACGCCTTCGTCAAGCGGGCCGCTGCGGTATACGGCGGCGCATGAAAACGATCACCGTCACCGTCGTCGCGGCGTGGCCAGCTCGGGCGACCGAGGTCCGGCTCGAGCTCGGCGCCGGCGCGACGGTCGCCGATGCGCTCGCCGCCGCGCCGGAGATCTCGTGCACGGCGTCGGCACCGGTGGGGATCTACGGGATGCGCGTCGCGCGCGACACCGCGCTTGCCGACCACGATCGGATCGAGGTCTACCGCGCGCTGCCGATCGACCCGAAGGATGCGCGGCGTCGCCGGGTCAAACGAGGGTAGGCCCGATAGAGGAAAGGCCCGATGATTGCTGCATCGCTTGAGATATGGATTGCAACTCGCTGAATCATAGAATAAAATGAAAAGATGTCGAGCATGCCGCGCGACCTCGCCCGGACACTGACCCTGGCCCTGGCCTTGGCGCTCGCGATGCCCGCCGCGCAGGGGGCGGGCGCGCGTTCCGGCTCGGCCCTCCTCCCGGCCGCCCCCGAACACCGCGCGGCGGCGAGCGCCGAGGACGTCGCGATCTACGCGCTGGGCCTGACCGGCATCGGCTACCGCTATGGCGGCACCGACCCCGAGCTCGGCGTCGATTGCAGCGGCTTCGTCCGCCACGTCTTCCGGCAGGTCGCAGGCATCGCGTTGCCGCGCACGGCCAGGGACATGGCGCGGCTCGGCGATCGGGTCGCGCCGGGCGACCTGCGCGTCGGCGACCTGGTGTTCTTCAACACGCTGCATTCGCCGTTCTCGCATGTCGGCATCTATGTCGGCGACCACCGTTTCGTGCACGCGCCGCGCCGCGGCAGCGAGGTCCAGGTCGTGGCGATGACGAAGGACTACTGGCGCAAGCGCTACGAAGGCGCGCGCCGAGTCGTCGACACGGCGCCGGAAGTCATCGCGCCGGAGCGCATCGAGGCGGGAGAGCCCTCCGCGCAAATACCTGGCGAGGGGCCGTTCGGCGCGGCAGCGCGCTGAAACCGCGATCGCGCCGCCAGCGACCCCTGGTCTTGGCGTCCTGCGCCTCGATGGCAGCCTCGGGCCACTCGTCCGCGCGTGCGCGCATCGCGCTAATGGACCCCTAGTCTTTCGCGCCGTGCTGCGCGAGCGTGCGCGCGATCGCGTCGAAGCCGCCGCGCCTGGCCCACGCCATCGCCGTCGCCCCGTTCTCGTTGCGATGCTCGAGGTCGGCGCCTCGCGAGATCAGCAGGTCGACCATCGGGGCGAATCCGCCGCGTACCGCCATCATCAACGCGGTCGTGCCGTTCGGCGACGCCGCGTTCACGTCGGCGCCGGCCTCGAGCAGGAAGCGTGCGACATCGAGCTGCCCGCTCGTCGCCGCGTAGATCAACGGTGTCCAGCCGGGGCGGTTGATCTTCGCGCCGCGCTGGTAGAGCTTCTTGACGATCGCCAGATGGCCGGCGATCGCCGCCCCCATGATCGCACTGTCGCCGAACGGATTGCGGGCGTCGACCTTGGCGCCCGCCGCGAGCAGGGCGTCGAGGGTCGGCTCGAACCCGGACCGCGCCGCGATCAGCAGGACCGGATTGCCGTTCGGGTCGACGGTGTTCGGGTCGATCCCGCGAGCAAGCATCGCGGCCACCTCTTCGGAGCGATCGACGGTGACCGCGTCGATGAAGCGTTCGTAGAGTCCGGCCGCAGCGGCCAGCGCCGGCGCGCAGACCAG
>DATEFZ010000262.1:0-7426 GCA_035280325.1 Casimicrobiaceae bacterium
CGCCGGTGGTCGACAGCGGCGTCGCCGCCGACTGGAACTCGCTCGAGGGCTGGTGGCGCTCGCACCTGGGCGCGCTCGCCGCCGAGATCGCCGTTGGGGCGGCCAGCGTCACGCCTCGCGCCAGGCCTTCGCCGTGCAAGAACTGCCGATTGCACGCGTTTTGCCGCATCGACAGCGTACGCCCGATCGGACCCGAGGACGACGATGGCGAATCGTGAGGCGGCCGCTGCGGCCGACGATGCCGCGCGGCGCGCAGCGCTCGACGTCGCTCGCTCGTTCATCGTCCAGGCCCCGGCAGGATCGGGCAAGACCGAGCTCCTGATCCAGCGCTTCCTGGCGCTGCTGGCGGGCGTCGATCGGCCCGAGGCGGTCGTCGCGATGACCTTCACCCGCAAGGCGGCGGCCGAGATTCGCGAGCGGATCACGAAGGCGCTGCGCGAGTCTTCGAGCAGCGCAATGCCGGACCAGCCGCATCGCGCCGCGACCTGGCGCCTCGCCCGCGCCGCGCTCGAGCGCGACGCGGCGCAGGGATGGGACCTGATCGCGCATCCGGCACGGCTGCAGGTGCACACGATCGACGCGCTGTGCGCGACCTGGTTGCGGCAGGCACCGATGGCGCTGCGGCTGGGCGCCATGCCGGGCCTGATCGAGCATGCCGAAACGCTATACCGCCAGGCCGCGCGTGCCGAGCTCGACGACGCAGGAGGGCAAAGCGGACCGTGGCAGACGCTGCTCGATTATCTCGACAACGACGGCAAGCGCTCGATCGACCTGATCGCGGCGATGCTCGGGCGTCGCGATCAGTGGCTGCGTCACGTCGTGACCGACGATCACGTTGCGCTGCGCGAGGATCTCGAGCGCACGCTCGGCGCCGAAATCGTGCACCGCCTCGAAGCGCTCGCCACACGGCTGCCGGCAGGCTCGATGCGCACACTCTCGGAGCTGGCCGGCTACGCGGCCGCCGGCCTCGCCGCCGTCGATCCCGCACATCCACTCGCGGCGTGGAGCGCGAGCGGCGAGTCACTTGCCGCGCGCGTCGAGTCGCTCGGCCACTGGCGCGCGATCGCCGACTGGATGCTGACCGGCGAAGGCCGGTTCCGCAGCAGCGTCACGGCCGCGCAAGGCTTTCCGTCCGCTGGAAACAAGGGCGATGCAAGCGCAGCCCGGCGCGATGCACACAAGCAGCGGATGCTCGCACTGCTGGGCGAGCTCTCGCTGCTGCCCGGTCTCGCGCCAGCGCTGGACGACGTCCGCCGCCTCCCGCCGCCGCGCTACGACGACGCGGCCTGGGCGTTCATCGAAGCCTTGCTCGAGATCCTGCCGCGCGCGGTAGCGCGCCTGCAGCTCGTGTTCGCGCATGCCGGCGCCATCGACTTCATCGAGGTCAGCCAGCGCGCGCTCGCCGCGCTGGGCGACCCCGACGCGCCGAGCGATCTGTTGCTGCGGCTCGACATGCGCATCGAGCATCTGCTGGTCGACGAATTCCAGGACACCTCGCTCGCGCAATACGAACTGATCGAGCGCCTGGTCGCCGGCTGGGCGCAGGGCGACGGCCGTACGCTGTTCATCGTCGGCGATCCGATGCAGTCGATCTACGGGTTTCGCGAGGCCGAGGTCGGCCTCTATCTCGACGCGCAGCGGCAGCGCCGCCTGGGCCAGGTCGCGCTCGAGCCGCTGGTCCTGCAATGCAACTTCCGCGCCCAATGCGAGCTGGTCGCCTGGGTCAACCGCGTGTTCCGGCAGATCGATGCCGTAGCGCCGCGCCCCGCCGACGCGGCGGTGGCATTCACCGCTGCCGCCGCGGTGCTGCCGGCCGAGCCGCGGCCGGCGGTGAGCGTCGAGGCACTGGGTTCCAGGACCGAAGAGGCCTCGCGTGTCGTGATGCACGTCCGCGCCGGCCTCGCGACCGGAGCGGGCGAGATCGCCGTGCTCGTGCGCAAGCGCGGCGATCTGGTCGAGATCCTTCCGGCGCTGCGCGCCGCCGGCATCGGTTTCACGGCGGTCGAGCTCGATCGGATGGCCGATCGGCAGGTGATCCTCGACCTCGCAACGCTGACCCACGCGCTGATCCAGCCCGACGATCGTCTCGCCTGGCTCGCGCTGCTGCGCGCACCGTGGTGCGGGCTGACGCTGGCCGACATGTTCGCACTCGACGCCGAAGCGGGCGAGCAAAGCATCGCCGAAACGATCGTCGTCGGGCATGCGGGCCAGACGTCGCCTGCCGGCATGTCGGCGGACGGTGCGCAGCGCCTGCAGCGCCTGGTCGCGGCAATCGCGCCGGCGATCGCCGAGCGCGGGCGCCTCCCGCTCGCCACCGCGGTGCGCGGCGTCTGGCTCGCGCTCGGCGGTCCGACCTGCGTCGCCGAGCCGGGCGATCTCGACGCCGCCGAGCGGTTTTTCGCGCTGCTGGTCGAGCACGCCGAGGGAGCCGATTTGCCCGACTGGAACGCTTTTGTCGAGGCGCTGGACGCGACCTTCGTCGACAGCGGCGCCGGTGCCGACGCGAGAGTGCGCGTCATGACCCTGCACCGCGCCAAAGGCCTCGAATTCGACGTCGTGATCATGCCGGGTCTGGCCGAGGCGCCCGGCAAGGGCGATTCGCCGCTGCTGCGTTGGCGGCGACGCAGGGAAGGGTTGCTGCTGGCGCCGATCGATGCCCGGCACGTCGACCGCGCCGAGAGCGATCCCATGTACGCCTACCTTTCCAAGCTCGAGCGCGGCGAAGAGGCGGCGGAGCTCGTTCGCCTGCTCTACGTCGGCTGCACCCGTGCACGAAAGCGCCTGCATCTGACGGCAGTGCTCGGCACCCGGCAGGATGGCGGTGCGCCGCCGGCCTGGCGCAAGCCGAACAAAGGCACCGCGCTGGCCGCGCTGTGGCCGGCGCTGGAAGCAGTGCTCGCACCGCCACCGTTGCACGAGCCGAGGCCCGCGCCCGAGAGCGACGCAACCGGCGTGCCGCTATCGCGACTGCCGCGAGATTGGGTGGCACCGCCGCTGCCCGACGCGTTGCCGATCGCGCCGCGCCGGCCGGCCCGCGAGCCGCCGATCGAGTTCGATTGGGTGCACGAGACCGCGCGACAGATCGGCATCGTCACCCATCGCCTGCTGCGGCTGTGCGCCGAGCAGGGTGGGCAAGCGTGGAGCGACGCACACGCCGCCGGCGAGCGATCGCGGGCGGTGCGCGAGCTGACCGCGGGGGGCCTGACCGCGGTCGAAGCCGAAGCTGCCGCGGCCGATGTCGTGCGCGCGGTGGCGGCGACGCTCGCCGACCCGCGCGGGCGATGGCTGTTCGACCCTAATCACCGCGACGCGCACAGCGAATATGCGCTGACCGGCATGCGCGACGGGTCGCCGCTGCACGTCGTGCTCGATCGCACGTTCATCGACGCCGAAGGCGTGCGCTGGATCGTCGACTTCAAGCTGTCGCGCCACGAAGGCGCCGGGATGGAGGCCTTTCTCGACCGCGAGCAGCTGCGTTACCGCGAGCAGCTCGAGGATTACGCCCGGGTCGTTCGCGGTCTGGGCGGACAGCCGATCCGGCTGGGGCTCTACTTTCCGCTGCTCGCCGCCTGGCGCGAGTGGCCGGCGTGAGGCAACGCTGCAACGGTCCTGCGGCGCTGGACCGCGACCGCGCCGACAGGGTAAAATCGAGGTTTTTCAAGGTCTTCCGGCCTTGAACCGGAAAAGCAGTGCAGGTATTTCGCGGACTCCCCGCTGCCCCTACGCGCCATCGCCCCATCGCGCTGACCATAGGCAACTTCGACGGCGTGCACCGCGGCCATCAGGCGATGCTCGCCCGTCTCACCGAGGCAGCCGACGATCTCGCGCTGCCGTCCGCGGTCCTCACCTTCGATCCGCACCCGCGCGAATTCTTTGCGCCGGGAAGCGCGCCACCACGGCTGTCGACGCTGCGCGACAAGCTGGAGCGGCTGGCGGCCTATGGCGTGGGCGAGGTCCATATCGCCCGTTTCGATGCCGCGCTGGCGAAGATGACGCCGGAGGTTTTTGTCGATGACGTGCTGGTGCGCCGGCTCGAGACGCGATGGGTGCTCGTCGGTGACGATTTTCGCTTCGGCCAGGGCCGCCGTGGCGATCTGGCGGTGCTGCGCCGCCTGGCGGCGCGGTTCAGCGTCGAGGCGATGCCGACGGTGATGGTCGACGGCGAGCGGGCGTCGAGCAGCGCCGTGCGTGCGGCGCTGGCAGCCGGTCAGTTCGACCGCGCGGCGCGGCTGCTCGGCCGCCCCTACGTGGTGACCGGGCGAGTGGCGCACGGCGACAAGCTCGGCCGCAAGTTGGGCTTTCCGACCGCCAACATCGTGCTGCGGCATTCGAGCCCGCTAGCCGGCGTGTTCGCCGTTCGCGTGTACGGCCTGGGCCAGCCCGGTCGCGCCGGAGTCGCCAGCGTCGGCGTGCGGCCGACGGTCAAGGCCGGTGCCAAACCCTTGCTCGAGGTGTTCGTGCTCGATTTCGACGAAGCCTGCTACGGCCGCCGGGTGGCAGTGGAATTCCTGCACAAGCTGCGCGACGAGGCGCGCTATCCCGACCTCGACGCGCTGTCGCGGCAGATCCACGCCGACGTCCTCGAGGCGCGCGAATATTTCGCCGCCAACTCGATGCGAGTTGCGTAGGCAAGGGTAAATGATGTCTGATCGGCCGAAGACCGACTACAAGTCGACGCTCAACCTGCCCGACACGCCGTTCCCGATGCGCGGCGACCTGGCCCGGCGCGAGGCGGGCTGGGTGCGCGAATGGCAGCAGGCCAAGGTCTACCAGGCGATCCGTGCCGCCAGCCGCGGCCGGCCGCGCTTCGTGTTGCACGATGGGCCGCCGTATGCCAACGCCGACATCCACATCGGACACGCCGTCAACAAGATCCTCAAGGACATCGTCGTCAAGAGCAAGGAACTGGCCGGCTTCGACGCGCCGTACGTCCCCGGCTGGGATTGCCATGGCATGCCGATCGAGGTGCAGATCGAGAAGACCCACGGCAAGAACATTCCGGTCGAGGAGACGCAGCGGCTGGCGCGCGCCTATGCCACCGAGCAGATCGCGCGCCAGAAAGCGCAGTTCCAGCGGCTGGGCGTGCTCGGCGACTGGGAGCACCCTTACACGACGATGGCGTTCGGCAACGAGGCCGACGAGATGCGCATGCTGGGCGCGATCCTGGCCAAGGGCTACGTTTACCGCGGCCTCAAGCCGGTCAACTGGTGCTTCGATTGCCAGTCGGCGCTGGCCGAGGCCGAGGTCGAGTACGAAGACCACGACGACAGCGCGATCGACGTCGGCTTCGACGCCGACCCGCGCGATCGCGAGCGGCTGGCGCGCGCGTTCGGGCTCGAGCGCCTGCCCGACGGACCGGTGCGCGCGGTGATCTGGACGACGACGCCGTGGACGCTCCCGGCCAACCAGGCGCTGGCGATGCACCCCGATTTTTCGTACTCGCTGGTCGAGACCGATCGCGGCAGCCTGATCCTCGCCAGCGACCTGGTCGCGCCGTGCCTGAAGCGCTACGGCGCGGCGATGCGGCAGCCGGCAGCTCGCTTCGAGCATCGCGCGCCCGGCCGCGCGCTCGAAGGGCTGCGCTTCCGCCATCCGTTCTACGATCGCGAATCGCCGGTCCAGCTCGGCGAGTTCGTGACCCTCGAGCACGGCACCGGCATCGTGCACAGCTCGCCGGCGTACGGCGTCGACGATTTCCAGTCGTCGCGTCGCTACGGCCTTCCCGACGACGCGATCCTGAATCCGGTGCAGGGCGACGGCCGCTACGCGCCGGGCCTGCCGTTGTTCGGGGGATTGAGCATCTGGCAGGCCAACCCGCTGATCGTCGACAAGCTGCGCGCGGTCGGCGCTCTGTTGCACGCCGAGAGCATCAGGCACAGCTACATGCATTGCTGGCGGCACAAGACGCCGATCATCTACCGCGCGACGACGCAGTGGTTCGCCGGCATGGACGAGGTGCCGGGGTTTCGCGGCGTCAAGCCGGCGCGGACGCTGCGCGAGACCGCGCTGGCCGGGATCGAGGCGACTGAATTCTTCCCTGCCTGGGGCAAGGCGCGCCTCGAGGGCATGATCGCCAACCGGCCCGACTGGACGCTGTCGCGGCAGCGGCAATGGGGCGTGCCGCTGCCGTTCTTCGTCGACCGCGAGACCGACGAATTGCACCCCGATACGCTGGCGTTGCTCGAGCTGGCGGCGGCGATGGTCGAGCGCGGCGGCATCGAGGCCTGGCAGAAGGCGAGCTACGAGGACTTCGGCGTCGATGAAGCCCGTTATCGCAAGCTCTCCGACACGCTCGACGTCTGGTTCGATTCGGGCGCCACCCACCAGACGGTGATCGGCGGTCCCGACGGTCGCACTAAGCATCTCGGATCGCATCCCGACCAGACCGGCTTTCCCGCCGACCTCTACCTCGAGGGCTCGGATCAGCATCGAGGTTGGTTCCATTCGTCGCTGTTGTCGTCGTGCATGCTGAACGGCGTGCCGCCGTACAAGGCGTTGCTGACCCACGGCTTCGCCGTCGATGGCGAGGGCAGGAAGATGTCGAAGTCGCAGGGCAACGTCGTCGCGCCGCAGACGGTGTCGGACACGCTCGGCGCCGAGATCCTGCGGCTGTGGGTCGGCGCGACCGACTACTCGGGCGAGCTGTCGATCTCCAACGAGATCTTGAAGCGCGTGGTCGAAAGCTATCGCCGCATCCGCAACACGCTGCGCTTCCTGCTTGCCAACACGTCGGACTTCGACCCGGCGCGACACGCGTTGCCGGAAGCGGAGCTGTTCGAGCTCGATCGCCACGCGCTCGAAGTCGCGCGCGGCGTTTTCGCCGGCATCCGCTCGAGCTACGCCCGGTACGAATTCCATCTGGTGGTGCAGGCGCTGCAGCTCTATTGCTCGGAGGAGCTAGGCGGCCGCTACCTGGATATCCTCAAGGACCGGTTGTACACGATGGCCGCCGGATCGCGCGGCCGGCGCTCGGCGCAGACCGCGCTGGCGATGATCCGCGACGAGCTCCTGAAGCTGATGGCGCCGATCCTGTCGTTTACCGCCGAGGAGGCCTGGCGCATCATTCATCCACACGATGCAACTATCTTCGCGACGACCTGGGACGCGCGCCACGGCAACGAGCCGGGCGCCGCCGAGCTGTCGGCGCGCTGGACCGCGATCATGAAGGTCAGGGACGAGGTGCTAAAGCGCCTCGAAGTCTCTCGCGAGAAGGGCGAGATCGGCTCGCCGTTGCAGGCCGAGATCGCGATCAGCGCGCCGTCGCCGGAGTACGAGGCGCTGTCGTCGATCGGCGACGACCTTCGTTTCGTGATGATCACCTCGGCCGCGTCGGTGTCGTGCGGCGACGCGCTCGATATCGAGGTGAAAGCCAGCACGCATAGGAAATGCGAGCGCTGCTGGCACTATCGCGCCGACGTCGGCGGCG
>DATEFZ010000263.1:0-7405 GCA_035280325.1 Casimicrobiaceae bacterium
TCGCTGTCGTAGTCCCGGATCAGCGCAGTGTCCCAGGGTTGAGCGGCCGCGGATCGATCTCGATGTGCGCCATCTGGCCACAGCGGCTGAGCGATTCGACCGGTAGAGGTCGTGAATATTGCTTCGGCTTCAGGTTGCCCGGGGCGGATTGATACTCATCGCAAACATTAGCCTTTCAAAAAGTCGAATTGCTGGACAAACTTACTGATCATGACCCCTAAGGGGTCGTCGGGAGCGTTATGTAACATGTCCCAGAGCTCGCTCCATCGCGATACGGTTTCCGCCAATCATGGATCGATCCTACAACCTCCTCCACCCCCCCGGCCCCAGCCCTTCGATCGGACGGAAGGTGGCCTTGTAAGCCATCTTGCGGCTCTGCTCGATCCAATAGCCGAGGTAGAGGTGGCGCAGTCCCAGTTCCCGGCAGCGCTGGATCTGCCACAGCACGTTATAGGTGCCGTAGCTCGAGCCGGCCGGGGCGGGATCATAGAAGGTGTACACCGACGACAGTCCGTCGTGGAGCCGGTCGACGAGGCTCACGATGCGCAACCGCCCGCGCTCCCGAAATTCGAACAGGTCGGTCTCGACGTTGCTGTGGAGCAGGAAATGCTGATACTGATCCCGGCTGTCCTGATCCATGCCGCCGCCAGGATGACGGTACCGCTGATACTCCAAGTAGAGCGCGTAATGGTCGCTATCGAACGCCAATCTGCGCCTAACTGCCGTTAAGTGGCAATGTTTTCGCCAGGTCTTCCGTTGCGTCCGGCTGGCCAGGAAATCTTCCACCGGCACCCGAACCGGGACGCATGCCCGGCAGTGATCGCAGTAAGGACGGTAGGTAAAGGCGCCGCTGCGGCGAAATCCGAGACGCACCAGCTCGCCGTACACCCGCCCATCGATCAGGTGACTCGGGGTCGCGACCTGCGACCGGGCGAGCCGCTCGGGCAGGTAGCTGCAGGGATAGGGCGCCGTGGCATAGAACTGCAGCGCGGCCAGCGGTAGGTCGTTGAGCTTGGTCACGTCCGATTCGCTTCGCCGGATGGCGGTTTCAGCGTCCGCCCGGGTTTGGTCACCTCCGATTCGCTGCGGCGGATGGGGGTTTCTGCCATCGCCCGGGCTGCGGGGAGTTTACCAACCGCGCCAACCGCTCGGCAAACTCGCGTCGCGGGATGGCGCGTGCGCCGAAGCGCGCCAGGTGTGCCGTCTCCTGCTGGCAATCTATCATCGGCATCGCGTGCTGTCGCGCCACGTCGACCAGGTGGACCAGCGCCACCTTCGATGCGTTCGCCTGTCGTGCGAACATCGACTCGCCGAAGAACATGCGTCCGATCGCGACCCCGTACAAACCGCCGGCCAGCGAATCCCGAGCCCACGCCTCGACCGAATGGGCGTGCCCGAGCCGGTGCAGCTCGCAATAGGCATCGACCATCGCCGGCGTGATCCAGGTGCCCTCCTCGCCGCGGCGCGGCTCGGCGCAGGCTTCGATCACGTCGCGGAAAGCGCGGTCGACGCTGACGTCGAAGCGATGCTGCGTCACCAGCTTGCGAAGCGAGCGCGGCGGGCTGAAATCATCGACGAACAGGACCATCCTCGGGTCGGGGCTCCACCACAGGATCGGCTGACCGGCGCCGAACCACGGGAAAATCCCCTGCCGATACGCTGCGAGCAGGCGCCCTGGGGAGAGGTCGCCGCCGGCGGCCAGCAGGCCGTTAGGTTCGTCCAGCGCGGCGTCGATCGGGGGGAACGCGCCGTTGCGCAGCCACGGGATCACGAGCGCATTCTGCTGGGCGGTGGCGGCGGCAACAAGCACGATAATGCGGTCGGAGGTGGGCAAACATGCCTGATGACAAGCGCTGCCCGTGGGCCGGCTCCGAACCCCGGATGGTCGGCTACCACGACGACGAATGGGGCGTGCCGGTGCACGACGAGCGCACGCTGTTCGAGTTCCTGATCCTGGAAGGCGCGCAGGCCGGGCTGTCCTGGAAGACGATCCTCGACAAGCGCGAGGGCTACCGCGACGCCTTCGCTGGGTTCGACCCCGCCAAAGTGGCGCGCTTCGACGCCCGCCGCGTCCGGTCGCTGCTCGGCAATCCGAACATCGTCCGCAACAAGCTCAAGATCGAGAGCGCAGTGAGCAATGCGGCTGCACTGCTCGCGGTGCAGCGCGAGTTCGGCAGCTTCGAACGCTTGCTCTATGCCACGGTGCCCGGCGCGCCCAGGATCAACCGCTGGCGGCGCGCCCGCGACGTGCCGGGCAGGACAGCCGAGTCCGACGCCCTGTCGAAGGCGCTGCGCGAGCGCGGCTTCCGGTTCGTCGGGAGCACGATCTGCTACGCCTTCATGCAGGCGACGGGCATGGTCAACGACCACTTGCTCGACTGCTTCCGGCATCCGGGCCTGCGGCGCTGATCGCTGCCCGAACGGCCTTCAACCGCGCGCCGCGACGGCGATGGCCGACGCCGCGTCGCCGGCGCCGGATCCGAATTGCAACGCCGCCAGCCGGCGATACAGCGGATCGTCGCGCACCAGCGACCGGTGCGTCCCCTCGGCGACGACGATGCCGCCGTCGAGTACGACGATGCGATCGGCGCCGATCACGGTCGCCAGCCGGTGGGCGATGATCAGCGTCGTGCGGCCGCGCATCAAGCGGTCGAGCGCGAGTTGCACCATGCGCTCGCTTTCCGCATCGAGAGCGCTGGTCGCTTCGTCGAGCAGGAGGATCGGTCGGCGCGAGAGCACGGCGCGCGCAATCGCCAGCCGCTGCCGCTGGCCGCCGGACAGCTTAATGCCGCGCTCGCCCAAGTCGGTATCGAATCCGCGCGGCAGGCGGGCGAGGAACTCGGTGGCGTACGCAGCTTCGCAGGCATCGCGCACTTCGGCGTCGGACGCCTCCGGCCGACCGTAGCGCACGTTGTCCCAGACGCTGGCGGCAAAGATCACCGGCTCCTGGGGCACGACTGCGATGCGGCCGCGGACGGCGCGCGGATCGGCCCGCCGCACGTCGACTCCGTCGATCAGCACCCGACCCTGTTGCGGATCGTAGAAACGGAGCAGCAACTGGAACAGCGTCGTCTTGCCGGCGCCCGACGGACCGACCAGCGCGACGCGTTCGCCGGCTGCGACGCGCAGCGTCAGTCCGGTCAGCGCCGGATCGGTCCCACGCGACGGATAGGCGAACGTCACTGCGTCCAGCGCGACAGTGGCGAGCGGCGGCTCGGGCAGCGGCAGCGGAATGGCCGGCGCCGCGATGTCGGCGGCGGTATCGAGGAGCTCCATCAGCCGTTCGGTCGCCCCTGCCGCGCGCTGCAGCTCGCCGGCGACCTCGCTGACCGCGCCGACCGAGGTCGCGACGATCACCGCGTAGAACACGAACGACGCGAGCTGCCCCGCCGACAGCCGGCCGGCAAGCACGTCGTGGCCTCCGATCCAGAGGATGATGCCGACCGCGACGAACACCAGAAAGATTACCGCGGCGATCAAGAGCGCCCGCTGCCGGATGCGGTGCACGCCGGCGCCGAACGCGGCCTCGACCCGTTCGCCGTAGGCGCGCCGATCCAGCGGCTCGTGCGCGTAGGCCTGGACGGTGCGGATCTCGTGGATCGCCTCGTCGACGTAGGCGCCGGTGTCGGCAAGCCGATCCTGGCTGGTGCGCGACAGACGACGGACCCGGCGCCCGAAAACGATGATCGGCAGCACGACCACCGGCAACCCCGCCAGCACCAGCAGCGTCAGCTTCAGGCTGGTGAGCATCAGCAGCACCAGGGCGCCGGCGCCGAGCACGATGTTGCGCAGCGCCATCGACAGGCTCGATCCGATGACGTTGTCGAGCATCGCCGTATCGTTGGTCAGCCGCGAGATGACTTCGCCGGTGCGCGTGACCTCGAAGAATCCCGGCGACAAGGTCAACAGGTGGTTGAACACCCGCTGTCGCAGATCGGCAGTGACTCGCTCGCCGATCCATGAGACGTTGTAGAAACGCAGATAGGTGGCGACCGCCATGACCGCGATGATCGCCAGCAGCGCGAACAGCGCGCGGTCCAGCTCGGCTCCGTTGCCGGCGTTGAATCCGCGATCGATGACGAGCTTCAAGCCCTGCCCGACCGCGAGCGAGCATCCAGCCGCGATCAGCAACGCGACGCCCGCGATCGTGAAGCGGGCGCGATAGGGAGCGAGCAACGGAACGAGCCGCTTGAGCGTGCGGGCTATCGGCTGGCGCGGCGGCGCGGACGGCGAGGGTTCCATGACGACGAATCGAGGCGGATCGTCGCATTATAGGCGGAGCGCACCCGAGGTCCTGCCGGGTGCGCCGGCAGCGTCGGGTAGAATCCGGAAAACCAAAGCCCCCGTAGCTCAGTGGATAGAGCACGCCCCTCCTAAGGGCGGGGTCGCACGTTCGATTCGTGCCGGGGGCGCCAAGCCAGCAACGCTGTCCCCAGACTCTTCCGCATGACGCCCATCCGCTATCGCCTCTTTTTCGCCGACCCGCAGGCGCATCTGTTCGAAGTGTCTTGCACCATCGACGATCCGGACCCCACAGGCCAGTCGTTCCGCTTGCCGGCATGGTCGCCGGGCAGCTACCTGATCCGCGAATTCGCCCGCAACTTCGTCGCCGTGCGCGGCGAAAGCGGCGGCGCGAGCGTGCCGCTGCGCAAGACCGCGAAGGACGTGTGGCGCGTCGATCCCTGCGCCGGACCACTGACGCTGACCGCCGAGGTGTACGCATTCGATCCCTCGGTGCGCGCAGCCTATCTGGACACGAGGCGCGCCTTCTGCAACGGCCCGAGCGTGTTCGTCTGGCCGGTTGGCCACGAAGCCAGGCCGTGCGAGCTCGACGTCGTCAGGCCGGCGGGCGAAACCTACGCCGATTGGCGCGTGGCGACGGCAATGCGGGCGGAGCGCGTCGACGACCGGGGCTTCGGCCGCTACCGCGCGGCCGACTACGACGAGCTGATCGATCATCCGCTCGAGCTCGGAAGCTTCGGCACCGTACGATTCGAAGCCGGCGAAGCAACGCATACCGTCGCCATCACCGGCCGACATCGTGGCGATCCCGAGCGACTCGCTCGAGATTTGGCGCAGGTCTGCCAAGCGCAGATCGACCTGTTCGGCGGTGCGCCGGGAAGCCGCGCGCCGCTCGACCGGTACCTGTTCCAGCTCTTGCTGCAGGACGACGGCTACGGCGGACTCGAGCATCGCGCCAGCACCAGCCTGGTCGCCAATCGCGACAGCCTGCCGAAGCCCGGCACGGCTGGGATCAGCGAGGAGTACCGCGCCTTGCTCGGCGTCGCCAGCCACGAGTATTTCCATCTGTGGAACGTCAAGCGGATCAAGCCGGCCGCGTTCGTGCCCTACGATCTCTCGCGCGAGAGCCTGACCTCGCAGCTCTGGGCATTCGAAGGCATCACCTCGTACTACGACGACCTGATGCTGGTGCGAAGCGGGCTGATCGGCTTGACCGGCTATCTCGAGATCCTCGGCCGCCAGATCACGACGCTGCTGCGCACGCCGGCGCGGGCGAAGCAAAGCATCGCCGAATCGAGCTTCGATGCCTGGATCAAGTACTACCGGCCGGACGAGAACGCGCCGAACGCGATCGTCAGCTATTACGTCAAGGGAGCGCTGGTCGCGCTGGCGCTCGACCTCAGGCTGCGCTTGGAGACCGCGATCACCCTCGACGACGTCATGCGCGCGCTGTGGCGGCGGCATGGTCAAACCGGGATCGGCGTGCCCGAAGACGGCATCGCGACGGTCGTGGCCGGGCTGGCAGGCCGCGATTACGATGCGTTTTTTCGCGATTACGTCGACGGCACGGCCGAGCTGCCGCTGCCTTCGCTGTTGGCGCAATTCGGCGTCGAGTGGAACCTGCGCCCTGCTGCGGACGGCAAGGACAGGGGCGGCAAGCCCGGCAAGGATCCGCCGCCGCGCGTATGGCTCGGCGCAACGCTGGCGCCGGGTCCCGACCTGCGCATCAAGCACCTGGTCGCCGATGGTCCGGCGGCGCGCGCCGGGCTGGCCGCCGGCGACACGATCGTCGCCACCGATGGGCTGCGGGCAACCGCGGAGCGTCTGGAGCGGCTCGCCAAGGACGGCGACGCCGGCACCGTCGTCGAAGTGCAGGCGTTCCGGCGCGACGAATTGATGCGCTTCACCGTCACCCTCGCCGCGGCACCGGGCGATACCTGTTGGCTCAACCTGGCAGCAGCACCGGCGCCGGAGATCGCGACGCGCCGCGATCGGTGGCTGGGCGTTACGAGCTCCGCCAATGCGGCGGAATCGTCCGCCCAAAGTACGGCAGCGCTTCGATCCGCGCTTTCCAGCGCCTGAGCTCGGCCGTCAGCATGCCGTCGGCGTCGAGGTCGGGGAGCCTCAACTGCGAGCGGCCCAGAAACGCGACCAGCGTGTAGAGCGCGTAATCGGCCGCCGACAGCGGGCCGGCCAGGTAGTCGCCGCGCATTCCCCGGCTGAACAGGGCCAGCTCGTCGACCAACCCCTTGCGGGCGTTGGCGATCGCCGCGGCGTCGCGCTCTTCGGGCTTCTTGCTGAACGCCTGCGTCGTCAGCGGGTCGAGCGCGGCGTCGAAATCCTCGTCGACTTCGCGAATCGTGCGCCGGATGATGGCGCGCGTCCGGACATCGCCGGGAAACAGCGGCGCGCCGCGGCCGGGGTAGGCTTCGTCGAGATACTCGACGATCGCGCTCGACTCGTAGAGCACGAAATCGTCGTCGACCAGCACCGGCACGCGATGCCGCGGGTTCAGCGCGACAAACTCGGGCTTGCGGGTATCGCCCGCCGCGAACGAGAGAATCTTGAGCTCGTACGGCAGCGCCTTGTGCTCGAGCGCGAGCTGGGCGCGCCAGGCGAACGGCGAGCCCGAACCATAGTAGAGCGTGATGGCCATCTATTCACCCTCGCTTTTCGGGTTCGATTTCTTTTTCGACGGCCTTGCCGCCGCAGCAGCCGCATGCATCGCTTCCAGCGATGTTTTCTGCAGCTCCATCGTCTTGATGCTCATCTGCAGGAAATTCTGGCTCATCGCCAGCCAGTTCTCGATCACCTTGAGCTCGGCGATCTTTCTGTCGATTTCCGCGGGATCGAGGGTCGCCAGCATCGCCGCCGGGTTCGCGAACGGCATGCCGGCGGAAACGCCTGGCGCGCCGGCCGGCGCGAAGCCCGGCACCGGCATGCCGAACGGGTTCCACATGCGTTGCAAGAACTCCATCGCTTCCTGCGGCGAGAAAGGCATTGAAGGTTGATCCGACATGAGCGAAATCCTCGCCAGCGCAGACGGCCGTCGGCCGCGATTTCCAGTATTATGCGCCACATGCTCGATGCTTCCGCGCCGCTGCTCGCGAAGCTCAAATCGGTCGTCGGCGAGACCAATGTGCTCACCACCGACGCCGACGTC
>DATEFZ010000264.1:0-4606 GCA_035280325.1 Casimicrobiaceae bacterium
CCCTGGCTCGCGCGCGCCGCCGGCACCGCGGCGATCGTCGCCGAATTGAAGCTCGACGCGGCGTCGGTCCGCGCCGCGCTGCTGATCGGCGCACCGGAGCGCGCCGGCTTCGACGAGCAGGCCTTTACCGCCGAGGTCGGCGACGAGGTGGCGCGGCTGGTGACCGGCGTCGCGCGCATGGGAGCGATCCGCGCCGCGCCCGCCGGCGCCGGCGGCGCAGGCGACGACCGCGACCTGCAGGCGGAAAACCTGCGCAAGATGCTGCTGGCGATGGTCGAGGACATCCGCGTCGTGCTGGTCAAGCTCGCCGAGCGCACGCAGGCGATGCGATTCCACGTCGCCACGCGATCCGACGCCGTCGACGCCCCGCTCAAGATCTCGCAGGCGCGCGAAACCCGCGACCTGTTCGCGCCGCTCGCCAACCGGCTCGGCGTCTGGCAGCTCAAGTGGGAGCTGGAGGATCTGGCCCTGCGCGTGCTCGAGCCCGACGACTATCGCCGCATCGTCGCCGCGCTCGACGAGCGCCGCGTCGACCGCCAGCGCTACGTCGACCAGGCGGCGGCCGAGATCCGGCACGAGCTCGCCGCCGCCGGCGTGCGGGCGGAGGTCAGCGGCCGCCCGAAGCACATCACCAGCATCTGGAACAAGATGCGCCGCAAGCGCGTCGGCATCGAGGCGCTGTACGACATCCGCGCCGTGCGCATCCTGGTCGACGACGTCAAGGATTGCTACACCGCGCTGGGCGTCGTGCACAACCTGTGGACGCCGCTGCCGCAGGAGTTCGACGACTACATCGCCAAGCCGAAGGCCAACCGCTACCGCTCGCTGCACACCGCAGTGATCGGCCCCGACGGCAAGCCGCTCGAGGTGCAGATCCGCACCCACGACATGCATCGGCATTCCGAGTACGGCGTCGCCGCGCACTGGCGCTACAAGGAGGGCGGCGCGACGCGCGACGCCGGCTACGACGACAAGATCGCTTGGCTGCGCCAGGTGCTCGACTGGAAGGACGCGGTCGCCGACACCGGCGAATGGCTGCAGCAGTTCAAGTCGGCGCTGTTCACCGACACCATCTACGTGCTGACGCCGCAGGGCAAGGTGGTCGACCTGCCGCGCGGTGCGACGCCGGTCGACTTCGCCTACGCGGTGCATACGAGCCTTGGCCACCGCTGCCGCGGCGCGCGGGTCGACGGCGCGATGGTCCCGCTCAACCATGTGCTCCAGAACGGGCAGCGGATCGAGATCGTTGCCGCCAAGCAGGGCGGACCGTCACTCGACTGGTTGAATCCCGATCTCGGTTACGTGCAGAGCCACCGCGCGCGGGCCAAGGTTCGCCAGTGGTTCAAGGCGCAGCAGCTCGAGGCGACGATCACCCAGGGGCGCGAGATCGTCGACCGCGAATTGCACCGCGCCGGCAAGTCGGCGCTCAAGCTCGAGGCGGTGGCGGCGCAGGCCGGGTTCGCCAAGCTCGACGATTTCTTCGCCGCGGTCGCGCGCGCCGAGCTCAACACCCGCGCGCTGCAGCACGCGATCCAGATCGTCGCCAGGCCCGGCCAGGCTGCGTTGCCGGCGGCCGAGGACGACGCAGTGGTGGCGCGCGCGAGCAAGGCGGCGGGCGCCGGCAGCGGCATCCTGATCGTCGGCGTCGATCGCCTGCTGACCGGGCTTGCGCGCTGCTGCAAGCCCGCACCGCCCGACACCATCGTCGGCTTCGTCACCCGCGGCAAGGGCATCTCGATCCATCGCCGGAACTGCAGCAACATCGCCCGCATGCAGGAAAAGCATCCGGAGCGGCTGGTCACTGCCGAATGGGGCGCTCCGCGCGACGAGGTCTTCCCGGTCGACATCGTGGTCGAGGCGATGGACCGCCAGGCGCTGCTGCGCGACGTTTCCGAGGTGTTCAGCCGCGAGAAGATCAACGTCACCGCGGTCAAGACGGCCTCGCGCAATCTGCAAGCCAGGATGTCGTTCACGCTGGAGGTCGCGAGCCTCGCCCAGTTGAAGCACGCGCTGGGGCTGGTGGAGGAGGTCGCCGGGGTGCTCTCGGCGAGTCGTCGCTGAAACGGGTCTCGATCGCCGCTCCAGCGCGATAAAGCACGACTATCGCTGCGATCGGCGCCCGCTATTTGAATCCCGGCTCCTCCACCCCATACTATCATTGTGCGGCGCAGCAACCCGCGCCGGAGGTGGCCGATTCTCTGTGGCCGAGGAGCAAATAGCAACATGAAATCATATAATTACGAAGATTGCACGCCGACCTATACCGGCCTGCTGGCCGGACTGACCTATGACGCGCTGCATCGCGACGATGCCGAGCCGGCACAGGCCGAGGCGGCGGCCGATCATCCGAGCTGGCTCGACCGGCTCGACGCCTGGTTCTGGAAGCAGGAGCTGGCGAGCCGCGAAGCCTGGCTCGCCCAGGCGACCGATATCGTCGACCTCGAGCAGCGGATGCGCGCGCTCGAGCGCGGGCCGAACTAGGGCCTGCTAGCAGGCCCTAGGCCACGCCTTCGCCGGCGAGACCGGCGATCGCGGCGTCGTAGGCCTGCTCGAGGCGGTCCGCAGCATCGACCTCGAGCCCGAGGTCGCGCAGCAGTCCGTCGCGCAGCCGGTAGATCCAGCCGTGCAGCGCCAGCGGCTGGCCGCGACGCCAGGCGTCCTGCACGATCGTCGTTCGCGCCACGTGCATCAGCTGCTCGACGACGTTGAGCTCGCACAGACGATCCTCGCGCGCTCCGTCGTCCGGCAGTCTGGCGAGCAGCGCCCGGTGCGTGGCGGCGACGTCCTGCACGTGGCGCAGCCAGTTGTCGATCAATCCGAGAGGCTTGCCCTGGTAGGCGGCGTGCACGCCGCCACAGCCGTAATGGCCGACGATCAGCACGTGCTGCACCTTCAGCGCCTCGACCGCGAATTGCAGCACCGACAGGCAGTTCAGATCGGTGTGCACGACGACGTTAGCGACGTTGCGATGGACGAACATCTCGCCGGGCGGCAGGTCGACGACGTCGCTCGCCGGCACGCGGCTGTCCGAGCATCCGATCCACAGGTAGCGCGGCGCCTGCTGCTCCGACGCGCCGACGAAGAAGTCGGGCCGGCGCGCCCGCAGATTCTCGGCCCAGGCGCGATTGCGCTCGAGCAGGTGGAGGAGCGAAGACATCAGACGATGCCTTCGAGGAGCTGCACCTCGACGGTCTCGCCGGCGGTGACATTGCCGGTCTCGCTGCCCAGCACGATGAAGCAGTTGGCCTGCGACATCGACGACAGTATCCCGGAGCCCTGGTCGCCGGTGGTGCGCACCGTCCAGCCGCCGGCGCCGTCGGGCGACAGGATGCCGCGCTGGAACTCGGTGCGGCCCGGCGCCTTGCGGATCGGCGCCGACAGCGGCACGCGAAACGACGGCAGCGGCGCAACGTCGCGCTCGCCCTGCAGGATGCGCAGCGCGTCGCGCACGAACTGGTAGAAGGTCACCATCACCGACACCGGGTTGCCGGGCAGGCCGAAGAAGTGCGCGCCGCCGATCCTGCCGTAGGCGAGCGGGCGTCCCGGCTTCATCGCGATCTTCCAGAACAGCACCTCGCCCAGCTTGTCGAGCAATTGCTTGACGTAGTCGGCCTCGCCGACCGAGACGCCGCCCGAGGTGATCACGACGTCGGCCGATTGCGCGGCGCCGGCGAATGCCGCCTCGAGCCGGTCCGGCGCGTCGACGACGACGCCCATATCGATCACCTCGCAGCCGAGCCGGGTCAGCATGCCGTGCAGCGTGTAGCGGTTGCTGTCGTAGATCTCGCCGGGGCTAAGCGGCGTGCCGATCGATTTGAGTTCGTCGCCGGTCGAGAAGAAAGCGACCCGCAGACGCCGGTACACGCCGACCTCGCCCAAGCCGAGCGAGGCGATCATGCCGAGCTCGGCCGGATTGACGCGCTGCCCGGCGCGAAAGACGACCTGTCCGGCCTTCAGGTCCTCGCCGGCGAAGCGGCGATTGGTGCCGGCCTTGCCGAGCGCGCCGGGCGCCACGCGCACGCCCAGCGCGTCTTCCTTTGCCCGCTCCTGCATCACCACGCTGTCGGCGCCCTGCGGCATCACGCCGCCGGTGAAAATGCGCACGCACTCGCCGGGGCCGATCGCGCCATGCCACGGCTTGCCGGCGAACGATTCGCCGACGCGCTTGAGCAGCGTTTCGCCGTCGCGGTTCAGATCGGCGAAGCGCACCGCGTAGCCGTCCATCGCCGAGTTGTCGTGGCCCGGCACGGCGAACGGCGAGATCACGTCGGCGGCGAGCACCCGGCCGAGCGCGCTGCGCACGCCGACCCGCTCGACCGTCGACAGCGGCGAGAGAAAGGTGCGGATCAGCTCGCGCGCCTTGGCCACCGGCATCGAGTTGGGATCGTAGTCGTCGGCGCAGGAAGCTTCGCGCAAGGTCTTGGGCGTTGCGGTCATCGTGTCATCCATGGGCGGCCTGTCGCAGCTCGTCGGCGGTGTTGATGTTGCGAAAGGCGTCGGCTTCGTCGTCGAAAGCGACCTCGATCGCCTTCAGGGTCGCATACCAGGCGTCGATCTTGCGCCCGCCGCCGTCGAGGAAGCGGGCGAGATGCGGCAGCACCGCGCG
>DATEFZ010000265.1:0-12051 GCA_035280325.1 Casimicrobiaceae bacterium
GGCGAACGGCTGCCCTACGAGCGCGACGGCGTTGTGTTCGGCAACCGCGAGCGCCTGCTGGCGGCGCGGCCGCGCGGCTACTATCACGAGTACACGGTGAAGACTCCTGGCGCGCGCACCCGCGGCGCGCGCCGCATCGTCTGCGGCGGAGCGGTCCGCGCCGTCACCGAATGCTACTATTCGAACGATCACTACCGTTCGTTCCGGCGCATCCTGCAATGAAGCTTCCCGACCTGACGGACACCGGCGAAGCCGGCGTGCGGGAGTGGTCGGGCGCGCCGGACGCGGTCAAGACCGCTGCTGCTGCGGCCAAGCTCAGGTTCTGCTCGCTCGACCTGCACGGTATCGACAGCAAGGCGGCGTTGCTCGCGGCGCTGGGCAAGAGCCTGAAGCTGCCCGACCATTTCGGCCAGAACTGGGACGCGCTGGCCGACTGCCTCGAGGACAGCGACCTGCTCGGCGCTCACGGCGTCGCCATCGTGCTGAGGCACGCCGCCCCGTACAGGAAGGCGCACCCGGTCGACTGGGAGACGCTGTCGGACATCCTCGGCGAAGCCGCCGAGTACTGGCAGGAACGGCACAAGGCGTTCTGGGTCTTCGTGGGTTAGGGCCTGTCAGCGTCGAACGCGTTGCCCGACAAGCTCCCGGTCTCGACGCTGGTGCTGGTCCACACGCCGGATCTTCGCGTGCTGCTGCTCGAGCGCGCCGACTTTCCCGACCATTGGCAATCGGTCACCGGCAGCCAGGAGCCGGGCGAGGCGCTGGCGGCGACGGCGGTCCGCGAGCTGCGCGAGGAGACCGCCATCGACGCCGGGCGTTACGGCGGCGTCTGCGACTGGAACCTGTCGAACGTCTACGAGATCTATCCGCGATGGCGACGCCGCTACCCGAAGGGCACCACGCACAATACCGAGCACGTATTCTCGCTGCAGGTGCCGCGAGCCCTGCCGGTGCGGCTCAACCCGCGCGAGCACCTCGCCCACCAGTGGCTGCCGTGGCGGGACGCGGCGCCGAAGTGCTTTTCGTGGTCGAACCGGGCCGCGATCGAACAACTGCCGCAGCGCATCGCGGATTGCACGAGGAGAAAGCCATGAACCCGTTCGGATGGCGCGCCATCGCGCCGCGGGCGTCGGCGATTGCGGTGCTGGTCGCAATCGCGGCGGTGCAGGCTCCGGCGATGGCGCAGCCGGTTCAGTCCGCGGCGCCGCCGGCGGTCACGGTCACCGGCACCGCAACGGTGACGGTCGCCAACGATCAGCTGCAGGCGTGGCTGCGCGCCGAAGCCGAGAACCCGAACGCCGCCGCGGCGGCGAGCCAGGTCAACGCGGCCATCGCCCGGGCGCTCGCCGACGCGCGCGCGTTTCCGGCAGTGAAGGCGGCGACGATCGGCTATTCGACGCAGCAGATCGTCGAAAAGGGCAAGCCGACCCGCTGGCAGGTCACGCAGACGCTGAGCCTGGAGTCGTCCGACTTCACCGCCGCGACCACGCTCATCACCAGGCTGCAGGACAGCGACGGGCTGCTGCTGTCCGGCATGAGTTTTTCGTTGGCCGACAAGACGCGTCGCGACGCGGAGGACGGAGTTACGCGGCAGGCGATCCGGATGTGGCAGTCGCGGGCCGATCAGGCGGCGCGGGCGCTGGGCTTCGCGAGCTGGCGCGTCGGCCACGTCTCGGTGCAGAGCGGCGACGGCGGCCGGCCGCGCCCGTTGATGCGGGCGCAGGCGAGCACTGCAGGGTTCGCTCCGGTCGCCGTCGAAGCCGGAACCGCCGACGTCAGCGTGACGGTCAGCGGCGACGCCGTGCTCGAGTCGCCCGTTCCGGCGCCGACGCGCTGAATCAGGCGCTCGAAGCCTGCCTACGCTTTCGGCCCGACCATGCGCTCCGGCCGCACCCAGTCGTCGAATTGCGCCGCGGTGAGGTAGCCGAGTGCCACCGCCGCCGCCTTGAGCGTCGTCCCTTCGCGGTGCGCCTTCTTCGCGATCGCGGCCGCCTTGTCGTAGCCGATGTGCGGATTGAGCGCGGTCACCAGCATCAGCGAGCGGCCGAGCAACTCGTCGATGCGCTTCCTGTTGGCTTCGATGCCGACCGCGCAATGAATGTTGAAGCTCGCCATGCCGTCGGCGAGCAGCCGGATCGTCTGCAGCACGTTGTGGATGATCAGCGGGCGGTAGACGTTGAGCTCGAAGTTGCCCGACGCGCCGCCCACGTTGACCGCGACATCGTTACCCAGCACCTGCGCACACAGCATCGTCAGCGCCTCGCACTGCGTCGGGTTGACCTTGCCCGGCATGATCGAGCTGCCCGGCTCGTTTTCGGGAATCGTTATCTCGCCCAGCCCCGAGCGCGGCCCGCTGGCCAGCCAGCGCACGTCGTTGGCGATCTTGAATAGCGCGCAGGCGAGCGTCTTCAGCGCGCCGTGCAGGTTGACCAGCGCATCGGCGGCGGCCATTGCCTCGAACTTGTTCGGCGCTTCGATCAACGGCAGCCTGGTGTAACGAGCGATGTCGGCGGCGACGCGGGCGCCGAACTGCGGATGGGTGTTGAGCCCGGTGCCGACCGCGGTGCCGCCCAGCGCCAGTTCGCAGACGTGCGGCAGCGCGGCGTCGATATGGGCGCGAGCCTGCGTGAGCTGCGCCGCATACCCGGAGAATTCCTGGCCGAGGGTCAGCGGAGTCGCGTCCTGCAGATGCGTGCGCCCGACTTTCACGATTCCCGCAAAGGCCTTCGCCTTGGCGGCAAGCGTCGCACGCAAATGGTCGAGGGCCGGCAGAAGGTCGCCGACGGTGGTCTGCGCGGCGGCGATGTTCATCGCGGCCGGAAACGCGTCGTTCGACGATTGGCCGCGATTGACGTCGTCGTTCGGGTGCACCAGGCGCGCCTCGCCGCGCCGGCCGCCCATGAGCTCGGACGCCCGATTGGCGAGCACCTCGTTGACGTTCATGTTGGTCTGGGTGCCCGACCCGGTCTGCCACACCGACAGCGGAAATTCGCCGGCGTGGGCGCCGGCGAGCGCCTCGTCACAGGCGGCGACGATCGCCATGCCGGTCTTGGCCGGCAGCGTGCCGAGCGCGACGTTGACCCGCGCCGCGCTGCGTTTGACGATCAGCATCGCGCGGATCAGCGCCGGCGGCATCTTCTCGGTCGAGATGTCGAAATGCCCGAGCGAGCGCTGCGTCTGCGCGCCCCAGAGGCGGTCGGCCGGGACGTCGATCGGGCCGAAGCTGTCGCGCTCGACGCGATTGCTGCGCGCCGATGCTTTCGTCGCCGGCAAAAAAGGGGCGCCGCGCGCCCCTTTACGTTTCGGTCTCGCGGTACGCGAAGCCGTCACGCCGCGGGCGTCTGCTCCGACGCTGCAGTGCGCGCCGCGGCCGCGCTGGCTTCCTCGGCGGCGGCTTTCATCGACAGGCGCAGCCGTCCCTTGTCGTCGGCCTCGAGCACCTTGACCTTGACCACCTGGCCTTCCTTCACGTAATCGGAGACCTGGTTGACGCGCTCCTTGGCGATCTGCGAGATGTGCAGCAGCCCGTCCTTGCCAGGCAGCACCTGGACGATGGCGCCGAAATCGAGCAGGCGCAGCACGGTGCCTTCGTAGATGCGCCCGACTTCGACCTCGGCGGTGATCTCCTCGATCCGCTTGCGGGCGGCGTTGCAGGCGTCGGCGTTGACCGACGCGATCGTCACCATGCCGTCGTCCTGGATGTCGATCGTCGTGCCGGTCTCCTCGGTAAGCGCCCGGATCACCGCGCCGCCCTTGCCGATGACGTCGCGAATCTTTTCCGGATTGATCTTGAACGTCATCATTCGCGGCGCGTGCTGCGAGATCTCGGCCCGCGCATGCGGAATCGCCTCGTGCATCAGGTGCAGGATGTGCATTCGTCCTTCGCGTGCCTGCGACAGCGCGACCGCCATGATCTCCTTGGTGATGCCCTGGATCTTGATGTCCATCTGCAGCGCGGTGACGCCGCGATCGGTGCCGGCGACCTTGAAGTCCATGTCGCCCAGGTGATCCTCGTCGCCGAGAATGTCGGTCAGCACGGCAAAGCGGTTGCCTTCCTTGATCAGCCCCATCGCGATGCCGGCGACGTGCGCCTTGAGCGGCACGCCGGCGTCCATAAGCGCCAGACTGCCGCCGCAGACCGAGGCCATCGACGAGCTGCCGTTCGACTCGGTAATCTCTGAGACGACGCGAATCGAGTAGGCGAACTCGTCGGCGGAGGGCAGCACCGCGGCGAGCGCGCGCTTGGCCAGCTTGCCGTGGCCGATTTCGCGCCGCTTCGGGCTGCCGACGCGGCCGGTCTCGCCGGTCGCGTACGGCGGCATGTTGTAGTGGAGCATGAAGCGCTCGCGATACTCGCCCTGCAGCGCGTCGATGATTTGCTCGTCGCGCGCGGTGCCCAGCGTGGCGACCACCAGCGCCTGCGTCTCGCCGCGGGTGAACAGCGCCGAGCCGTGCGTGCGCGGCAGCACGCTGCTGCGGATCGAGATCGGCCGCACGGTGCGCGTATCGCGGCCGTCGATGCGTGGCTCGCCCGACAGAATCTGGTCGCGCACGTGCCTCGCTTCGAGCTCGAACAGGAAATTCCTGACCTCGTTGGCGCGGCCGGGAGCCGCGTCGGCCGGTATGCATTCGGCCTCGACCTTGGCGGCGATCTCCTTGAGTCGCTGCTGCCGCGCCTGCTTCTGGCGCAGCTGGTAGGCGCTCTTCAGCTCGGCGTCGGCGACCTGCGTCACCTGGTCGATCATCGCCTGGTCCTTGGCCGCCGCCTGCCAGTCCCACAGCGGCTTGCCGGCCTGTTCGACCAGCTCGTGAATCATATCGATCACCGCCTGCTGCTGCTGATGGCCGAACACCACGGCGCCGAGCATCACCTCCTCGGGCAATTCCTTGGCTTCGGATTCGACCATCAGCACCGCGGCTTCGGTGCCGGCGACCACCAGGTCGAGCTTCGACGTGGTCGTGAGCTCGGTCTTCGACGGGTTGAGCACGTACTGCCCGTCGACGTAGCCGACGCGCGCGCCGCCGATCGGGCCGTTGAACGGAATGCCCGACAGCGCGATCGCCGCCGACGCGCCGATCATCGCCGGAATGTCGGGATCGATCTCAGGGTCGACCGACATCACGGTCGCGATGACCTGGACCTCGTTGTAAAAACCGTCGGGGAAGAGCGGGCGCAGCGGCCGGTCGATCAGGCGCGAGGTCAGCGTCTCCTTTTCCGACGGCCGGCCTTCACGCTTGAAAAAGCCGCCGGGGATGCGCCCGGCGGCGTAGGTCTTCTCCTGGTAGTCGACGGTCAGCGGGAAGAAATCCTGACCGGGCCTGGCTTGCCTGGCGGCGACGACGCTGACCAGCACGACGCTGTCGCCCAGGCTCGCCACCACCGCGCCGCTCGCCTGGCGGGCAACCTCGCCGGTTTCCAGCGTCAGCGCATGACGGCCGTAGGGTATCGATTTCTTGATTGCGGTAGGCACTTGTCATCCTCGGAATGCAAAAGCGACGATGGCCGCCTGATGCAAGGTTCTTAGCGGCGGCCATCGTCGTGGTTGGTTTCGACGCGAGCGGCTCGATCGGCGGCTCGGATCGGCGGATCGGCAAAGCATGACTCTCGCCGGATGCGCTGCTACTTGCGCAGCCCGAGCTTTTCGATCAGGCCGCGATAGCTGTCGGTATTGCGGGTCTTCAGGTAGTCGAGGAGCTTGCGCCGGCGCGACACCATGCGCAGTAGCCCCCGGCGCGAATGATGGTCCTTGACGTTCGCCTTGAAATGATCGTTGAGGCCGTTGATGCGTGCCGTCAGCAGCGCGATCTGCACCTCGGGCGAACCGGTGTCGCCCATGGCCCGCTGATGCTCGGCGATGACCTTGGCCTTGTCCTGAACCGTGACTGCCATCCCAATGGCTCCGAATTGCGCGAAAGAGTGCAATTGTACCCCGGAAAATGCTTACGATTCAAGCGATTCAACCGCGACGCGCGGCGCGCGTATCGCCCGAGGCGACCAGGCGCCGCGGTTGCAGCACGCCGGCGCGGCAGCGCACCAGGCCTTCGAAGCCGCCGCCGGCAAAAGCGCGATAGTCGCCGTCGGCCAGCTCGCGCAGCAGCAGCGATTGACCGCAGCGCAGCCGCCGTCCCTGTTCCGGATCGAGGTCGAGGCGCGGCAATCCGGCCAGCAGCGTATCGACCGGCAGCAGCCACGCGTCGCGCCCCGGCTCGTCATCCGCTTCGAGCACTTCGAGCGAGATCGCCGCCTCGACGGCCAAGCTGCCGCTGCGGGTCCGGCGCAACGCCGCCAGGTGCGCGCCGCAGCCCAGCGCAGCCCCGAGGTCTTCGGCCAGCGACCGAATGTAGGTGCCCTTGCCGCAGCTCACGTGGAGGTCGATTTCCGGCGGAGCCCAGCGCTCGAGCGTGAGCTCGTGCACGATGACTTCACGTGCAGCGCGCGGGATCTCGACGCCTTCGCGCGCGTAGCGGTAGTAGCTGCGGCCGCGATACTTGAGCGCGGCATGACGCGGCGGCACCTGCGCGATCGCGCCGACGAAGCGCGGCAGCATCGCCTCGAGCTCGTCGCGCGAAACCCGCACCGGGCGCTCCTCGACCGGATCGCCCTCGGCATCGCCGGTGGTCGTCGTGCGCCCGAGGCGCACCGTCGCCGCGTAGGCCTTGTCGCTGTCGAGCAGCAGTTGCGCGAATTTGGTCGCTTCGCCGAAGCAGACCGGCAGGAGGCCGCTGGCGAGCGGATCGAGGGTCCCGGTGTGTCCGGCTTTCTCGGCGCGGTAGAGCCGTCGCGCGCGCTGCAGCGCGGCGTTCGAAGACAGCCCCGCCGGCTTGTCGAGCGGCAGAACCCCGTCGACCCGCCGCCAGCGCCCGCGGCCGGCTTCGCGCGGCACCGCGCTAGTCACCGGGATGCTTGCGATCCTCGGCGACGGCGTCGTCGATCAGCTTGGAAATGCGCAGGCCCGATTCGATCGAGTCGTCGTAGGCGAAATGCAGATGCGGCACCGAATACAGTGCCAGGCGGTGCGACAGCTCGCCGCGCAGATAACCGGCGCTGTGCTGCAGCGCCTTCACCGCCGCGTCGGCGGTGTCCTTGCCGGCGAGATGCGTGAACAGCACCCTGGCGTGCGACAGGTCGGGCGAGACATCGACCGCCGTCACGGTGATCATCCCGATCCGCGGGTCCTTAATGCCCTGCCGCAGCAACTCGGCCAGCTCGCGCTGGATCTGGTCGCCGACGCGCTGCGCGCGTTGCGAATGTCGTTTCATCGTTTCCGTCGCGCCCGGCCACGACCTCCTATGAGCGCTGCATGAAGGATTCATCGCGCGTTCCCTAAAGGGTGCGCGTCACCTCGACGATCTCGTAGACCTCGATCTGGTCGCCCTGCCGGATGTCGTTGTAGTTCTTCAGCGACAGACCGCACTCGAAGCCCGCCTTGACCTCGCGCACGTCGTCCTTGAAGCGCTTGAGCGAATCCAGCTCGCCGTCGAAGACGACCACGTTGTCGCGCAGCAGCCGTACTTTTGCGCCGCGCCGCACCAGGCCCTCGAGCACGTAGCAGCCGGCAACCGTCCCGACCTTCGAAATCTTGTACACCTCGCGTACTTCGACCAGCCCGAGCTGGTTTTCCTTGCGCTCCGGCGCCAGCATGCCCGACAGCGCCGCCTTGATCTCGTCGACCGCCTCGTAAATGATGTTGTAGTAGCGGATGTCGACGCCGGCGTGCTCGGCGAGCTTGCGCGCCGCGGCGTCTGCCCGAGTGTTGAACCCGATGATCACCGCTTTCGATGCCAACGCGAGATTGACGTCAGACTCGGTGATGCCGCCGACGGCGGCATGCACGATGTTGACCTTGACCTCGCCGGTCGACAGCTTGGTCAGCGCGTTGGCCAGCGCCTCGTAGCTGCCCTGCACGTCGGCCTTGACGATCAGCGCCAGCGACTTGATCTCGCTCTCGGCGAGCTGCTCGAACATGTTCTCGAGCTTGGCCGCCTGCTGCTTGGCGAGCTTGACGTCGCGGAACTTGCCCTGCCGGAAGAGCGCGATTTCGCGCGCCTTGCGCTCGTCGCCCAGCACCATCACGTCCTCGCCGGCCAGCGGCACGTCGGACAGGCCCTGGATCTCGACCGGAATCGCCGGACCGGCCGAGACCGCCGTCTTGCCGGTCTCGTCGGTCATCGCGCGCACGCGGCCGAACACCGCGCCGGCGAGCACGATGTCGCCGCGCTTCAGCGTGCCGGAATGGACCAGCACGGTCGCCACCGGTCCCTTGCCCTTGTCTAGTCGCGACTCGATGACGATGCCCTTGGCCGGCGCATCGCGCGGCGCCTTGAGCTCGAGCACCTCGGCCTGCAGCAGGATCGCGTCGAGCAGGTTGTCGATGCCGGCGCCGGTCTTGGCCGAAACCGGAACGAACTGCGAGTCGCCGCCGTATTCCTCGGGCAGCACGCTCTCGGCGACCAGCTCCTGCTTGACGCGGTCGGGATTGGCCTCGGGCTTGTCGATCTTGTTGATCGCGACGACGATCGGCACGTTGCCCGCCTTGGCATGCGCGATCGCTTCGCGGGTCTGCGGCATGACGCCGTCGTCGGCGGCGACGACCAGCACGACGATGTCGGTCACCTTGGCGCCGCGCGCACGCATTGCCGTGAACGCCTCGTGGCCGGGCGTATCGAGAAAGGTGATGACGCCTTTGGCGGTCTCGACATGGTAGGCGCCGATGTGCTGCGTGATGCCGCCGGCCTCGCCGCTGGCGACCCGGGTGCGGCGGATCGTGTCGAGCAGCGACGTCTTGCCGTGGTCGACGTGACCCATCACGGTGACCACCGGCGGGCGCGGCAGCGCCTCGGCGGTCGACGCCTGCGCCGATTCGGCGAGCAGCGCGTCGGGGTCGTCGAGCTTGGCGGCGATCGCCTTGTGGCCCATCTCCTCGACCACGATCATCGCCGTTTCCTGGTCGAGCATCTGGTTGATGGTCACCATGGTGCCGAGCTTCATCATCGCCTTGATGATCTCGGCCGCCTTGACGCTCATCTTGCGGGCCAGATCGGCCACGGTGATCGTCTCCGGAATCGCGACTTCGCGCACCATCGGCTCCGGCGCGGCGGCATGCACGCTCTCGTCGTGCTCCTCGCCGTCTTCGTGCCGGTGCCGGATGCCCTTCGGCTGCTTCCAGCCGCCGACCGCCGCCGCACCACCGGCGTCGCCGCCGCGCAGCTTCAGCGCGCGCCGGCGCGCCGCCTCCTCCTGGAACGCCGTTGCCGAGGGCTTGCGCGAAGGCTTGTCCTTTTTTGCGCCGGGCTTGGCCACCGGCCGATGCAGCGTGCCTTCGGTCTTGGCCTTGGCTTCGGGCTTGGCTAGCGCCACCGGTTGCGGCTGCGCCGCCGCTTCCTTGGCAGCCGCCGCCGCCTCCGCTTCGGCCGCCTTGGCGAGCGCTTCTTCCTCTTCCTTTTCCTTCTTGGTCTTGCGCTTCTTCGCCTGCTCCTGCTTCTGCAGCAGATCTTCCTGCTGCTTGGCGATCAGCGCCGCGCCCTTGCGCGCCTCTTCCTCGCGCGCGGCGAGCTCCGCGGCGGTGACCACCGGCTGGGCCGGCGCGGCCTCCTCGGTGGCGGGACCCGGCTCGGGGCCGTCGCGCTTGACGAACACGCGCTTCTTGCGCACCTCGACCTGGATCGTGCGCGCGCGCCCGGTGCTGTCTGCCGCCTTGATCTCGCTGGTCTGCTTGCGCGTCAGCGTGATCTTTTTCTTCTGGTCCTGGCCGCCGTGCTGCTTGCGCAGATAGTCGAGCAGGCGGGTCTTGTCCTGCTCGGACAGCTTGTCGCCCTGCTTCTTGCCTGCGACGCCCGCGGCAGCGAGCTGCTCGAGCAGCATGCCGGCCGGCATCTTGAGCTCGGTCGCGAATTTGTCGACTGTGGTCTGAGGCATGACTCTTTCTCCCGCCGCGCTGTTCGCTCCGGCTTTACTCGGCGTGCTCAGTGTTCTCGAACCAGTGCGCGCGCGCCTTCATGATGAGCTCCTGCGAGCGCTCGGCCGGCAGCCCGGTCAGCTCGACCAGTTCGTCGACGGCGAGATCGGCCAGACCGTCGCGCGTCGTGATTCCCTTCTCGGCCAGCAGGCCCGCGGTCTCGTTGTCCATGCCTTCGAGGTTCAGCAGATCCTCGGCCACGTTGCCGACCGATTCCTCGCGCACGATGGCCTCGGTCAGCAGGGCGTTGCGGGCCCGGCTGCGCAGCTCGTTGACCGTCTCCTCGTCGAAGGCCTCGATCTCGAGCATCTCTGAAAGCGGCACGTAGGCGATCTCTTCCAGCGAGGTGAAGCCCTCCTGGATCAGGATATCGGCCACCTCCTGGTCGACGTCGAGCTTGTCGATGAACAGCGAGCGCGTGCGCTCGCTCTCGACCTGGTGTTTCTGCTGCGACTCCTCGACGCCCATCAGGTTGATTTCCCATCCCGTCAGCTCGGAGGCCAGGCGGACGTTCTGGCCGTTGCGGCCGATCGCCATCGCCAGATTCTCCTCGTCGACGACGACGTCCATGCTGTGCCGCTCCTCGTCGACGACGATGCTCGAGATTTCGGCCGGCGACAACGCGTTGATCACGAACTTGGCCGGATCCTCCGAAAACAGCACGATATCGACCCGCTCGCCCGCCAGCTCGTTGGTCACCGCGGTGACGCGCGAGCCGCGCATGCCGATGCAGGTGCCCTGCGGGTCGAGCCGCGGGTCGTTCGACTTGACCGCGATCTTGGCGCGCACGCCCGGGTCGCGCGCCGCGGCCTTGATCTCGATCAGCCCCTCCTCGATCTCCGGCACTTCCAGCTCGAACAGCCGCACCACCAGGTCGGGCGTGATCCGCGACAACAGGAGCTGCGGGCCGCGTGCCTGCGACTCGATCTTGGTAACGTAGGCGCGCACGCGGTCGCCGACCCGGATGTTCTCCTTCGGGATCAGCTGGTCGCGCGGGATCATTCCCTCGATGCGGCCCGATTCGACGATCACGTTGCCGCGCTCGATGCGCTTGACGGTACCGGTCAGCAGATTGTCGTCGCGATCGAGAAAGTCGTTGAGGATCTGCTCGCGCTCGGCATCGCGAATCTTCTGCAGGATGACCTGCTTGGCGGCCTGGGCGCCGATCCGTCCGAACTCGACCGGCTCGAGCGGCTCCTCGATGACGTCTCCCAGCGCCAGCGGCGGATCGCGCAACGCGGCATCGGTGATCGCGATCTGGTGCGCCGGCTCCTCGTGCTCCTCGTCGGGCACCACCGTCCACCGCCGGAACGACTCGTAGTCGCCGGTCTCGCGATCGATCGACACGCGAGCATCGATATCCTGCGCAAAGCGCTTCTTGGTCGCCGAAGCGAGCGCCGATTCGAGCGCGGTGAAGACGATGTCCTTCGGCACGTTTTTCTCGCGCGCCAGCGCGTCGACCAGCAGCAGCAATTCGCGGTTCATCTTGCGTTTCTCCACTCGATCTTCGGCACCAGCCGGGCGCGGTCGATGTTGGCCAGGGCGATCGTGCGCGGGCCGGCCTCGGTGTCGAGCCGCACGGCGTCGCCGTCGATGCCGCGAAGGATCCCCTTCAAGCGCCTCGCGTTGTCGATGCCCTGGTGCAGCGTGACGCGCACTTCCTCGCCGGTGAACCGCGCGAAGTCGGCGGCCTTTTTCAACGGCCGGTCAAGGCCCGGCGACGAGACTTCTAGCCGGTCGTAGTCGATCGCTTCGGCGGCCAGCAAATGGGTCAGATGCGCGCTCACCCTGGCGCAATCCTCGACGTCGACGCCGCCCGGCTTGTCGATGAAAACGCGCAGCAGGCCGCTGCGGGGCGAGTAGTCGAAATCGACCAGCTCGTAGCCCAGCGGGGGTAGCGTGCGCTCGAGAGCCTCGGCGGGTCTCATCCGGTCCTGTCGAAGAGTAAAAAAGCAAAAAAAAATGGGCTGGCCAGCCCATTTCTTATCGTTTGCATCCGGCGCAGAGTATAGCAGGGAATCGCGCCGACTTGAAGGGTGCCGCCGGCGCTCGCGCCGGGCCGGGAGCGCGGAACCGGCGGCCGGGCGCGCCTGAG
>DATEFZ010000266.1:0-4775 GCA_035280325.1 Casimicrobiaceae bacterium
CAGCGCTGCACCGCGATCAAGCGCATGCTGGTGCAGGAGTCGGTCCTCGATCGCTTCGTCGAGCTGCTGCTGGAACGGACGCGGGCGGTCAAGTACGGCGATCCGATGGACCCGGCGACCGACATGGGCACGGTGATCGACGAGGCGGCGGCCCGGCTGTTCGAGGCGCGGGTCAACGACGCCGTCGCGCGCGGCGCGAGGCTGCTCTACGGCAACGAGCGGCGCGGCGCGCTGTATTCGCCGACCGTGCTCGACCGGGTCACGCCCGACATGCCGCTGGTCAGGCAGGAGACCTTTGGGCCGGTGTCGCCGGTCATCCGCTTCGGCACGATCGACGAGGCGATCGCGATCGCCAACTCGACCGACTACGGCCTCTCCTCCGCGGTGTGCACCAACCGGCTCGACTACATCACGCGGCTGGTGACCGAGCTCAATGTCGGCAGTGTCAACGTCCGCGAGGTGCCCGGCTACCGGCTCGAACTTACCCCCTTCGGCGGCATCAAAGATTCGGGACTGGGGTACAAGGAAGGCGTGCAGGAGGCGATGAAGAGCTTCACCAACGTGAAAACGTACTCGCTACCATGGTGAGGCGACGATCCGGGATGCGGAGCCGGCCATGGCGTTGACGCTGGCCGGAATCTGCCAACTGTTCGACCGCGGCGGGGCTCGCATGTACTCGGGCGAGGCGGTGACGCAGCTCGAGCACGCGCTGCAGACCGCGCACGCCGCCGAGTGCGCCGGCGCCGACCCGGCGCTGGTCACCGCGGCGCTGTTGCACGACCTGGGCCACTTGTTGAACGACCAGGGCGAGACGCCGACCGCGCGCGGCGTCGACGACGTCCACCAGTACGCGGCGCTGCCGTTCCTGCGCCCGCTGTTCGGCGACGACGTGCTCGAGCCGATCCGGCTCCACGTCGACGCCAAACGCTATCTCTGCGCGACCGAGCCCGACTACTACGCTGCCCTTTCGGACGATTCGAAGCGCAGCCTCGCGCTGCAGGGCGGCCGCTACGACGCGAAAGACGCCGCCGACTTCGCCGCCCGCCCCGGAGCGGCGCGCGCGGTCCGCCTGCGGCGCTGGGACGATGCCGCCAAGACGGCAGGACGGACGACCCCGCCGCTCGAGCATTTCGCGGCGATCATGCAGGCGGCGGCCCTCCCCCGGCGCGGCTGATGCAAGTCCTGCTCAACCTTCTGGCCGGCGTCGCGCTGCTCGTCTGGGGCACGCACATCGTCCGCGCCAGCATCCTGCGCCTGTACGGCGGCGATCTGCGGCGCGTGCTGCGGCAGAGCGTGTCGAGCCGCTTCGCCGCCTTCGGCGCGGGCCTCAGCGTCACCGCGCTGATCCAGAGCAGCACCGCGACTGCGCTGATCGTCGCGGCGTTCGTCGGGCAGGGGCTGATCGCCACCGCCCCGGCACTGGCGGTGATGCTCGGCGCCGACGTCGGCACCAGCTTGATGGCGCTGGTGTTCTCGTTCGATCTGTCGTGGCTGTCGCCGCTGCTGATCTTCACCGGCGTGGTGCTGTTCCTGACGCGCGAGAACGCCCGGGCCGGACGGTTCGGCCACATCCTGATCGGGCTGGGACTGATCATCACGGCGCTGCAATTCATCGTGCTCGCCGCCCGCCCGCTGACGCAGGCCGCCGGCGTCAAGGTCATCTTCGCCTCGCTGACCGGAGACGTCGGGCTCGACATGCTGGTCGGGGCGATGTTCTCGATCCTGTCGTATTCGAGCCTGGCGGTGGTGCTGCTGACGGCGACGCTGGCGGCGTCGAAGGTGATCGGCATCCATGTCGCGATGGCGCTGGTGCTCGGCGCCAACCTGGGCAGCGGCATCCTGGCGATGCTCAACACGCTGCGCTCGGCGCCCGAAGCCAGGCGCGTGACGCTCGGCAACTTCCTGTTCAAGCTGATCGGCTGCGTGGCGATCGCGCCGCTCCTCGTCTACATCGAGCCGCTGCTCGCCGCGCTGGGGCCCGAAGAGAAGCGGATGGTGGTCAACTTCCACTTGCTTTTCAACGTCACCATCGCCGTCGCCTTCCTGTTCTTCACCGAGAAGATCGCGCTGGTCGCCGAGCGTCTGATGCCGGCCAAGCCCGATGCCGACGACCCCGCCAAGCCGCGCTACCTCGATCCTTCGGCGCTGACCACGCCGGCGCTGGCGATCGGCTGCGCCGCCCGCGAGGCGCTGCGCATCGGCGACGTCATCGAACAGATGTTGACCGGCATGCTGGCGGTGCTCAAGACCAACGACCGCGCGCTGGCCGAGCGCCTGCGCAAGATGGACGACATCGTCGACGACCTGTATACCGCGATCAAGCTCTACCTGACCCAGATCAGCCGCGAGGCGCTCGAGGAGCGCGAGGGGCGCCGCTGGACCGACATCGTCTCCTTCACGATCAACATGGAGCAGGTCGGCGACATCATCGAGCGCATCATCACCGACCTCGAGGAAAAGAAGATCGAAAAAGGACGCAGCTTCTCGGCCGCCGGAATGCAGGAGATCTGCGACCTGCACGGACGCCTGGTGGCCAACCTGCGGCTGGGCATGAGCGTGTTCCTGCACGGCGACCTGGCCAGCGCGCAGCAGCTGCTGGCCGAGAAGGTGATGTTCCGCGATCTCGAGCGCGCGTACGCCGATTCGCATATCGAGCGGCTGACCAGCAACACCGCGCAGAGCATCGAGACCTCGTCGTTGCACCTCGATATGATCAGCGATCTGAAGCGCATCAATTCGCACATCTGCTCGATCGCCTATCCGATCCTCGAGCAGGCCGGCGTGCTGGCGAAGACGCGGCTGAAGGAACCGGCGCCGCAGGCCGGTGCGCCGGGCGATGCCGCCGCCGACAAGGCCGGCTGGCAGAAGCACAAACCGCACACGGTGTGATGGACCTCACGCTGGGCGTGACGCTGGCGGTGCTTGCGGCCGGCTTCCTGCACGCCGGCTGGAACGCGCTGCTCAAGTCCTCGTCCGGCGGCGACGTGCTGCTCGATACGGCAGCCGTGGTGGCAGGATCGTCGCTGTGCGCGCTCACCATGCTCGCTTTCGTGCCGCGCCCGGGCGCCGCCGCGTGGCCGTTCATCGCCGCCTCGGCGACCGTCCACTTCGGCTACTACCTGACGCTGGTGCAGGCGTATCGCACCGGCGACCTGTCGTTTGCCTATCCGTTGATGCGAGGCACCGCGCCGCTGATCGTCGCGATCCTGGGCAGCGTGTTCCTGCGCGAGCTGCCGAGCGCGCAGATGACCGCGGGCATCCTGCTGATCTCGCTCGGCATCGTCAGCATTGCGTTCGTGCAGCGCGGCGCCGGACGCCGGCACCCCCCCGCTGCCGCGTACTGGGCCTTCGCCAATGCGGCGATCATCGCCGTCTACACGCTGATCGACGGCTCCGGCGCGCGCGCGTCGGGCAACGCGGCGGCCTACGTCTGCTGGCTGATCTTCCTCGAAGGCATACCCTTCGTCGCCTGGGTTGTCGTCCGCCGTCGCGCCACCGCGCTGGCCTACCTTGCACGCGCGTGGCCGCGGGGCCTGGGCGGCGGCGCCTGCAGCCTCGCCGCCTACGGCATCGTGCTGTGGGCGATGACCCGCGCCCCGATCGCCGCCGTGGCGGCGCTGCGCGAGACCTCGGTGCTGTTCGCGGCGCTGCTCGGCTCGTTCTGGCTCAAGGAAGGATTCGGCTGGCGCCGCGCGGCCGGCGCGGCCAGCGTCGTCGCCGGCATTGCGGCGTTGAAGCTTTGACCAGCCCGACCGCATTGCCGGCACAGGCCCGGGTGATCATCGTCGGCGGCGGCATCGCCGGCGCGTCGGTGGCCTATCATCTGACCCGGCTCGGCATCACCGACGTCGTGCTGCTCGAGCAGGGTCGGCTCACCTGCGGAACGACCTGGCACGCCGCCGGACTGGTCGGGCAGCTTCGTGCGACCCGCAACGCCACCCGCATGAGCCGCTACGGCATCGAGCTGTACGCGACGCTCGAGCAGGAAACGGGGTTGGCCACCGGCTGGAAGCGATGCGGCAGCCTCAACGTCGCCCGCACTCCGGAGCGGCTGAAACTTTTCAGGCGGCAGATGGCGCGGGCGAAAGGCTTCGGCATCGAGTTCGACTTCATCACGCCGTCCGAAGCCGGATCGATCTACCCGCTGCTGCGCACCGACGACCTGAGCGGCGCGGTCTGGATTCCCGGCGACGGCAAGGCCAACCCGACCGACCTGACCCAGTCGCTGGCGAAGGGAGCGCGCACGCGCGGCGCGCGCATCGTCGAGGGCGTATCGGTCACCGGCGTCGTCGTCGAACGCGGCGGCGTCGCGGGAGTGCGCTGCCGGACCGGCGATGACGAAGCCGAGCTGCGCTGCGAAATCCTGGTCAACTGCGCCGGCCTCTGGTCGCGCGATTTCGGGCGGCTCGCCGGCGTCAACGTGCCGTTGTTCCCGGCCGAGCATTTCTACATCGTCACCAAACCGATCGCAGGCGTCCATCCCGACCTGCCGGTGATGCGCGACCCCGACGGCTACATCTACTACAAGGAGGAGGTCGGCGGCCTGGTGATGGGCGGCTTCGAGCCGGTGGCCAAGCCGTGGGACGTGCAACGCGTTCCCGACCGCTTCGAGTTCCAGCTGCTGCCCGAGGACTGGGATCACTTCGAAATATTGATGAACAATGCGATCCATCGCACGCCCTGCCTCGAGACGGCCGAAGTCAAGCTCTTGCTCAACGGCCCGGAAAGCTTCACCCTCGACGGCAATTTCATCCTCGGCGAAGCCCCCGAGCTCA
>DATEFZ010000267.1:0-2099 GCA_035280325.1 Casimicrobiaceae bacterium
CGCCGGTTTGCAAACGTGAACAGCACGAGCAATCCGACCAGGATGAGACCCACATAGGTCGTGAGCAAAAGCAGACCGATCTCGATCGCCAGCGGCAGCCAATAAGCGCGCCGGCGCTCACCCACCGCTCGCCAGTAATGCAACAGGATGATCGCCCACAGTGGCATGGTGAGGATCACCGGCCCGAAGTCGGGCGTCGGCACGGTGAAAGCGGCAACACCCACCATCAACAACACCGCGAGCGCCGCGTGCTGCGCGCCGACGATCGAGGTAGCAAGCGCGAACACCGCCCAATAGGTCACGACCACGCAAGCCTGCGACAGCAGGTAGACGCCGACCAGGCTGCGGCCGGCGAGATTGAAGGCGAGCTCGGCGAGCCAGAAGGCGAGCGGAGGGCCGAGATAGGTGCCGAGCTGGAATTCGTGTCCGACCGCGAGCACGTTCGGCAGATCGCCCGGTGGGCCGGCATAGAACAGCGACGGCACCAACAACCACAGCAGCGCCTGCGCCAGCGCCGCCAGCCAGACCGCCAGCGACGGACGCGAACGCAAGAGTTCGACGAAGATGGAGACGTAAAGCATCAGGGCGACGTTACTCGACGCGACCGGCAGAGATAAGGCCCCGACGCTAGAGAGGCAACACGCTAGGCTCGATCTCGCCGGTCTCCATGTCGTCGGTCACGACGTCGCCATAGGCCGCGGCGACCGGGGCGAAGGAGCGGCGGTGGTGGATGGTGGGGCCGAGCCGCGCGAGCGCCTCGAAATGCTCGGGCACGCTGTAGCCCTTGTGATGCTCGAAGCCGTAGCCGGGATAGAGCAGGCCCAACCGCGTCATGAGCCGGTCGCGCGTGACTTTGGCGACGATGGACGCGGCAGCGATCGAGGCCATGATGGCATCGCCGCTGATCACGGCCTTGCAGTCGCAGCCGGCATCGATGCGGTCGCGGCCGTCAACGAACACGAGTTGGGGCTTGACCGGCAGGCCTACGACCGCGCGCGCGAGCGCCCACAGCGACGCCCGCAGGATGTTGTCGCGGTCGATGCGCCACGGCGGCGCGAAGGCAACCGCGACCTGGGCGCTCGCACAAATCCTGGCGTGCAGCTTTTCGCGCGTCTCGGGATCGAGCTTCTTGGAATCATCAAGTCCGCGTGGCACGCGCTTGGGGTCGAGCACGACCGCGGCAGCCACGACCGGGCCGGCGAGCGGGCCCCTGCCCGCCTCGTCGCAGCCGGCGATCGGCCAGACGCCGCGTTTGATCGCGGCGCGCTCGCGGCGAAAGGTCGGGCGGACGTCCTGCTCGCCGAGCGGCAGGCGCACGACGCTGACGGTTGCGGCGCGGGTGGATATGGCGCGAGCGGATGCCGAGCGACTCATGGCGCGATGGTGCGCGTCGCGCCGTCCAAGTCAACCGTCGCGACGTTGCCCGCTGTGAAGGGTGGGGAAAGAAAACGGCTAGAACAAGCGCAACTGCTCGGCGGCGCGCCGCGGCGGACTGAAATGGTCGGTCGTCAGCCGCGTTCGCGTCTTGTTGAAGCCGCGCTTCTCACAGGCGAGTTCGAAGCGGCGGCCTATCATCCAGGCGACCGGCCCGCCGCCGGTCATACGCTTGCCCCAGCTCGAGTCGTAGTCCTTGCCGCCGCGGGTCTCGCGGATGAGCTTGAACACGTGGCGGTAGCGGTCGGGAAAATTGGCCATCAGCCACTCGCGGAACAGGTCGCGCACTTCGAGCGGAAGCCGCAACAGCACGTAGCCGGCCTCGCGCACGCCGACGGCGGCGGCGGCATCCAGGATGCGCTCGATCTCGGCATCGTTGAGCGCGGGGATCACGGGCGCCACCATCACCGAGGCCGGCACGCCCGCCGCGGTCAGTTGGCGCAGCGCATCGAGCCGCCGCGCCGGCGTTGCGGCGCGCGGCTCCATCACGCGCGCGAGGTGGGCGTCGAGCGTCGTCACCGACAAAGCAACCTTGACCAGATTGCGTTGCGCCATGCGCGCGAGGATGTCGAGGTCGCGCAGCACGAGCGCCGATTTCGTCACGATGCCGACCGGATGGCCGTAGCGGTCGAGCACTTCGAGGATGCGCCGCATCACCTGATGCT
>DATEFZ010000268.1:0-9943 GCA_035280325.1 Casimicrobiaceae bacterium
CGGCGGCGGCAGGCCCCCAGCTGCCAGCCTCGTACTCGGTGACCGGATGGTCGTCGCTCAGCACCGGCTCGACGATGCTCCACGCCGCCTCGACCGCGTCCTGGCGGGCGAACAGCGCCGCGTCGCCGCGCATCGCGTCGCCGATCAGCCGCTCGTAGGCATCCATCGCGTTGCTCTGCTCGCTGCTGCAGTAGAGCTCGATGTCGCGGCCGATCAGCGCGGTTCCGGGCAGCTTCGAGCGCACGCCGATCGCGGTGGCGACGCGCCGCGGTCCGAGCGCGAAGCGCACGTAGTTGGATCCGCTAGGCAGCGCTTCGTCGACGACGATCTGCGGCGGCCGCTTCAGCTCGACGACGACCTCGGTCGCGGTCACCGGCATCCGCTTTCCGGCGCGGATGAAAAACGGCACGTCGGCCCAGCGCCAGGAATCGATGTGCAGGCGCAACGCGACGAAGGTCTCGACCCTCGATTCGCGCGCGACGCCAGTCTCGGCGCGATACCCGGCGTACTGGCCGCGCACGACGTCGGCCGGCGCCAGCGGGCGGATCGCGCGTAACAGCTTCACCTTCTCGTCGCGCTGCGCATCGGCCTCGTGGCTGTACGGCGGCTCCATCGCCAGCAGCGCCAGCACCTGCAACAGGTGATTCTGCACCACGTCGCGCAACGCGCCGACCGATTCGTAGAACTCGCCGCGGCCGGCGACGCCGAAACTCTCGGCCATTGTGATCTCGACGCTGGCGACGTAGTTGCGATTCCACACCGGCTCGAGGAACGCGTTGGCGAAGCGGAAATAGTAGAGATTCTGGATCGCCTCCTTGCCGAGGAAGTGATCGATGCGAAAGATCATCGCTTCGCGGAACACCTGGTGCAGCGTCCGATTGAGCGCCTGCGCCGAGGCAAGGTCGCGGCCGAACGGCTTTTCCACCACCACCCGCGCCTGGTCGTTGCCGCCGATGCGGCCGAGCGCGGCGACGACGATCGGGAAGGCGGCCGGCGGGATCGCCAGGTAGTACAGCGGCCGGCAGCGCGAGGCGAGCGCGCGGCGCAGCGCATCGTAGGTTGCGGCGTCGCCATAGTCGCCTCGAACGTAGGCGAGGAGCGGCGAGAGCCTGGCGAACGACGCCTCGTCGAGGATGCCCTGCCCGCTCAGGCTGTCGTGGACCAGCGCGCGCAGGCTGCCGGCATCGCCCGGCGCGCGGGCGACGACGATGACCGGCACGTCGAGGTGGCCGCGCCGCGCCATTGCCTGCAGCGCCGGGTAGATCTTCTTTCGTGCCAGGTCGCCGGTTCCGCCGAACAGGACCAGCGCATCGGCCGGCGCCACCGCTGGCGATGCGTTGTCTTCGGTTGCGGCATCGCGCTCCAGCTCCACCGCGAGACGGGGTGTCGAGCGCTGAACCGCGGCTGCCGCCGGGCTGTCCAATTTGCTGTCCAATTGTTATTCCGTCCCCATCGGTAAGACGACGCGCCGCGCGCCTTGGTTCCGGCGCACAATACCACCGTCCTCGCACCACCGCCCCTTCGAGGCAACGATGAACCCCGCGCAACGACTGCACCAGCTCGGCCAGAGCCTCTGGCTCGATAACCTTTCCCGCACGCTGCTCGACGACGGCACGCTGGCCGGGTACATCCGCGATGCGGCGCTGACCGGACTCACGTCCAATCCGACGATTTTCGACAAGGCGATCGCCGGGACCGACCGCTACGACGCGGACATCTGGCGCGCCGACCGCGCGGGCATGTCCGACGAAGCGATCTTTTTCGAGCTGGCGCTGGCCGACATCTCGCGCGCCGCGGCGCTGTTCCGCCCGGCGTCCGACGCGAGCAGCGGCGCCGACGGCTGGGTCTCGCTCGAAGTCTCGCCGCTGTTCGCCGACGATACCGCGGCCACGATCGCGCAGGCCGCGACGCTCCACGCGCGCGCCGCCCGTCCGAACGTGTTCATCAAGATTCCGGGAACGAGCGCCGGTATTCCCGCGATCGAGGAGTCGATCGCCGCCGGCATCCCGATCAACGTCACGCTGCTGTTCTCGACCGAGCAATGCCTGGCCGCCGCAGCGGCATACCAGCGCGGTGCCGCGCGCCGACTCGCCGCCGGCCTGCCGCCGGTGCGCTCGGTCGCGTCGCTGTTCGTCAGCCGCTGGGACAAGGCGGTTGCCGACAAGGTGCCGGCGACGATGAAGAACCGGCTCGGCATCGCGGTGGCGCAGCAGACCTATCGCGCGTGGCGCGAAATGCACGCAACGCCGGCGTGGCGGCGGCTGGCGGAACGCGACGTGCCCGAGCAGCGGCTGCTGTGGGCGAGTACCGGCACCAAGGATCGGTCGGCCTCCGACGTACTCTATGTCGAGGCGCTCGCCGCGCCGGACACGATCATCACCCTGCCCGACGAAACGCTGCTGGCGTTGGTCGATCACGGCAGGATCGACGCTACGCTGCCCGAAGACGGCGGCGATTCGCCGGCGGTGATCGCGCAGTTCGCGCGCGCCGGCGTCGATCCCGCGGCGCTGGCCGAGCGGCTGCAACAGGAAGGCGCGCAGTCGTTCACCAAGTCGTGGCGCGACCTGATGGCGTGCATCGGCGCCAAGCGCGCGGGCAAGCCGGTCGCGCACGCGGCCTGATCGCGCGCGCGGCCAACCGTCGCTCACTCGGAAGCCGATTCGTCCGACGCCGGCTCCGGCTCGTCCTCCCACGTGTAGCGCTTGCCAGGAAGCACGTCGCGCCGACGCAGCACGAGGGCCAGCGCGACGCCGATCAGCGCCGCCGCAAGATGCGTTTCCCAGGAGACTTCGGGTCGCGTCGGCAGCACGCCCCAGGTCAGCGAACCGTAGAGGAAAGATACCAGCAGCGAGGCGGCGATCGCCCGCCGGTCGCGGCGGATCACGCCGGCGACGAAGACGTAGCTCGCCAGGCCGTAGATCAACCCGCTCGCGCCGACGTGCACACCGCCGCGGGCGACGAGCCATACTGCGATTCCCGGCCCGAAATAGACCGCCGGCAGGACGATGCGCGCCGACTGCGGATAAAGATGCAGCATCGCGGTGCCGACGATCAGCAGCGGCAGCGAATTGGCGAGCAGATGCGCGACACCGCCGTGCAGCAGAGGCGCCAGAGGAATCCCCAACAGGCCGGCCGCGTCGCGCGGTTGCACGCCGAACCGCTCGAGCCCGAGATCGAAGGTCACGTTCAGCGCTTCGATCAGCCACAACAACGCGACAAAACCCAGCGCCAGCAGCAGCGCGCGCCGGAAGCCGGCCCGGCTGTGGACCGATGCCGTGTCGGTCGGGTCGGAGAGTCGAACGGGCATACGCTGTCCATGATAGCGAAGACGGAACGCCGTGCGCGCTTCGAAGCGGCGTCTATAATCGGCCGGCGCAACAGACCGTCATCGAATTGTTGAACTCCGAACCTGCGCCAGCTCCATCCGGTCGTACTGCGGTCGTCGCGCTGGTGGCGACGCTCGCCATCCAGGTTTTCACCGCCCTGACCGCGACGGCGACCGCCGTGCTGGCGCCGAAGATCGCCGCCGACTTCGGCGTCTCCGCCAGGCTGGTCGGCGTGTTCGTCGGGCTGCTCTACGTCGGCTCGATGGCGGCGAGCCTCGCGTCGGGCCACTTCGTCGCCAGCCGGGGCGCGATCCGGGTATCGCAGGTCTGCGTCCTGTTGTGCGCGGGCGGCATCGCGCTGGTCGCAATTTCGCCGCCCGCCGCGGTGTACCTGCTCGCCGCAGCGCCGCTGGTGATCGGGCTGGGCTACGGCGCGATCACTCCGGCCTCGTCCGAGCTGCTGGCGCGCACCGCGGCGCCGACCCGGCTGGCGCTCACCTTCTCGATCAAGCAGACCGGCGTTCCCGGCGGAGCCGCGCTGGCGGGCGCAGCGCTGCCGCCGCTGGCGCTGGCGCTGGGCTGGCGGCCGACGCTGTTGTCGGTGGCCGCCTGCGGCGTGGTCATCGCCGCGCTCGCGCAGTCGACGCGCAAGCGGCTCGACATCGTCAGCGCGAAGCGCACGTTCTCGGTCGCCGCGCTGATCGCGCCGCTGCGCTTGGTCGTCGCCGACGGCAGGCTGGTCGAGCTTTCGATCGTCGGCTTCGTCTACGCGGCGATGCAGATGTGCCTGATGAGCTTTCTGGTGGTCTTCCTGACCGAAGCGCTGGCCTGGCCGCTGATCGCGGCCGGGCTTGCATTGACCGCGGCCAACGTCGGAGGCGTCGCCGGCCGCATCGCCTGGGGCGCGGTGGCCGACCACTGGATCGCGCCGCGCCGGATGCTCGGCATGCTCGGCGTCGCCGCGGCGGCATGCGCCTACACCGCGACCGGCTTCGGCGCCGCGTGGCCGCACGCCGCCGTGCTCGCGGTGGTCGCGCTATTCGGCGCAACCGCGATCGGATGGAACGGCGTGCAGCTCTCGCAGGTCGCCCGCCACGCGCCGCCCGGACAGGCCGGCGCGATCACCGGCGCGTCGGGCTTCATCACCTTTGCCGGCGTCGTATCCGGACCGCCGCTGTTCGCGCTGCTGTCGAGCGTGACCGACGGCTACCGCGCCGGGTTCATCGTCTTCGGTACCGCCTGTCTGTTGTGCGGCAGCGCGCTGCTGCTGCGACCGAACTGAGCGGGCTTCGCCCTGGTCAGCGCTTCGACCTGGCGCGGTAGGCACGGACCTCGGCCGGCGTCATCGATTGCGCGCGCCGGCTCGCGACGCTGTCCGCGGTCAGCGGCGCCGCAGCCTTCGCGCGCGGATCGCCCCAGGCCGTGCGCACGAAGTTGATCACGGCGGCGATGTCGGCGTTCGACAGATGATCGAACGGCGGCATCGTCGCGTCGTATGCATTGCCGTCGACGTCGATCGCCCCGCTCAAGCCGTGCAGCACGACCAGCACCGGAAATGCATCGTCGATCGCGAGATCCGGATTGGCGGCGAGCGGCGGAAAATTGCCGGGCTGACCGTGGCCTTCGGGACCGTGGCAGGGCGCGCAGTTCTGCGCATAGACGGTCCGGCCGTCGGCCGGCGCGACCTGATTGCCCGCGGGCGCGGCGGGCGCCGGCGGGGCATTGGGCCCGAGATACGCCGTCAGGTACTTGAGGAGCTGCGCGTTCTCGTCGTCGGTGGCGGTGAGCCCGTAGTCGTGCATGCTGGCGATGACCGCACGCCACTGCGCCGGCAGCAGGCCCTTGGCCTCGACGACGTATTGCAGGTCGTGACAGGTCTGGCACTTGGCGTAGACCAGGCTCGCTCCCGGGCCGTCGGGGAGTCGAATGCCCTGGCCGTGCGCGGCGAGCGCCGCCGCCGCGATCGCGAGACCGAAGAAGCGCGCCGCGATCGCTGTCACGCCACCTGGAAGCTCACCCGGTCGACGCCGTGCCAGTCCCAGCCTCCGGGATTCCAGGTCGTCAGCCCGTCGACCGGCTGCGTGCGTCCCCAGGCGTCTGTCGCGCGCACCCAGACCTCGTGCGCCCCCGAATCGAACTGCATCCGCGTCTTCCAATGCTGCCAGGCGTACGGTCCATCCGAGGCGTCGATGTCGGTGGCGTGCCAGGACTTGCCCTGGTCGACCGAAACCCTGACCTCGGTCATCGGCACCAGCCCGTCGTTCCACGCCACGCCGCTCAAGTCGACGGCGCCGCGCCGGACCGTCTGTCCGGCCAGCGGCGCGAACACCACGCTCATGATGGCGAAGCCGTAGGTCGGCGTGCTGTTCTGCTGGGTCAGGTCCTGGGTCGTGAACTTGCCGGGCTCGACGGTGCGCAGCGGCATCCGGTAGGTCTTCTGCATCAACGCGCTCGGCGTCTCGCGATCCATCAGCATCAGGTCGGTCACCCACTTGACGTTCATGTTGCCGTAGTAGCCGGGGATGATGAGCCGCACCGGACCGCCGTGGATCGTCGGTATCGGCTCGCCGTTCATGCGCAGCGCGAGGATGGCATCGTCAAGCTGCGCCGCGGTCAGCGGATAGCTCTTGATCAGATCGGCGCCGCCGGCCACCGGCGGCACGTCCTTCCCGTTGGCGGTCAGATAATGCACGCTCTCGTCGGGGCTCAAGTCGAGGCTGTGCAACAGCGGCATCAGCGGCACGCCTTCCCACGTCAGGTTGCCCATGCCGCCGTGCTTCCAGCCCGAGCCCGCGGTCTTGCCCTTGGCCCAATAGTACGAGCGGCCGTTGCCCGCGCACTGCATCACCGCCGTGCGCTTGACCTGCGCCATGCCCTGCAGATCGCTGACCCGGATCGTCTTCGGACGCTGCACCAGCCCGCCGACCAGGATGGTCCATTCCCGCGTCGTCGCCGCATCGGCCGGCGCCGTGGTCGCCACCCACTTGCCTTCGCCGTCGACCGGGAAATGGGTGCGGTTGTAGAGGATGTCCTTCGGCGTCCAGCGGTGCTCGCGCAACAGCTCGAGCGGCGTTTCCATCACGCCCAGCTTGGCATTGTGCACGATCATCTGCGGACTTTTTCCCGCGATGATCTCCGGCGCGCCCGGCGTATCGGCCGCCCGGGCGAACGGCGCCGCGCCGGGTATTTTCAGCAGGCCGCTTGCTCCGGCGGCGCCGGCAATCTTGAGAAAGCTGCGGCGGTCGAAATAGGCCATGGCGTCTCCTCCTGTTGTCGCCCGGGCGCTCCGCCGGGCCTCCTGCCGGTCAGACCGCGGCAGCGCGATGACGTTCGGCCGGCCATGGGTCACGACCCGGCGGGCGAACGGCATCGTTTTCTTGTCGCGCCTGACGGCTATGCTACATCAACCGCGGGGCGTGTGCGGGCGCAAGCCGAGGCTCTCGAGCCCGCGCTCAATCCGCGGCGGGCGCGGGTGCGGCCGAAGGCAGCGCCGCTGCGACCGCGTCGTCGACCTCCTCCAGCCAGACGAATCGCAGCGCCTCGCGCGCGTCGGCCGGAATCTCGTCGAGATCGCGGCGATTGCGCGACGGCAGCAGCACCGTGCCGATCCCGGCACGCAGGGCGGCCAGCACCTTCTCCTTGACGCCGCCGATCGGGAGCACCAGCCCGCGCAGGCTGATCTCGCCGGTCATCGCGACGTCGGTACGCACAGGCCGCCCGGTCAGCAGCGACACCAGCGCGACGAACATGGCCACGCCGGCGCTGGGACCGTCCTTCGGCGTCGCGCCGGCCGGCACGTGGACATGGATGTCCGACTTCTCGAGCAGCTCCGGCGTCACGCCGAGATGGTCGGCACGCGCCCTGACCAGCGACAGCGCCGCCTGCGCGCTTTCCTTCATCACCTCGCCGAGCTGGCCGGTCAGGATTAGCTTGCCGCTGCCCGGCATGCGCGCGGCTTCGACGAACAGGATGTCGCCGCCGACCGGCGTCCAGGCGAGCCCGGTGGCCACGCCCGGCACCGACTGGCGCATCGCGACCTCGGCCTCGAATTGCCGGTGGCCGAGTATCGCCGGCAGGTCGCCGGGGCCGACCTCGACCGCCTGCGCATTGCCCTCCGCGATGCGCACCGCGACATGGCGGAACACCTTGCCGATCTCGCGCTCGAGGTTGCGCACGCCGGCTTCGCGCGTGTAGTCGTCGATGATCGCGGTCAGCGCCTGATCGCTGATCGTGCATGTTTCGGCCTTCAGGCCCGTTGCCTCGAGCTGGCGCGCGACCAGGTAGCGGCGCGCGATCTGCAGCTTCTCGGCCGCGGTGTAGCCGGGGATCGCGATCACCTCCATCCGGTCGCGCAGCGGCCCAGGGATGGTGTCGAGCACGTTGGCCGTGCAGATGAACATCACTCCCGACAAGTCGAACGGCACGCCGAGATAGTTGTCGCGGAAGGTCGAGTTCTGCTCGGGGTCGAGCACTTCCAGCAGTGCCGACGCCGGATCGCCGTGGAAGCCGCCGGCGCCGAGCTTGTCGACCTCGTCCAGCATCAACACGCAGTTGCGGGTGCCGGCCTTGCGCAGGCTCTGGATGATGTTGCCCGGCAGCGATCCGATGTAGGTCCTGCGGTGGCCGCGGATTTCCGCCTCGTCGTGAACTCCGCCGAGGCTCACGCGCGCGAACTTGCGGCCGGTTGCCCGGGCGATGCTCTGCCCGAGCGAAGTCTTGCCGACGCCCGGCGGCCCGACGAAGCACAGGATCGGGCTCTTGCCCGACGGATTGAGCTTGCGCACCGCCAGGTACTCGAGGATCCGTTTCTTGATCTTTTCCAGCCCGTAGTGATCCTCGTCGAGGATGCGCCGGGCCTCGGCGATGTCGATCGGGGTCACGGCATCGGCGGCCCACGGCAGCTCGATCAGCCAGTCGAGATAGGTGCGCACCATCGAATACTCAGCAGCGCCTTCGGGCATGCGCTCGAGTCTCTTCAGCTCCTTGCGCGCCTGCTTCTCGACTTCCTCGGGCATCAGCGCCTTGGCGATCGCCTGGTCGAGCTCGGCGATCTCGCCGGCGCCCTCGCCGTCCTCACCCAGCTCCTTCTGGATCGTGCGCATCTGCTCGCGCAGCAGGTGCTCGCGGTTGCGGTCGTCGAGCGAGGCCCGGGTACGCTCGTCGATCTCGCGCGAGACCTTGAGCACCTCGATCCGATGCGACAGGAGCTCGAGCAGCTTGTCGAGCCGCGCCGTCAAGTCGAACGTCTCGAGCAGTGCCTGCTTTTCCTCGACGCCGACGTCGATCAGGCCGGCGATGAAGTCCGCGAGCCGCGCCGCTCCCTCGATGCCCTGCAGCGCGGCGACCATCTCGTCCGGCACCTGCGCCAGCAGGCGCAACACCTCGAGCGCCCGCTCCTTGAGCTTCAGCGCCCGCGCTTCGATGTCGACGTCGGTAACCTTGTTCTCCTCGATCAGCTCGACCCGCGCCACCGTCATCGGATAGCCGTCGAGGAACTGCAGCACGCGGAAGCGTTGCACGCCCTGGCAGATCGCATGATGCGAACCGTCCGGCGCGGTGATGTAGCGCAGCACTGTGGTCGTGGTGCCGACCCAGTGCAGATCGTCGGGGCCGGGAGATTCGGCGTCGCGCTTGCTCTGCAGCAGCACCCCGAGCGGGCGCTGCAGGCGCACTGCTTCCTGCACCGCGGCGCGAGACCGCTCGCGGTCGACCATCAGCGGCACCACCATGCCAGGAAACAGCACGACGTTGCGCACCGGGACGATGACCAGCGCGTCGTCGGGCAGCGGACGCGACGTCGCTTCGGACTGCGGCCGTTCCTTCGCCGCCAGCGTTTCGGCCCGCGCGCCGGCATCGGCGCTGACCGGACGATGCTCGTTCTGTCGCTCGTTCATCGCGGCCCCGCGTATCCGACCTTGCGCAAGGTCAGGATCAGCAGGCCGTCGCGCGATTCGCGGGTGCCGGCTTCGAGAGGCACGTCGGGCAACGCGATGCGGCGTTCGAAATGGCCGTACGGAATCTCGAGCTGCCGCACCGACCGCGATGCGGCAAACGGCACGCCACCCGCAGCCCGCACGACCAGCGCGCCCGCCTCGGTCGTGATCTCGATGCGCTCCGCCGGCACCCCGGGCAGCGCGATCGCGATCACGATTTCGTGCTCGTCTTCCAGCACATCGACCGGAGGCTCCCACACGGCATACGGCCGCGCTGCGCCGGATAGGTGGAAGAAGCTGCGGTGCATGCGCTCGGCCTGCTCGATCAGATCCCAAGCCTGCGCCCACATCAGGTCGGTCGGACTGCGCGACATCGTCTGCCCTTCGTTTGGATCGGTGCTTGCTGCGGCGGTGCGCCCCGGTTCGCGATTTTCGGGGCCTCGAGCCCTTAGAATGCGGGCGATCCCGGTCGGTTCAAGCACCGTGGACGCGCCTGGTCATTGGCGCTCCTTAGCGACCATGCCGCCGGCCAGAAGGCTACGGCTCGAGGCAAGCAATCGAGCCGGACCATGTGCTGCGGCAAGCAACATCGCCGCCGCAAATGGGAAATGGCTGACGAAGGCGCCGAACTCCAGGCCCTTTTCGTCTGTCCAGTGCGATGGTCCGTGAAAGGCGAAGGCCAGA
>DATEFZ010000269.1:0-8841 GCA_035280325.1 Casimicrobiaceae bacterium
GACCCCGCCGCTGCCGACGACCAGCGCCCGCGCGCCGGCGACGGCACGTCCCTTGCGCAGCACGCCGCGGACGAATCCTTCGCCGTCGAACATGTCGCCGGCGAGCGTGCCGTCGGGCCGCAGCAGGATCGCGTTGCAGGCGCCGGCGATCTGCGCCGTCGGCGACGACTGGTCGACCACCGACAGCGCGTTGACCTTGTGCGGCATTGTCACCAGCGCGCCGCGAACGTTGCTCAGCTTGAACAGTGCCGCAACGAATCCCTCGAAGGCACCGGGTTTGACGCCCATCGGGATGACCGCGGCATTGACGCCGATGTGGTCGAAGTACGGGTTGTAGATCAGCGGCGCCTTGAACGACGTCGTCGGATAGCCGAGATGGGCGATCAGCAGCGTGTTGCCGTCGATCATGTCGATTGGAGCCGGCGCCGTCGCCTGGACGGCGGCGGTCAATACCCGGCAGCCTGCCCGTCGCGACGCGGATCGGAGCCGGCGATATAGCCGTGTTCGCCACGAACCACGAACTGTCCCGCGCCGAAATCCATGTACGAATCGGAAATCGACGCGAACGAGTGGCCGACCGCGCGCAGGCCCTCGCGCAGGCGCGGCGACGCGCCGGCTTCGAGGTCGATCGAAACTCCGCCGTTGACCTTCCAGCGCGGCGCGTCGAGCACGGCTTGGGGATTGCTGCGATAGTCGATCAGCCGGACCAGCGTCTGCAGATGCGCCTGCGGCTGGATCGGGCCGCCCATCACGCCGAACGCCGCGTACGGTGAGCCGCCGCGGGCAACGAAACCGGGGATGATGGTGTGGAACGGTCGCTTGCCGCCGCCGACGAGGTTGGCGTGCCCGGGCTCGAGCGAGAAGCCGGTACCGCGGTTCTGCAGGCTGATGCCGGTGCCGGGCACCACGATCCCCGAGCCGAAGCCCATGTAGTTCGACTGGATCAGCGAAACGATCGTGCCGGCCTGGTCCGCTGCCGCCAGATACACCGTGCCGCCGGGCGGCGGCGTGCCGTAGGCGAAATGCTGCGCCCGCGCGCGGTCGATCAGCCGCGCCCGCGACGCAAGGTAGCCGCGGTCGAGCAGCTGTGCCGGTGTGACGCGCATCGTCCGCGGGTCGCCGACGTAGCGATAGACGTCGGCGAACGCGAGCTTCATCGCTTCGATCTCGAGATGCTGCACCTCGACCGAGTCCACCGTCAGCGCGGCGAGGTCGAAGTTCTCCAGAATGCCGAGCGCCATCAGTGCAGCGATGCCCTGGCCGTTCGGCGGGATCTCGTGGACGGTATAGCCGCGGTAGTCGCAGGCGAGCGGCGTCACCCAGTCGCAGCGGTGCGCGGCGAAGTCGTCGAACGTGTGAGCGCCGCGATGGGCGCGCGAGTGCGCAACCATCGCCTCGGCCAGCTCGCCGCGATAGAACGTCTCTCCACCGCTGGCGGCGATCTTGGCGAGCGTGCCGGCCAGCGCGGCGGAAGAGAAGATCTCGCCCACCGCGAGCGCGCGACCGCGCGGCAGGAAATGCTCGGCAAATCCAGGCACCCGGCCGAGCACCGGCACGGCGTTGGTCCACTTCTCGGCCACCACCGGCGACACGGCGAAACCATCGCTCGCGTAAGCGATGGCAGGGACGAACAGGTCGGCGAAAGGCAGCTTGCCGAAACGCTGCGACAGGGCGACCCAGCCCGACACCGCGCCGGGGATCGTCACCGTGTCCCATCCAGTCCGCGGCATCGCGTCCTGCTCCGCGTAGCGCTCCGGCGTCCATGCCGCCGGGGCGCGGCCGGACGCATTGAGCCCGAAAAGCTCGCCGTCGCGCCACACCAGCGCGAACAGATCGCTGCCCAGGCCGTTGCTGCACGGCTCCACGACGGTGAGCGTGATCGCCGCAGCCAGCGCCGCGTCGATAGCGTTGCCGCCGGCGCGCAGCATGGCGAGCCCCGCCTGGGCGGCGAGCGGTTGCGACGTTGCGACGACGTTGCGCGCGAAGATCGGCTGCCGGCGCGACGGGTACGGCAGGCTCCAGTCGAAGCCGGTCGGCAGCGCTGCTGCCGGCGCGAGCGTTTCCCGCATCAATGCATCGGTCATCGAGTCCTCGTTCGCATCAGGTCTCCGCCTCCTGGAAGGCGACGGCGCGCGTCTTGCGGAAGGTCGGCAGGATGATCAGCAGCAGCAGGATGGCGGCGGCGATCAGCATCGCCAGCGATAGCGGTCGCGTGAAGAACACCGACGGGTCGCCGCGCGATAGGAGCAGCGCGCGCCGCAGGTTTTCCTCCATCAGCGGGCCGAGCACGAAGCCGAGCAGCAGCGGCGCCGGCTCGCACTCCAGCTTGACGAAGACGACGCCGAGAAAGCCGAAGATCGCGGTGAGCACGACGTCGAAGCTCTCGTTGTTGGTCGAATAGACGCCGATCCCGCAGAAAAGCAGGATCGCCGGATAGAGCAGCCGGTAGGGCACCCGGAGGAGCCTGATCCAGACGCCGATCAGCGGCAGGTTGAGCACCACCAGCATCAGGTTACCGATCCACATCGACGCGATCAATCCCCAGAACAGCGCGGGGTTGGAGGTCATCACCTGGGGTCCGGGCTGGATGTTGTGGATGGTCATCGCCCCGACCATCAGCGCCATCACGGCGTTCTCGGGAATGCCGAGCGTCAGCAAGGGAATGAACGACACCTGGGCGCCAGCGTTGTTGGCCGATTCGGGGCCGGCGACGCCCTCGATCGCGCCCTTGCCGAACCGGCTCGGGTCGCGGGCGACCTTCTTCTCCACCGAATAGGCGGCGAACGACGAGAGCATCGCCCCGCCTCCGGGAAGCAGGCCCAGGACCGATCCGACGCCGGTGCCGCGCAGCACCGCGGGCGCTGCCTGCCGGAACTGTCTCGCCGTCAGCCACAGGCCCTTGACCCGAGCCGATACGATTTCGCGCTTGGTCGTGATCTCGAGATTGCTGATGATCTCGGCAAAACCGAACAGCCCCATCGCGACGGCTACCACGCCGATGCCATCGGTCAGCTGCGGGATGCCGAAGTCGAAACGCGCCAGGCCGGAGTTGACGTCGGTGCCGACGATGCCCAGCAGCAGGCCGAGCACGACCATCGCGACCGCCTTCAAGAGCGTTCCGTGCGCCAGCACCACGGCACCGATCAGCCCGAGCACCATCAGCGAGCAATATTCGGCGGGACCGAACTTGAGCGCGACCGAGGACAGCGGCGGCGAAAATGCCGCGATCAGCACCGTCGACACGCAGCCGGCGAAGAACGAGCCCAGCGCCGCGGTCGCCAGCGCGGCGCCGGCTTCTCCCTTCAGCGCCATCTGGTGTCCGTCGAGGCAGGTCACCGCCGACGACGTCTCGCCCGGCATGTTGATCAGGATCGACGTCGTCGAGCCGCCGTATTGGGCGCCGTAATAGATGCCGGCCAGCATGATCAGCGCCGATACCGGCTCCAGCCCGTACGTCGTCGGCAGCAGCATCGCGATCGTCGCCACCGGACCGATGCCCGGCAGCACGCCGATCAGCGTACCGACCAGGACTCCGATCAGCGCATGCAGCAGATTGATCGGCGTCAGCGCGACGCCGAAACCGAGCGCGAGGTGGCCGATCACATCCATCGCGAAAGAGCCGACGCGGTCTAGCCGCTGCCGGGCCAGATCGGAAGCTGCAGCTTCAGGCCGACGACGAACACTCCGACCGCGAGCGCCGCCAGCAGCACGCCGCTCAGCAACGATTCCCTGAAGCGATACTCATGACTGGCCGTGCTGGCGGCTGCGATCAGCGCGATGGTCGAGAGCACGAGCCCGGCATGGGTCACGATCAGGCCGAACCCGACCACGCTCGAGAGCACGATTGCCACGGGCCGCCATTTCCACCCGGGTAGCGGCGCTCCGGCGCCACGCAGCGCGCGCAGCGACAGCGCGGTGCCGAGAACGATCAGCAGAATCCCGAGCAGTCGGGGGAAATAGCCGGGGCCCATGCGCGCCGCCACGCCCATCGGGTACGGATGCGAGATGATGATTGCGGCCGCACCGAAGGCGATGAACAGCAATCCCGCAACAAAGTCCTTCGGGCGCGGAATGTTGGCCATCGCGCTGTCCTCTCTCTAGCCGCGGCGGGCTGGCAAAGCGCGAAGAATAGCACCCGGGCAAAAACCGCGGCCAGCCGCGCCGACATAAAAAAAGGGCAGGCTGCGAGGCCTGCCCGTTGGTCGAGTCAGCGCGCTCTCAGAAGCCGTTCTTGGCGCGCAGGTCGCGCAGATAGCGGTCGACGAGCTGACCCTGCATCCGCTGCTGGAGTTGCGGCTTCACCTCCTCGAAGGTCGGCACCTTGGCGTCGCGGATGTCGTCGACCTCGATGACGTGCCAGCCGAACTGCGACTTCACCGGCGTCGTGGTGAACTTGCCCTTGGGCAGCGCGACCATCGCATCGGCGAACGGCTTAACGAAATTGGACGGCGCGTTCCAGTCCAGATCGCCGCCGTTCGCTTTCGATCCGGTGTCCTTCGAGCGCTCCGCGAGCTTCTCGAATTTTTCACCCTTCTGCAGCGCCGCGATGATGTCCTTGGCCTCGTCCTCCTTGTCGACCAGGATGTGGCGGACCTTGTATTCCTTGTCGCCGATCTGGCCCTTGATCGTCTCGTATTCCTTGCGCAGCACGTCGTCGGGGATCGGGTGCGCTTTCAGATAGTCGGCCATGTAGGCGCGGACCAGGACCGTTTGCGCGGTCAGATCCATCTCGGTCTTCAGCGTCGGATTCTTGTCGAGGCCGGTCTTCCTTGCCTCACGCACCAGCAGCTCGCGGGTGTTGAGCTCGTCCTTCACCGCCTGTCGCAGTTCCGGGGTGTCGGGCTGCCCCTGCGCGGTCCGCTGCTTGAGCATGAAATCGAAGTAGCTCGCAGGGTACAGATCTTTCTTGGTCGTGGCGTCGGCCTTGGCCGGCGTCGGCTTGGGCTTGGCGTCCTGCGCGAGCGCGGCCGGCGCCAGCAGCAGCGCCGAAGTCGCCAACAGCGCAGCGAAGAAACGGATAGGCTGTGACATGAATGACGGTCCTTGTCGATGAATCGGTGGAAGGGAGCAGAGCCCTCGCGGCGAGGCGCACGCGAAAGGCATCAGGCGAAATCCTCCGGCGCCAGCGCCTTGATCGACAGCGCGTGGATCGGATGTGGCAGAAGGTCGTTGACCCGGTTCAGCACTTGCTGGTGGCGCTCCCGACGCGGAACTCCGGAAAACGCCTTCGACACGATCAGCAGGGAAAAGTGCCCGGCGCCGGATGACGCCCCGGCGTGCCCGGCGTGCTCGGCGCTGTCGTCGCGGATCTCCAGCGCCGACGGGGCGAGATCGGCGAGGCGGTCGCGCAAGGTCGTCGCGACGTCGGTCATGATTCGCCGGGAAGGTAGCGGGCGACCGATGCCACGGTACCGACCGCGGCCAGCATGAACAGGCCGATGCCGCCCCATACCTTGAAGTTGACCCAGACGTCGGTCGTGAAATGCGCGGCGATATACAGGTTGGCGACGCCCATCGCGCCCAGGAAGACGACCCAGCCCCAGGTCAGCCGCGCCCAGATTGAATCGGGCAGCGTCAGATCCTTGAGTAGCGTTGACAGCAGGTTCTTGCGGAAGGCGAGGCGTCCCGTCGCCAGAACCACGGCGAACAGCCAGTAGAGCACGGTCGGCTTCCACTTGATGAAGGTCTCGTCGTGCAGCAGCAGGGTCGCCCCGCCGAAAACCACGATGATCGCCAGGCTCATCCAATGCACCGCTGCAACCCTGCCGCGGTGCCAGCGAAAGTATGCGATCTGCGCGATCGACGCCACGATCGCCACCGCGGTGGCAACGAAAATGCCCTGAAGCTTGAACGCGAGGAAAAAGAGGAGCAGCGGAAAATAATCGGCCAGAAACTGCATAACCTATTATTTTACCTTGGATTGCCCTGCCATCCAAGCAGCGGGTAGGAGTCCGGGGGCCAGCGCCTTCCGGTGCGGCACGAGCGGTGGGCGGAGCAATGCGGACGGAGCAGGAAGGTGCGGGACGACTCCGCGCCCTCGGCCGGAGCAACACGGTGCCGGGCGATTCAGCGCGCTCGGCCGGAGCGGCGGCGACCGATCAGCGCGCGATAGCGACTCCAGTCGAACGCGGGACCGGGGTCGGTCTTGCGTCCGGGGGCGATCTGATCGTGGCCGGCGATGCTGGCGACCGGATAGCGCCGGTGCAACGCGCGGGTCAGCCTGGCCAGGACCGCGTACTGCGCGTCCGAGTACGGCAGGTGGTCGGTGCCCTCGAGCTCGACACCGATCGAGAAGTCGTTGCAGCGCTCGCGCCCCTGCCACGACGAGGCGCCGGCGTGCCAGGCACGACGCGAGCACGGAACAAACTGCAGCAACTCGCCGTCGCGCCGGATCAGGAAGTGTGCCGATACACGCAGGGTCGACAGCGCTACGAACGAGGGGTGAGCGTTCGGATCGAGCCGGTTGGCCAGGAGGTCGATGATCGCGGGGCCGCCGAACTCGCCCGGCGGCAGCGATATATTGTGGATCACCAGCAAGCTGATGCGCTCACCGGCGGGTCGCTCGTCGCAGTTGGGCGAAGCGATTTGCGCGGCGGCAGCTACGCGGCCCGAGCGGTCGACGTAGAGTCGGGGCTGCGCGCCTACTTGCCGAGGTCGTCGGCCCGAGGTCTTGCTGTGTGCGATCTGGCGGGATGACCGTGACAAGGTCGGACATTATAGGCGCCGGGGTTGCACTCGGTTGCCGCTCGCCGCCGCGGAGCCGAGTGGATCCAGGAGGACTGGCCGCTACGGCTCGCGCAGCACGCCATTGCGCATGATCCGGACGATACTCATACGCAGCGCAGGATCATCGACCTCGCGCCGTATCCTCGACAGCACGGCAGCAGGCGATCGAGAGTCGTCCAATGCGAACGAGAACGCCGGCGGTGAAACTGACGTTCGCAGCGTTCCCGTCAGCGCACCGCTTACCCTGGGCACGGCGGTCTCGATGCGCTTGATCACCCGGGCGGCGTCGATCGGCCCGTCAACGGCGACGAACAGGATTTGCTGGTGGCGAGCGACGGCCGCGGTGACCACGGTGTGATCGTAGGTGGAGGCGACCTTGTCCTCGATGCAAGCGCCGCAGGCCAGGATGATCGACGGCGTCGCCGAGACTGCAAGCGCGAGCCCGCGCACGATGGCCTTCATCGCTTGCCTTGCCCGCTACCGTCCGCGCCGGGTGTCGCCGCCGGGGATCCGGAAAGGGTCTGATCGGGCGGCAGGGCCGAGCCCGGTGCGGCGGGCTGCGGCTGCTCCTGGCCCTTGGGACGCAGGTTGGCATCTGCCCAGCGGAAGTAGGCGATGAACTCGGCGATGTCCGCGTCCGACAGGTTCTGATTCGGCATCGGCAGCTTGTACTTGTCGAGCAAAGTCTTGGCATCGGCGTCGGCCTGAAGCATCTGCTCGGGCGACTTGAGCCACCTGGCGAGCCAGCCTTCGCTGCGGCGCTTCGATACGCCGAACAGATCGGGCCCGAGCTTGTCGCCGCCGGCGATCGAATGGCACGCGAGGCACTTGGAATCGAACGACAGCTTGCCTTTGACGGCCGCTGGCTCGGTGGGTACCGATGTTGCAGGGATATTGTGATGTTCGCTCTCCCCGCTGCCCGCTGCCGCCGCCCCGGCGGCGATGAGGCCGACCGCGCCCTGCGAGGCGTTGGCGAAATGATGATCGACCATCACGTAGCTCCCCGCCTCGGGAACGATGAACTCGACGATTGCCGAGTTGCTCGAGCCGAGGAGCACGGTCTGCGCACCGCGCAATTCGTTGTCCGGGTTGCCCTCGAGCCACACTCGGTCGAAGATCGTGCCGACCACGTGGAAGCTCGACGTGTTGGACGGACCGACATTGAGCACGAACAGCCGCACGCGCTCGCCGGGCTTCGCCTGGAGCGGGTTGTCGACCATGCCGTTGTAGCGGCCGTTGAATACCGTGTACGTCGGCGCCTTGGTACGCACGCGGTCGTTGTCGAGCACGTACAGCGGCTGACCGTCAATCTTGCGCTTCTGCGGGTCGAGCCTGGTGTAAAACTCGCTCTGCACCACCGCGTATTCCCGGTCGACCTTGGTCGGATAACCTTGGCGCGGCTCGACGATGACCATGCCGTACATGCCGGAAGCAATGTGCTCGAGCACCATCGGCGTGCCGCAATGGTACATGTACACTCCTGGATAGTTGGCCGTGAATTCGAAGCTGATCGTCTGGCCGGGCGCGATCGAGCGATATTTGTCCTGCGGCGAGACCATCGCCGCGTGAAAGTCCATCGAGTGCATCATTGGCGCTGCGGTGACTTGCAGACCCGGCGCGTGCTCGTCGCTGCGGTTGGTCATCGAGAATTTGACTCGGTCGCCGACGCGCAAGCGGACGGCTGGCCCCGGGACTTGATCGCCGAAGGTCCAGGCGCTGTACTTCACGCCGGGCGCGATTTCGATGATCTTGTGCGTCGTGTCCAGGCGAATTTCCTTGACGGTATCCGGGACCAGCGGCTTGAGGGTCGCGTCCAAGCTGAGCGCGCTGCCGGCCGCGAACGGCCCCGCGTGGCGCTCGCTGGAGAGTTTCGCCGCCCCGGGTTTGAAGTCCATTTTCGACGGGTCGTACGAATCTCCGGTTGTGACGGGGGTCGCCGGTGCCGGCGGAGCGGTGCCGGGAGTGCGGTGACACCCGGCCAGACCGAGCACGAAGATCGCGAGCGCGACGATTAGCGAGCGGGCGAGCGGCGGGTGGAGCACGATGGTCCACTCTTTCCCTACTCGATGCTTGATGTTCGCACTCCTCAGTTCGCTGATTCCGTTCCGTTCTCGT
>DATEFZ010000270.1:0-6815 GCA_035280325.1 Casimicrobiaceae bacterium
CCGCTGTCGATCGGCACCAGGGCGTTGATGCAGCGAAGCAGCGTCGACTTGCCCGATCCGGACGGACCGATGATGCAGACCACGCCGCCCTTCGGCACCTCCATCGACACGCCCTTGAGCACCTCGACGTCGCCGAAGGACTTGCGCACGTCGCGCAGCGCGACGATCGGCGGCTGATCGGATGAAGGCGCGGACGGCGGCATCGATGGCTCTTAAGCGTCAGGCGTTGACCGCGTAACGCGCTTCCAGGCGCACGGTCCAGCGCGCGATCGGATAGCAGTAGACGAAGAACCACAGCAGCACATAGCTGTAGAACGACAGCAGCAGGCCGGGACGATTCTCCGCGGAAAGCGCCTGCCGGGTCAGCGTCATCATCTCGTCGACGCCGACGATCGACGCCAGCACGGTCGCCATGGTCAGGATCGCGTACAGGTTCATCCACGGCGGCAGCATCCGTTTCAGGCACTGCGGCAGGACGATCATCCACAGCGTCTGGCGGCGGGTGAAGGCGAGCGAGGCGGCCGACTCCCATTGCGCGGTCGGGATCGACTGCATCGCGCCGCGCATGATCTCGGATACGTTGGCCATCACCGGCAGCGCCAGGCCCAGCGTCGCCTTGACCCAGTCCGGCAGCGGAATCGACAACCCGAAGATGCGGATCTGGAACGGCAGCAGGAACATGCAGTAGAACAACAGCACCAGCCACGGCGCATTGCGGAAGAAATTGGTCAGCAGCCAGGCGCCGCGCCGGACCGGCGGCAAGAGCGAGATCTGGGCGAATCCGAGCAGCATTCCGGCGACCGTCCCGACGCTCATCGCGATGAAGCTGATCGCGAGGTTGAAGACGAAGCCGCGCGCCAGGAGCGGCGTCCATTTCCAGAGGGTGGCCAGGACGGACGCATCGTCGGCGCCGGCCTGCGCCCCGGCGATGCCGCAGCCGACGATGAACAGCGCCAGCAGCACGAGGCCGTGCTCGGGGCGCAGCGCGAGGCGCACGACGCCGTCGCGACGTTCGACCGCAGCGCGGCGGGTGAGCGCCGCCGCCGTCGGCAGCAGCACCGGCAGCGGTCGTGCGGCGATGGAGACGTGGGGTTTCAAGCGCCCGGCCTCCGCGCCACCTCGCGAGCGCAGCACTTGCGCTGTCGGCCTACGCGCACTCGCTCGGCGACGGCCCTTCGGGTCTTCAAGCTTCCGCCTCGCTCATGCGCCAAATCCGGGCACCTTGATCGCGCGCTCCCAGCGGTTCATCGCGAAGACCAGCGCGCCGACCAGCACGAAGTAGCAGATCAGCAGCACGTTCATCATCTCCGGAACGTTGAGCTCGTCCGACCAGATCTGGCTCGACACGTACAGCATTTCGGGGACCGCGATCGCGTAGGCCAGCGTCGTCGTCTTGACCAGGTTGACCAGGTTGTTGTTGAGCGCGGGCAGGCTGATCCTAAACGCCAGCGGCAAAACGATCAGCGCGTACGCCCGGAGCCGGCTGAAGCCCAGCGACTCGGCGGCCTCAAGCGTCGTTTTGGGCACCGCCTCGATCCCGGCCCGGAAGATCTCGACGTTGAACGCGCCGGCGAAGAACGACAGCGAGACGATGGCCCAGGTCACGTTGCTGACCAGCGGCTGCGAGCCCGACTCGACCGAGCTCAGAAGCAGGCTGCCGACGCCGAAATAGAAGAAATAGAGCTGGACCAGCGGCGGGGTGTTGCGAAAGAACTGGATGTAGGCGTTGACGACGCGGCGGGTCAGGCGCAGGCGCGAGCCCTGCAGCCAGGCGCCGACCACGCCGATCAGCACGCTCAGCGCGATGCAGATCAACGACAGCTTGAGCGTGGTCAGGAAGCCGTCGGCGAAGCGATGACGATCGAACGAATCGTAGAAGATCGTGAGATTGATTCCGGTGGCCTGGTGCAACCAGCGAAACCAGTCCCAGATGGGCTGCATCGGCCGTCCCCCAAGGTCCGCAGCGCGCGGCACCGTCCGCCGGCGCGAGGCTAAGGCGCCGCGCGCGGGCGAACGGTCGCCGGACCGCTATTTGTACTTGTCGTGCATTTCCTGCGCGAATTTGGTGGGCTTGACTCCCCACTTCTTCTCGAGCTGCTCGATCAAGCCGGTCTTGTGCCAGTCGGTGATCGTCTTCGACATGAAGTCGGCAAAGCTTTTCTCGCCCTGCTTGACGGCCAGGCCCCACGGCTGGAACAGGATCGAATCGAGCGGCATTTCGTAGCCGCTCCACTCGGGTTTCTGCATCTCGCCGACGATCGCGGTGTCGTCGTAGGCGAAGGCGATGCAGTTGCCGTTCTTCAGCGCGGCGTAGGCTTCGGCGGTGCCGGGGAACGCGACGCCTTCGACGCCGTACTTCTCCTGCAGCTCTTTGTTGTAGAACGAACCCTGGATCAGGCAGACCTTCTTGCCACGAAGCTGGTCCCAGCTCGTCAGGTGCGCCGACTTCAGCGCCATGATGTTGGTGCCCGAACCGTAGTACGAAGGCTCGATGATGTCGACGATCTTGCGCCGCTCCGGCGTGTCACTCATGGTCGCGATCATCAGGTCGATCTTGCCCTGCTGCAGGAACTGGATCCGGTTCGAGGCGACGACCGGCACCAGCTCGAGCTTCACGCCCAGCCGCTTGGCGACGTCGGCGGCGAGGTCGGGCTCGAAGCCGACGATCTCGCCGGCCGGGTTGCGGAAGCCGAACGGCCGATAATCGGCCTTGGTGCCCACCACCAGCACGCCCTTCTGCTTGATGTTCTGCAGCTCGTCGGCGGACGCCATCGGCGCCAATACGACGCCGAGCAGCAGGCCTGCGCCGAACAACGACAACCATCTCTTCAACATGTTTTTTCCTCGCGCAAATGGTGCATTGATCTCAGGAAGCCCGGATGCGCTTCCACTCCCCCACACACTCTCGCAATGCCTGGTCGATGATCGCCAGCGCCCGATCGACCTCGTCGGGCTTGACCGTCAGCGGCGGCGCGATGCGCCATACCGCGCCGCGCGAAGGCACCTGGCGGATGTTCATCGACAGGCCGAGCTGCATGCAGCGCCGCGTCACCTCGAGCCCGAGCTCGTGCGCGGGCTCGCGGGTTTCGCGGTCCTTGACCAGCTCGACGCCGAGCAGCAATCCGACCCCGCGCACGTCGCCGATGACCTCGTACCGGGCCTTGAGCTCGACGAGCCCGGCTTTCAGCCGATCGCCCATGGCGCGGGCGTTGGCCGCCAGCGCCTCGCGCTCGAGGACGTCGAGCACCGCGAGCCCTACGGTGGCCGGCAGCGGGTCGGACACGTGCGAGGTGTAGTTGGCGAAGCCCTTGCTGTAGCAGTCCTCCTCGATCTCGGGGCTGGTCGCGGTCGCCGCCAACGGCAGCCCGCCGCCCAGCGTCTTGGACATCGTCAGGATGTCGGGGGTTGCACCTGCGTTCTCGAAGGCGAAGTTGGCGCCGACGCGGCCGAACGCGGTCTGCGCCTCGTCGAAGATCAGCAGCATTCCCCGCGCGTCGCACAGCTTGCGCAGCCGCGGGAAATAACTTTCCGGCGGCACGATGATGCCGCCCGCGCTCATGACCGGCTCGACGATCGCGGCCGCCGGCGCGCCGACCGACTGCGCGTCGAACAGCGCGAAGCCGACGTCGAGACAGCTCATGTCGCAGCGGTCGCGGCAGTGCCGGATCGGGCAGCGGTAGCTGTTGGGCTCGGGGATCGCGAAGGTCCCCGGGATCGTCGGCCCGTAGCCCCGCCGTCCGCTGGCGTAAGTGGTCGAGCTCGCGCCCGCCGTGGTGCCGTGCCACGAGCCGTCGAGCCCGACGACCTCGAAGCCGCCGGTGAATTTTTTCGCCAGCCGCAGCGCGGTCTCGTTGCTCTCGCCGCCGGTGTTGAGGAAGATCAGCTTCGACAGGCTGCGCGGCAGGAGCGCCGCCATGCGCTTCGCCAGCGCGGCGACGGCGGGCGAGAGCATGCCGCTGAACAGATGCAGCACCTCGCGGCAGCTCTTCTCGATCGCGGCGACGATGGCAGGATGGTTGTGCCCGAGCGTCGCGCACATCTGGCCCGAGGTGAAGTCGAGGATGGCGCGGCCGTTCTCGTCGTAGATGTACGAGCCGCGGGCGCGAACGATGAACTCGGGATGAAAATCGCCGCCGTAGCGGATCAGGTTCTCGCGCACCGCGCGGTGCAGCGTTGCCGCGGTTTCTCCGGGCTCCTTGGTGCCCGGCGCAAGGTCCGGAACGGGCTTGCTCAAACTGTCCAAATGGCCATCCCTGCGCGTGCCGATGTCGCCGGCGAAGGCGGACAGTTTAGCACCGTGCATGCTCCGGGCCGGCGGGACGATCCTGCGCGCTCCTCTATCGTCGGAACTTGCGGAACAGGGCGCTAGCGTCGTGACCGCGCCAGCCAGCGGAGAACGTCGGCGCCGAAGACGTTCTCGGCGAGACCGGCGAAGACGAGCAGCACGCCGGCCGCCTGCAAAGGCGCCAGCGACTCATCGAGAAAGATCGCGCCGCTGGCGAGTCCCGAAACCGGAACCAGCAGCGCGAACGGCGCGATCAGCCCGGTCGGATAGCGGTGCAGCAGGGCCGCCCATGAAGCGAAGCCGAACAAGGTCGCGCCCCAGGCAAGGATCAAGACGCAACCCCAGGTCAGCGCGCCGGCCGAGGCGATCGCCTGCCACACGCCCGATCCTCCCTCGAATGCGTACGACAGGATTGCCAGGGGCACCGGCGGCACGAGGCTCGACCAGACGATCAGCGCGAACATGTCCGGCTCGTGCGCGCCGGCGGCGTGCTTGGCGATGACATTGCCCACCGCCCAGGCGAAAGCCGAAACGATCACCAGCACCAGGCCGGCCAGGGTCGACCCCATGCCGCTCGCCAGCTTGAACACGGCGAGCAGCACGATGCCGCACGCGGCGATCGCGGCACCGATCAGGTTATGACGCTGCAGCCTGTCGCCGAGAAAAGCGATCGCCAGTCCGATGGTGAAGAACACCTGGAGCTGGATGACCAGAGACGACAATCCGGCCGGCATGCCGAGCTTGATGGCTAGAAAGAGCAGCCCGAACTGGACGACGCCGATCGCCACGCCATAACCCACGATATCGAGCCAGGGCATCCGTGGCCGCTTGACGAAAAGCACCAGCGGCACGGCCGCGAAGACGAAACGCAGCGCCGCGAGGGCGAACGGCGGGACTTCGCGCACGCCAACCTTGATCGGGACGAAAGAGAAGCCCCACAGGGTCACGACCGCAAGCGTAAGCAGCAGGTCGCGTGGGGCCAGGCGATTCTTCAGCGGAATTTTCGAGGGGAGAGAATAAAGCGGTCAGGTCAATTCTATCACTTTGCTTTGTTGCAGCGACTCGCGCAGCGCCAGTGCGATGCGCGTCGCCTCGGTCGCGTCGTCCAGCGTCAACGCCGGCGCCCGATCGTCGAGTACGGCGTCGACGAAATGCGCGATCTCATGCTCGAACGCGGCTTCGAAGCGCTCGAAAAACGTCGGCGTACACTCGTTGCGCACGCCGTAAGCGTCGGAGATGTCGACGCGATTGAGGCGCGGGTTGGCGCCGACCGCGAGCCGGCCCGCGGTGCCGAATATCTCGGTCGCGGTCTCGTGGCCGTGCGCCATCGTGCGCGAGGCGTAGAAGCAGGCGAGCTTGCCGCCTTCGAACTCGCAGGTGCCGACGCCGTTGTCGACGTCGCCCAGCGCGCGCAGGCCGTCATGGATCGCCACCGTGCCGGCGGCGAACGCGCGCAGCGGCCGCGGATTGCCGAGGAACCAGCGCGCGAGATCGATGTCGTGCACGGTGCAGTCGAGGAAGATGCCGCCGCTCGACGGCGCGAAGCGGACGAAGAATCCCGACGGGTCGTTCAGGTCCAGGTTCTGCGAACGCACCAGGAACGGCGCGCCAATCGCGCCGGCCCTGACCTTGTCGTAGGCGTCGCGATAGCTCGGATCGAAGCGGCGCCCGTAGCCGATCATCACCTTGAGCGACGGCCGCTTCGCCGCCTCGCGCTGCACCCGCGCGCAATCGGCGAGCTCGAGCGAGAGCGGCTTTTCGCAGAACACGTGCTTGCCGGCGTCGAGCGCGGCCACGATCTGCGCCGCGTGGAGGCTGGTCGGCGTCACCAGGAACACGGCGTCGACGGCGGCGTCGGCCAGCATCGCCGCGTAGTCCGCGTAGCGGCGCTCGACGCCGAGCTGCTCGCCGGCCCAGGCCAGCTCGTCGGCGACGAGGCTGCACGCGGCGATGAGCTCCGCGCGCGGCACGCGGCGGGCCAGCGTTTCGGCGTGACGCTTGCCGAGACGGCCGAGGCCGGCGATGCCGATACGCAGACGAGCGCCGGCGTCCACCGCTACAGCTCGACGATGCGCCGCTCGCGCCACGAACGGGTGGCAGCGTCAGCCAGCTCGAGCGCCTTGACGCCGTCCGCGATCGTGGTCCGGACCGTTTTGCCGCCGGCGACCGCATCGATGAAATGCGCCATCTCGCTGGCGTAGGCGGTGCGGTAGCGCTCGAGAAAGAAATGCTCGGGCTTGTCGCCGCTCACGCTGGCGGCAGTGTGCGAAGTGACTTCGGTCGGGCGATGGTTGCCGGCCTGCAGCATGCCCTTGGCGCCGAGGACTTCGAAGCGCTGGTCGTAGCCGTAGGCGGCGCGACGGCTGGTGTTGATCTGCGCCAGTCGGCTCTTGCGCGTGCGGATCGTCACCACGGTCGAGTCGATGTCGCCGGCGGCGGCGATCGCCGGGTCGGTCAGGCAGCTTCCCGTCGCGTACACGGTCGCCGCCTCGTCCTCGAGGATCCAGCGGAAGATGTCGAAGTCGTGGAT
>DATEFZ010000271.1:0-4111 GCA_035280325.1 Casimicrobiaceae bacterium
GGCGCGCCGCCTGTGCGCGCGGCGGCACGCGGGCACCGTCCCCGCCGTCGGGCCACGGCGCCGAGGCGCAATCGCCGAACGCGAAAATGTCCGGATCGCGCGTCGTCTGCAAGGTCGCCGTCACGACGAGCTGGTTGGCGCGGTTGACCTCGAGCCCGTCGAGGGACGCAAGCAGCGGCGACGCCATGATGCCGGCGGCCCAGACGACGAGATCGGCGGGCAACACCGCGCCTTCGGCGGTGTGCACCCCGTCGGCCGCGACCGCGATGACGCGCTCGCCGGTGCGCACCTCGATGTCCATCGTGCCGAGAAGCTCGGCCGCCGCTTTGGCGATCCGCTCCCCGAGCTGAGGCAGGATGCGCGGCGCGGCTTCCAGCACCGTGACGCGAATGTCCCTGGCCGGGTCTAGCCGGTCCAGCCCGTACCCGGCATGAACGCGCGTCGTCTGGCGGATTTCGGCCGCCAGCTCGACGCCGGTCGCGCCGGCGCCGATGACGACGATGTCGACTTTCGCCGGCCTTCCTTCGCTCGCCTCGGCGTCGGCGCGCACGGCGGCCGCCAGCAGGCGGCGGTGGAACCGCTCGGCGTCGCGCGGCGTGTCCAGCGAGATCGCGTGCTCGGCAACGCCCGCCACGCCGAAGTCATTGCTGATGCTGCCGATGCAGATGATCAGGGTGTCGTAGGGAATCGTGCGCTCAGGCAGGATCTGGACGCCCTCGTCGTCGTTCACCGCCTGCAGCGTGATGCGGCGGCCGGCGCGATTGAGACCGCCGAGCGCGCCCTGACGGAAGCGGAAACGATGCCAGTGCGCGACGGCGAGATAGTCGACGTCGTGCGCGCCGGCATCCATGCGGCCGGCCGCCACTTCGTGCAGCAGCGGCTTCCAGACGTGCGTCTCGGCGCGATCGACCAGCGTGATCGCCGCCTTGCCGCGCCGGCCGAGCTTGTCGCCGAGCGCAGCGGCCAGCGGCAGCCCGCCGGCGCCGCCGCCGACGATGACGATGCGGTGCAGGCCGGACGGCGCCGGCTCGAGCTTCGGATCAGTCACCGCGCACGCTCCCCTCGCGGCGCGGATCGGCCGCGCCCGACCAGCCGCGTGCGGTGCGCACGACGACTTGCAGGCCGCTGTCCTGGTCGACGATCCGCGTCGCGTCACCCAGCGCGTGCAGCTTGTCGACCAGCGCAACGGCTAAGCTGCCGCGCTCGATCTCGACCGGGCCGTTGCGGCTCCCGACATTGGGCAGATCGATCGCGGCCTGCGGATCCAGCCTCCAGTCGATGATGCCGACCAGCGTCTTGGCGACGTAGTTGATGATCGCGCTGCCGCCGGGCGATCCGGCGACGATCGCCACCCGGCCGCGCGCGTCGTAGGCGATGGTCGGCGCCATCGTCGAGCGCGGACGCTTTCCGGCCTCGACGCGATTGGCCACCGGCGCTCCGTCACACTCGGGCAGGAACGAGAAATCGGTCAGCTCGTTGTTGAGCAGGAAACCGCCCGCGGTCAAGAGCGTGCTGCCGAACGCGTGCTCGATCGTCGTCGTCATCGCCACCGCGTTGCCGTAGCGGTCGACGATCGAGACGTGCGAGGTCGACGGGAATTCGGGCGCGGCGCCGATGCCGAACGCGGCGCCGCGGCGCGGCGGCGGAACGCCGGCCGCGGCATGCCCGATGCTCGCGTCGAGCCGTATCGATTCCGAGCGCAGGCGCAGGTAGTCGCGATCGAGCAGGCCCGGCCGCGGCGCGACGAAAGCGGGATCGGCGATATAGGCGGCGCGATCGGCGTAGGCCAGCCGCCCCGCCTCGCTGAACAGGTGCGTGCGCAGGAGCGCGCTGCCGCCGATTGCCTGCATGTCGAAGCGCTCGAGGATGCCGAGCATCTGCAGCACGCCGATGCCGCCCGACGACGGCGGCGGCATGCCGCAGACCTTGTAGCGCCGGTAGCGGCTGCACACCGGCGTGCGAGCGATCGCCCGGTAGCCGGCGAGGTCGGCGGCGCTCAGGTCGCCGGGACTGGCGCGGTAGTCGGCGACCGTCCGCACCATGTCGCGCGCGATCTCGCCGCTGTAGAAGGCGGCCGCGCCAGCGCTTGCGATGCGCTCGAGCGTCGCCGCGAACGCCGGGTTGGCGAGCCGCTGTCCGGCGGCCAGGGGCGACCCGTCGGCGTTATGGAAATAGGCGCGCGCCCGATCCTGGCCAAAGCGCTCGGCCGCGATCGCGTGGCTAAGCCGCGGGCTGACGACGAAACCTTCGCTGGCCAGCCGGATCGCCGGAGCGAACAGGATCGCCCAGGGCAGCCGTCCATGGCGCCGATGCGCGAGCTCGAGCATCCGCAGCGTCCCCGGCACGCCGACCGATCGGCCGCCGACCACCGCGTCGAGGAAGGGCAGCGGACGGCCGGTCTCGTCGAGGAACCGATCGGGCCTGGCGGCGGCGGGCGCCGTTTCCCGACCATCGTAGGCGGTGAGGGTCTGCCGCCGGGCGTCGTGGACGAGCATGAATGCGCCGCCGCCGATCCCAGACGACTGGGGCTCGACCAGATTGAGCACCATCTGGACGGCGATCGCGGCGTCGACCGCGCTGCCACCCCGGCGCAGGATCCGGTAGCCGGCATCGGTGGCGAGCGGGTTCGCGGTGCCGATGATCTCGCGCCGGGCGCTCGCTGCCTGCTTCGGCGTCCAGCCGGAAGGGTGCTCGAGCGAGGCCGGCTGCCCGAAAACCGACAGTGGCAAGGCCAGCGCCAGCAGCAACGTGCCGGCGCGGGTCGGATGGCCTGGGGTCACATCGGAATTCTAACCCGCAAGACTCCCTCACCCGGGGCACCCCGGCGGCGGCGGTACCCGCCGGCGATCCTCCGGCGTAGAATGATGCGCCCGCTGTAAGCTAAGGGAGGTCGTTGCGACCAAGGCGTGAGCGCGGGGAAGCGCTCTTGCCCGACCGGACGAGCCCGGGCAGCCCCGAAAGATCCACCACGAAGGAGTACACGATGAGCACCAAGCTGATGAAAGCGCTGACGTTCGGCGCGATGCTGGGCATTGCCGCGCTGTCGGCGCCGGTCGCTTTGGCCGACGACACCGGCCTGGGCCCGTTCTCGATGGAAATGAAGAAGATGACAAACAAGGAAGGGATGATCACCAAGAAGGACTTCATGGCGATGATGGAAAAACGCTTCGACATGATGGACAAGCACAAGAAAGGCATGATTTCGATGTCGGACGCGATGAAGATCTTTTCCGACAAGCCCTGAGTCCAGCGGGCTCGCCGCACGATACGGACCCGCCTCGTGGCTTGGCGTCGCGTCATCGCGTGACGAGGTCGGCAGCGTCGACAGGGGCGGCTTGCATGCCGCCCCTGTTTTTTCCGGCGCGCCTTGATCGGCGCAGCGTTCACTTTCGGTATGAACCGTTCACTCCTTCCCGAAGCCGTCGAGCGCTACGTCGCGCTCGAGATCGCGCACGAGACGCCGGTGCAGAAGCGTTTGCGCGCGGAGACCGCACCGCTACCGCTGGCCGGCATGCAGATCGGCGCCGACCAGGGCGCCCTGCTGGCCCTGCTGGCGAAGCTCGTCGGCGCGCGCCGCGCGATCGAGATCGGGACCTTCACCGGCTATAGCGCGCTGGCGGTGGCCGCGGCGCTGCCCGCCGACGGCAAGCTCGTCTGCTGCGACGTGAGCGAGGAGTGGACCGCGGTGGCTCGGCGCTACTGGCGTGAGGCCGGTGTGGCCGACAAGATCGAGTTGCGGCTGGCGCCGGCCGCCGATACGCTGGCCGCGCTGTTGCGCGCCGGCGGCGCCGGAACCTTCGACTTCGCGTTCATCGATGCCGACAAGTCGAACTACGACGCCTACTACGAAGCCTGCCTGAAGCTGCTGCGCCGCGGTGGCGCGGTCGCGCTCGACAACATGCTCTGGTCGGGCAAGGTGGCCGATCCGTCGGTGCACGACGAAGACACCGACGCGCTGCGCGCGCTCAACGCCAAGATCAGCAACGACAGTCGTGTCGACGCCTGCCTGCTGACCGTCGGCGACGGGGTGATGCTGGCGCGCAAGCGCTAGGGTGGTCCGCGCCGCGCCGGGCGCGCCGCGTCGCCGGCGCTATTGCTTCGGCGGCTCGGT
>DATEFZ010000272.1:0-6404 GCA_035280325.1 Casimicrobiaceae bacterium
ATTGCTGGCACACGATGACGCGCGCACCGGCATCCGCGGCACGACGCGCGGCGACGAGACCCGCAACGCCGCCGCCGATCACCAGCACGTCGCAATGCGCGAAGCGGTGCTCGTAGCGATCGGGGTCGGCCTCGCGCGGCGCGCGCCCGAGGCCGGCGGCGCGGCGGATCGCGCGCTCGTAGACCAGCCACCAGCGCGGTCCCGGCGGCCACATGAACGTCTTGTAATAGAAGCCTGCCGGCAGCAGAAACGAGAACGCGTCGTTGATCGCGCCCAGGTCGAAGGCCAGCGAGGGCCAGCGGTTCTGGCTGCAGGCGACGAGGCCGTCGTAGAGCTCCTGCTGCGTCGCGCGCGTGTTCGGCTCGGTGCGCGCGCCGCGCGCGAGCTGCACCAGCGCGTTCGGCTCGTCGGCGCCGGCGCTGACGATGCCGCGCGGGCGGTGATACTTGAAGCTGCGGCCGACCAGGTGCACACCGTTGGCGAGCAAGGCGGAGGCGAGCGTGTCGCCGGGGTGGCCGTCGTAGCGCCGACCGTCGAACGAAAAGGACAGCGTTCGCGAGCGATCGACGATGCCGCCTTCGGCCAGGCGCTGCGGCTGGCTCACGGCTTGCCTTCGACCAGCGGCTGTCCGGGAGCGACGCTGGCGAGCATATCGTGGGTGCGCGTATCGCGGCGCAGCTTGAACCAGCGCCGGCAGCCTGCCGCGTGCTGCCACCATTCGTCGTGCGGCCCGCACGGGTTGTCGCGCAGGTAGACCGCGTCGAACCAGGCCTCGGTCGACGCGTCGCGCGGCGGATAAGCGATGGTCGCGTCGCCCCCATAGACGAATTCGATCTGGTTGCGCGGTCCGCACCAGGGGCAGGGAATCAGCAGCACGGCATCGCACGCAAAGTCAATGCGCCCACGCCCGCGCGCCGGCGCCCTTTTCGTCGATCATCCGGCCTTGCGCAAAACGCTCGAGGGTGAACGCGGCGTTCAGCGGATGCGGCTCGCCGCGCGCCATCGTGTAGGCGTGCAGAAAACCCGACGCCGGCGTCGCCTTGAATCCGCCGTAGCACCAGCCGCCGGTCATCGTCAGGCCGTCGACCGGCAGCCGGCCGATGATCGGACTGCCGTCCATCGTCATGTCCATGATGCCGCCCCAGGTGCGCAGTTGCCGCAGCCGGCCGAAGCTCGGAAACAGCGACAGGCACGCGCTGACGACGTGCTCGAGCGCCGGCAGGTTGCCGCGCTGCGCGTACGAATTGTAGAAATCGAGGTCGCCGCCCATCACCAGCTCGCCCTTGTCCGACTGGCTGACGTAGAAGTGCACGGCGCCGGAACTGACGACGGTGTCGAGCACCGGCTTGATCGGCTCCGACACCATCGCCTGCAGCACATGCGATTCGATCGGCAGCCGGATGCCGGCCATCGCCGCCAGGCGGCTCGAATTTCCGGCGACGGCGATGCCGAGCCTGCGCGTCGCGATGAAGCCGCGCGTGGTGTCGACGCCGGTCACGGCGCCGCGCTCGACGCGGATGCCGGTGACCTCGCAGTTCTGGATGATGTCGACGCCTCGGGCGTCGGCAGCGCGCGCGTAGCCCCACGCCACCGCGTCGTGACGCACGGTGCCGCCGCGCGGCTGCAGGAGCCCGCCGACGATCGGGAAGCGCGCCGACGGCGACGTGTCGAGCTCGGGAATCCAGGCCGCGATTTCGTCGCGGCTAAGGAATCTGGCGTCGATGCCGTTCAGTCGCATCCCGTTGCCGCGCCGCAGCGCCGCGTCCATGTCGGCCGGCGAATGGACCAGGTTGAGCACCCCGCGCGCGCTGTACATGACGTTGAAGTTGAGCTCGCGCGACAGGCTTTCCCAGAGCTTGAGCGAGAACTCGTAGAAGTGGGCGTTGGCATCGAGCTGGTAGTTCGAGCGCACGATGGTCGTGTTGCGTCCGGTGTTGCCGCCGCCGAGCCAGCCTTTTTCCAGCACCGCCACGTTGGCGATGCCGTGCTCCTTGGCGAGGTAGTAGGCGGTCGCCAGTCCATGCCCGCCGCCGCCGACGACGATCGCGTCGTAGGCGCGCTTCGGCGCCGGGTCGCGCCAGGCGGGCGGCCAGTGCCGGTGGTGACTCGCCGCGTTGCGGGCAAGCGAGAAAATCGAATAGCGCATGGAATTTGGCGTGACGTCCGAAACGGCCTGCATTCAGGCCGGCGCGAGGCTCGGTGCGCGAGCGATCATATTAGTCGATCGCAGCGCCGGGCCATACGATCATTAGCAGAGGTCATGAACAAATGCAGGACGCCTGATCGAGCGCGCGGCTAGGGGACCCGCGCGGCCGCGACCGGCACCAGCCAGACCGCGTACCCCTGCGGGTCCAGCACGTTGGCGATCATCCGGTCGAAGTACGCGATCGCGGAGGCTCGCGTGATCGGCGTCAGCTCGCCGATCGCTTCGGCGTACCCGTCCCGCCAGGCGCCGAGGATCGCGGCGAACGTCTGGCGCGGCACCCGCAAGGTGTCGACGACGATGTAATCGAGCGTGATGTCCTCCACGCCCATCGTGGCGAGGAGACCGAAGACATTACGACCGACGAACAAGTCGGTTCCCGTTGCAGTTCCGAACGCCTGCGGCGCCACGTTCCAGAATTCGCGCGGATCGGGGGTGCCGCCCTGGAAGTGCAGCATGCCGTAATCCTCGGCGATAAGGTGCAGCCAGCCGCCGCGCCGTGTCACCCGCACGAGCTCGGCGAGCACTCGGTCGGCGTGCGGAATCGAGTGGATGACGTGCCGGCATACGGTCAGGTCGTAGCTCGCGTCCGGCGCGGCGAGCTCGTAGACGCTCTGATGCTCGAAGCTCAATCGCGGCGCAAGGCTCGCGTAGCGCGAGCGCGCCAGCTCCAGGTGCGCGTCGATGATGTCGACGCCGAGGACGCGGGCGTCGGGGAAAAGCTCGGCCAGCCGCGACGCGGCTTCGCCGGTGCCGCAGCCGGCGTCGAGGATGCTGGCTTCGGCCGGGAGCGAATAGCGACCGAGCAACGGCGCCTCCTGCGGCCAGATGGCTCTCGCCTGTGCGGCCAGGTTTCGCACCATCGACTCGTCGGCCATTTGCCGGGCCTGCGGGTTCAGGTCGGTCACGTGATTCCCTTTCGCGCCTCGCGCGGCCCACGATCGGCGACCGGGACGACGACAGCAGCGCATTTTTATATCACAATGATGCTCCGGAGCAATTCCGGCAGCGAGCATACGTTCCCGCTGCCGTCGCTTCCGAGCCTGCAATGCAATCGATCATCTCCGTCACCGGGCTTTGCAAGACATACGCCTCGGGCCTCCAGGCGCTGACCGACGTCGACCTGGAAATTCGGCGCGGCGAGATCTTCGCCCTGCTCGGGCCCAACGGCGCCGGCAAGACGACGCTGATCGGCACGATCTGCGGCATCGTCAACCCCAGCGCCGGCAAGATTTTGGTCGACGGCCGCGACGTCATCGCCGACTACCGGGCGACGCGCTCGCTGATCGGGCTGGTGCCGCAGGAGCTCACCACCGACGCCTTCGAGTCGGTGTGGAACACGGTGTCGTTCAGCCGCGGCCTGTTCGGCCGGAAGGCAAAGCCGGCGCATATCGAAAAGGTGCTGAAGGAGCTCTCGCTCTGGGGCAGGAAGGACAGCAAGATCATCACCTTGTCCGGCGGCATGAAGCGCCGCCTGCTGATCGCCAAGGCGCTGTCGCACGAGCCGCAGATCCTGTTTCTCGACGAGCCGACGGCCGGCGTCGACGTCGAGCTGCGGCGTGACATGTGGCAGCTCGTGCGCTCGCTGCGGGAAGGCGGCGTGACCATCATCCTGACCACCCACTACATCGACGAGGCCGAGGAGATGGCCGACCGCGTCGGCGTGATCAACAAGGGCGAGATCATCCTGGTCGAGGACAAGGCCGAGCTGATGCGCAAGCTCGGCAGGAAGCAGCTTACGCTGCAGTTGCAGGAGCCGCTGTCGCAGATTCCGCCGGCGCTGGCCGGGCACCAGCTCGAGCTGTCGGGCGGCGGCAGCGAGCTTACCTACACCTACGACGCGCAGCGCGAATCGCCCGGCATCGCGTCGTTGCTCGACGATCTCGACAAGGCTGGGATCGCCTTCAAGGATTTGCACACGACGCAAAGCTCGCTGGAAGACATCTTCGTCAGCCTGGTGCGGGAGAAAAAGTGAACGTCCATGCCATGCGCGCGATCTACAGGTTCGAGATGGCGCGCACCCGGCGCACGCTGATGCAGAGCATCATCTCGCCGGTGATCTCGACCTCGCTCTACTTCGTCGTCTTCGGTGCGGCGATCGGCTCGCGCATCCAGCAGGTCGAGGGCATCAGCTACGGCGCGTTCATCGTGCCCGGACTGATCATGCTCTCGCTGCTGACCCAGAGCATCGCCAACGCGTCGTTCGGCATCTATTTTCCCAAGTTCACCGGCACGATCTACGAGCTGTTGTCGGCGCCGGTGTCGTACCTGGAGATCGTGGTGAGCTACGTCGGCGCGGCTGCGTCCAAGTCGATCATCCTGGGTCTGATCATCCTGGCTACCGCCGGCCTGTTCGTGCCGATCCGCATCGCCCATCCGCTGTGGATGCTGCTGTTCCTGGTGCTGACCGCGGTCACCTTCAGCCTGGTCGGCTTCATCATCGGCATCTGGGCCGACGGCTTCGAGAAGCTGCAGCTCGTGCCGCTCCTGATCGTGACGCCGCTCACCTTTCTCGGCGGCAGCTTCTATTCGATCAGCATGCTGCCGCCGCTGTGGCAGAAGGTGACGCTGTTCAACCCGGTCGTCTACCTGATCAGCGGGTTCCGCTGGAGCTTCTACGGGCTGGCCGACGTGAGCGTCGGCGTCAGCCTGGCGATGACCGCCGTGTTCATGGCCATCGCGCTCGCCATCGTGGCCTGGATCTTCCGGACCGGCTATCGGCTGAAGACCTGATCTCTACGGAGCCGCCAGCGCGATCTCGACCCTCCGGTTGCGCTTGCCCTCGCTTCGAACCTTGAGCACGCGGATGGCGCCGATCTCGGCGACGTTCTTCACGTGCGTGCCACCGCAGGGCTGCAGGTCGATCCCCGGGATCCTGAGCAGCCGCACCCGCCCGGCACCGCGCGGCGGAGCGACGCTCATCGTCTTGACCAGCGACGGTTGCGCATCGAGCTCCTGGTCGGTGATCCAGACCGTTTCGGTGTCGACGCCGCGCGCGATCAGCGCGTTGGTCTCGCGCTCGATCCGCGCCGAGTCGAGCAGGCTCATGTCGATGTCGAAATCGAGCCGCGCCTTGTCGGGCGCGATGTTGCCGCCGGTGACCGGCGCCACGACGACGCATGACATGACGTGCAGGGCCGTGTGCAGTCGCATCAGCGCGTAGCGGCGCGGCCAGTCGATCGCCAGGCGTACCGACTCGCCGACCTCGGGCAGCGGCGTGCCCGGCGCGGCGAGGTGCAGCACGCTCCCCGCCGTCTCGCCCTTGCGCGTATCGGCGATCGCGATCGTCTCGCCGCTCGCTCGCGTGAGCCAGCCGCTGTCGCCGGCTTGGCCGCCGCCCAGCGGGTAGAAGATCGTGCGGTCGAGCTCGATGCCGCGCTCGCCTGCCGCGACGATCCGCGCTTCGCCGGTCGTCAGGTAGGCGTCGTCGCGGAACAGGAGCTCGGTGGCCATCGCGCACCCGGTCCTATGCGTTCGCCGGCATAGCGTTAGCAGGCCCTAGAGTATCTGCGACAGAAAGGCGCGGGTTCGATCGACCTGCGGATGATCGAAAAGTTGCGCCGGCGGGGCGGATTCGACGATGACCCCGCCGTCTGTGAAGTAGACGGTGTCGGCGATTTCCCGGGCAAAGCGCATTTCGTGGGTCACCAGCATGCAGGTCATGCCCTCGCGCGCCAGCTCGCGGATCGTGTTCAGCACTTCCTTGACCGTTTCCGGGTCGAGCGCGGCGGTGACCTCGTCGAACAGCATCACTTCCGGGCGCATCGCCAGCGAGCGGGCGATGGCGACCCGCTGCTGCTGGCCGCCCGACAGCTCGCCCGGATAGACGTCCTGCTTGGCGGCCAACCCAACCTTCTTCAGCAGGGCAACCGCCCGCGCGCGCACCTCGTCGCGCGGCTCGCGCAGGACGTAGAGCGGCGCCATCATCACATTCTCCAGCGCCGTCTTGTGCGGGAACAGGTTGTATTGCTGGAATACGATCGACACCTCGCGGCGCAGCGCGAGGCGCTCCTTATCGGTCTTCAGCAGGTGAACCTCGAAGCTCGCGACGCGGATGCTCCCGCTGTCGATCGGCACCAGGGCGTTGATGCAGCGAAGCAGCGTCGACTTGCCCGATCCGGACGGACCGATGATGCAGACCACGCCGCCCTTCGGCACCTCCATCGACACGCCCTTGAGCACCTCGACGTCGCCGAAGGAC
>DATEFZ010000273.1:0-7639 GCA_035280325.1 Casimicrobiaceae bacterium
CCGCCAGGGCGCCGATCAGCATCAAGGCAACCAAGGCGGCGATGGCGCGGCGCCTGGTCATCCAGCTTGCCATGCGATGTGTCCCCTCGAATCGCCGATCCGGCTCCGGCGCCGGACCTGCCTCTGGTCGTTTGGATGCGCCGGCGGTCGGGGCCGGATTCAAAAAAGTGGGCGAGTCTAGACCGCGACGGCGCGGCAAGACAAGCGGCAGCCGACGAAGCGCCCGCGGCAGCGCCGAAAGCCGTCGCCGGCGCCGACCAAACGACGGATGCCGCCGGCTGACCGTTTTCCGACACTTCCGCGCAATTGACAGTATATGCGCCCGCGCCGATAATCTCGGCCTCCCGCGTTTCCCGATCACCCCGAAGTGGAGGAACCCATGAGATTCGATCGTGCGCTGGGCTTTACGCTCGTCGCCGCAGCGCTGATGGCCGCCTACGGCTGCGGCAAGGAAGAGCCGAAGAAGACCGCCGAAGCGCCGGCCCCGGCAGCCGCGGCCGCCCCCGCCGCTCCCGAGGTCGTCGTCAAGATCGGCCACGTAGGGCCGACCACCGGTCCGCAGGCGCACCTCGGCAAGGACAACGAGAACGGCGCCCGGATGGCGATCGACGATGCCAACGCCAAGGGCATCATGATCGACGGCAAGAAGGTCAAGTTCGAGCTGGTCGCCGAAGACGACCAGGCCGATCCGAAGCAGGGCGTGATCGTGGCGCAGAAGCTGGTCGACGCCAAGGTCGCGGGCGTGGTCGGGCATCTGAATTCCGGAACCACGATCCCCGCCTCGAAAATCTACAGCGACGCCGGCATTCCGCAGATCTCGCCTTCGGCGACCAATCCGAAATACACGCTGCAGGGCTTCAAGACCGCGTTTCGGGTGATGGCCAACGACGTCCAGCAGGGCAGCGTCATCGGCAAGGAAGCGGTGTCCACGCTGGGGGCCAAGAAGATCGCGATCATCGACGACAAGACCGCGTACGGCTCGGGGCTCGCGGAGGAGACCGAGAAGGCGGCCAAGGCGGCCGGAGCGACGATCGTCGCCCATGAATTCACCAACGACAAGGCAACCGACTTCAAGGCGATCCTGACCAAGATCAAGGCCAAGCGGCCCGATCTCATCATGTACGGCGGGATGGACGCGCAAGGCGGCCCGATGGTCAAGCAGATGAAGGAGCTGGGTATCAAGGCCAAGTTCATCGCCGGCGACGGCGTCTGCTCGACCGAGTGGCCGAAGCTGGCCGGCGGCGCCGCCGAGGGCGAGTACTGCACCCAGGCCGGCGTGCCGCCGGACAAGATGGCCAACGCCAAGGACTTCGTCACCCGCTTCACCGCCAAATACGGCCCGATCCAGGTTTACGCGCCTTATTCGTACGACGCCGCGAATACCCTGATCGCCGCGATGCAGAAGGCGAACTCGACCGACCCGGCTAAGTATCTTCCGGAGCTCGCCAAGATCTCGTACGACGGCATCACCGCCAAGATCGAGTTCGACGAGCACGGCGACACGAAGAACGGCGCGATCACGCTGTACACGGTCAAGGATGGCGCGCTGGTTCCGCTGGCGATGAACATCGGCGGCAAGACCGAGAAGCTCGCCGCCGCCGAGCCGGCACCGGCAAAGAAATAGCGAAGGCGCGGCTTTCCGCGCTGCGGCACGACCGCGAACGGCGCCCTTCGAGGCGCCGTTTTTCTTTGGCCGCTCGGGAACCCTCGTCGCTCTCGACAACGAGCGGGGGGATTGCCGGCGCCCGGGCCGGGAGTGGAGAATCCGTCATCGACGAGTCGGCGCCACGGGGAGGATGCGGGTGGACATTTTCCTGCAGCAGATCATCAACGGAGTCACGCTGGGCAGCGTCTACGCGCTGGTCGCGCTCGGCTATACGATGGTCTACGGCATCATCGGGCTGATCAATTTCGCGCACGGCGAGGTGGTGATGATCGGCGCGATGGTAGCGCTGTCGGTCATCACCGCGCTGCTGAGCTACGCCTCGCTGCCACCGGTGGTCGTGATCCTGGCCGGACTGTTCGTCGCGATCCTGGTCTGCGTCGCGATCGCCTACGCGATGGAAAAGGTCGCCTATCGGCCGTTGCGCCGCGCGCCGAGGCTGGCGCCGCTGATCACGGCCATCGGCATGTCGATCCTGCTGCAGAACGTCGCGCTGATGGTCTGGGGCCGCAACTACCGAACCATGCCGACGCTGATCACGCCGACGCCGCACAACGTCCTCGGCGCGGCGATGACCGATCTGCAGATGCTGATCGTGCTGCTGGCGGCGCTGCTGATGGGAGGCCTGGTGCTGGTCGTGCAGCGCACGCGCCTCGGCATGGCGATGCGCGCCACCGCGCAGAACCCGCAGGTCGCGGGACTGATGGGCATCGACATCAACGTCATCATCTCGGCGGCGTTCATCATCGGCGCTGCCCTCGCCGCGGTCGCCGGGCTGATGGTCATGTCCTACTACGGGATCGCCCACTACTACATGGGATTCCTGCTCGGTCTCAAGGCGTTCACCGCGGCGGTGCTGGGCGGGATCGGCAATCTCGCCGGCGCGATGCTCGGCGGGGTGCTGCTGGGCATCATCGAGGCGCTGGGCGCCGGCTACATCGGCGACCTGTCGAACGTCTGCGGTCTCTCGTCGATCAGCGACGCCATACAGCAGAAATGTGCCGCCAACGACGGCCAGGTGAGCCTGTTCGGCAGCAACTACCAGGACGTGTTCGCGTTCTTCGTGCTGATCCTGGTGCTCATTTTCCGCCCCTCCGGACTGCTGGGCGAAAAAGTCGCCGATCGCGCATGAGCCCGCGAAGCAGGGGCCCCGCCAGGCGGGGATGCGACCGGCGAAGGCGCGATGCGGCCGACGCGCCAGCGTGCCGTATTGGACAGCTGGTACAAAGAGGCCCTCGCATGAGCCGCGTCGCATGAACCGCGGCGGGCGCAGCGACATTCCGCCCAAGGTCTGGGCCGGCGCAGCGCTCGTCATCGTCGCGCTCGCGCTGCTGCCGTTCGTCGCCGCGCTCGCCGGCCAGGCCTGGGTGCGCATCCTCAACTTCGCGATGATCTACACGATGCTGGCGCTCGGGCTCAACATCGTCGTCGGATTCGCCGGCCTGCTCGACCTGGGCTACATCGCCTTCTATGCCGTCGGCGCCTACACCTATGCGCTGCTGGCGTCGCCGCAGTTCGGCCTGCACCTGCCGTTCTGGCTGATCCTGCCGATCGGCGCCTCGATCGCCTGCCTGTTCGGCGTCCTGCTCGGTGCGCCGACGCTGAAGCTGCGCGGCGACTACCTCGCGATCGTGACCCTCGGCTTCGGCGAGATCATCCGCATCTTCCTGAACAACCTGAACCAGCCGGTCAACGTCACCAACGGGCCGCAAGGCATCAACCTGATCGATCCGTTCCGCCTCGACGGGCTGTCGTTCGCCGGCACCAGCACGTTCCTCGGCGTCGCGTTCAGCGGCCCTCAGAAGTACTACTACATGCTGCTGCTGCTGACCACAGCGGTCATCGTCGTCAACCTGCGGCTGCAGAACTCGCGCCTCGGCCGGGCGTGGGAAGCGATACGCGAAGACGAGGTCGCGGCCAGGGCGATGGGCATCAACACCCGCAACGTCAAGCTGCTGGCCTTTGCGATGGGAGCGTCGTTCGGCGGCATCGCCGGCGCCGTCTTCTCGGCGACGCAGCAGTTCATCAGCCCGGAGAGCTTCGGCCTGTTCGAGTCGATCATCGTGCTGGCGATGGTCGTGCTGGGCGGCATGGGCAACATCCCGGGGGTGGTCCTCGGCGCGGTCGTGCTGACCTTGCTGCCTGAGGTGCTGCGCTACACGATGGAGCCGCTGCAGATGGGACTGTTCGGCCGGGTGCTGGTCGACGCCGAGACGATGCGCCTGCTCGTCTTCGGGGTCGCGCTGGTCGCGATCATGCTGCTGCGGCCGGCCGGCCTCTGGCCGTCGGCGGTGCGCAAGCGCGAGCTCGAAGCCGCCAAGCAGGGCGACGAATGAAGAACGGCACGCTGCTCGACGCGCGGGGCATCGACAAGCGCTTCGGCGGCGTTCAGGCGCTGTCCGAGGTGAGCTTCAGCATCCGCGACGGCGAGATCTACGGCCTGATCGGCCCCAACGGCGCCGGCAAGACGTCGTTGTTCAACGTGCTGACCGGCATCTACGAGCCGGACGGCGGAACCTTCACCTTCGCCGGCGCGCCGCTCGACCGGCTCAAGCCCAACCAGGTCGCCGAGCGCGGCATCGCACGCACCTTCCAGAACATCCGGCTGTTCCAGAACCTGTCGGCACTCGAGAACGTGATGATTGGCCGCCACGTGCGCACCCGCGCCGGCGTGTTCGGCGCGATCTTCCGCGACCGCGCGACGCTGGCCGAGGAATCGGCGATCACCAGTCGAGCCTACCAGTTGCTCGACTACGTCGGCGTCGCCGCCCGCGCCAACGATCTGGCCAAGCATCTCGCGTACGGCGACCAGCGCCGTCTGGAGATCGCCCGCGCGCTCGCCACCGAGCCGAAGCTGCTCGCGCTCGACGAGCCGGCGGCGGGGATGAACGCCACCGAGACGCAAGCGCTGAAGAGCCTGCTCGTGGAGATCCGGCGCGACGGCACGACGATCCTGCTGATCGAGCACGATATGAAGCTGGTGATGAGCGTCTGCGACCGGGTGCTGGTCCTCGACTACGGCAGAAAGATCGCCGAGGGCAGCGCCGCCACCGTGCAAAAGGACCCGGCGGTGATCGCGGCGTATCTCGGCGGCGAAATCTCGCTGCAGGCCGGGGAATCCCGGTAGTGGCAGCCGCGCTGCTCGAACTGAAAAAGCTGGAGGTCGCCTACGGCGGCATCCAGGCGGTCAAGGGGATCGACCTCGTCGTGCGGCGCGGCGAGCTGGTATGCCTGATCGGCGCCAACGGCGCCGGCAAGACGACGACGCTGAAAGGCATCACCGGCCTGCAGCCGGTCAAGTCGGGCACCGTGCTCTACGACGGCAGCGACGTCACCGGCCGGCCGGCGTTCCAGCTCGTGCGCAAGGGCTTGTCGATGGTGCCCGAGGGCCGCGGCGTCTTCGGCGGCCTCACCATCGAGGAGAACCTGGCGATGGGCGCCTACAGCCGCCGCGACCAGGCCGCGATCCGCCAGGACACCGACCGCGTGTTCGGGCTGTTTCCGCGGCTCAAGGAGCGGCGCAGGCAGACCGCCGGCACGCTGTCCGGGGGCGAGCAGCAGATGCTGGCGATGGCCCGCGCCATCATGTCGCGACCGAAGCTGCTGCTGCTGGACGAACCGTCGATGGGACTCGCGCCGCTGATGGTGCAGAAGGTGTTCGAGACGGTGCTCGCGATCGCCGCCGAAGGCGTGACCATCCTGCTGATCGAGCAGAACGCCAAGCTCGCGCTCGAGGTGAGCCACCGCGGCTACGTGATGGAAAGCGGCAACGTCACGCTGTCGGGCTCGTCGCGCGAGCTCTTGTCCGACCCGAAGGTGCGCGCCGCATACCTGGGCGAGATCTCGTAGCGGTTTTTCACAGCGTCGCGACGATCTCGAACGGCCCCGACGCCGCTAGCGCCGCCTCGACCTCGACCGACGTGACACGGGCTCCCGGCGGCCCGCGCCGCGCCCAGGCGATCATCGCTTCGACGGCGATCGCGTCACCGCTGATCAGCGCCTCGACGCTGCCGTCGCGGCGGTTGCGCACCCATCCCGACAGCGAATGCGAATGCGCCTCGTCGGCGAACGCGTAGCGGAAACCGACGCCCTGCACGCGTCCGGCAATCACCAGCCGCCGTGCGATCGTCGCGCCGGCGCTCACCGCTCGCCGCGTGTTCCCGCCTCGCGCGCGAGCAGCAGCAGGCCCAGCATCGTCTTGGCGTCGGTCACTTCGCCGCGGTCGAGCCAGCCGAGCGCCTGGTCGAGGCTCGCGGCGAAGGTCTGGACGAATTCACCGGCGTCCAGGCGCGCCCCGACGTGGGTCAACCCGTCGGCGGCGTAGATCGCGATGTGCTCGGTCGAATACGTGATCAGCGGGTGCATCGTCGCCAGGTACCGCCAGTGCGCCGCGCGATAGCCGGTCTCCTCCAGCAACTCGCGTCGCGCGGCGTCCAGCGGATCCTCGCCGGCGTCGATCTTGCCTGCCGGAAACTCGATGAACACGCGCTGGTGCGGATAGCGGAACTGGCGCTCGAACAGCAGCAGGCCGTCCGGCAGCCGCGGCACGACCATCACCGCGCCTGGGTGGACGATGTATTCGCGCGTCGCTTCACCGCCGTCGGGCAGTCGCACGCGATCGCGTTTGACGTGCAACAGGCGTCCCTCGAAAACGTCCTCCGAGGCGAGGCCCGTCTCGCGCAGGTTGGCGTGCTTTCGGTCGTCGCTCATCGGCCCGCCTCCGGCGCGGCGAGCCAGTCGCGGGCGACGAGAAAGTCGGTATAGAGCCTGGCCTCGGGGCTGCCGGGTTCGGGCTGCCAGTCGTAGCGCCAGCTCGCCACCGGCGGCAGCGACATCAGTATCGCCTCGGCGCGTCCGTTCGACTGCAGGCCGAACAGCGTGCCGCGGTCGTGGACCAGGTTGAACTCGACATAGCGGCCGCGCCGGTAGGTCTGGAAATCGCGCTCGCGTTGCCCGTACGGCAGATCCTTGCGCCTGTGCAGAATCGGCTCGTAGGCGTCGAGAAAGCCGTTGCCGACGCTGCGCGCAAGCGCAAAGCTGTGCGCGAAGTCGCGATCGCAGAGGTCATCGAAGAAAATGCCGCCGACGCCACGCGGCTCGCCGCGGTGGCGAAGGAAAAAGTAGTCGTCGCACCAGCGCTTGAAACGCGGGTAGTAGTCGGCGCCGAACGGGGCCAGCGCTTCGCGACAGCAGCGGTGGAAATGCACGGCGTCTTCCTCGAAGCCGTAGTACGGCGTCAGGTCCATGCCGCCGCCGAACCACCATTGCGGCTCTTCGTCGTCCTGCCCCGCCGCGAACAAACGAATGTTCATGTGCACGGTCGGCACGTACGGGTTGGCCGGATGTAGCACCAGCGAGAGCCCTGTCGCTTCGAAGCTGCGACCGGCGAGCTGCGGCCTGGCAGCGCTCGCCGCCGCGGGCAGCCGGGCGCCGGCGATGCTCGAAAAATTGACGCCGCCGCGCTCGAAGACGCGGCCGCCTTCGATGATCCTTGACACGCCGCCTCCGCCTTCCGGCCGTCGCCAGGCGTTGTGGAGGAAAGTCTTGCCGTCGATCGCCGCGAGCCGATCGACGATCCGGTCCTGCAGGCCGGTGAAGTAATCGGCGGCGGCGGCGATATCCATGGCTTTGCAGGTCCGCGCCGGATGCGGGGCGGAAGCTTCGATGATAAAGGAGCAGCGGCGCGCCGCCGCAAGTCCCGGGCTTGTTTCCTAGGGAACCTCTGCATAAGTCCCGCGTGGCCGCGACGGCGGCTTGCCGGGATGGGCTGCGCGAAGCGACGCGAAGCCCATGGCAGGTCCCATGCGCGAGCGGCGCGACAAAGCAGATCGCCCGGCAAGCCCCGTCCCGTCCGGGTTTCGCCGCAATGGCCTCATCTGCGTCGTTGCGCGGCTTGCGAATAGGCCAAGCTATTCGTTGCGCCGCGACGCCTCGCATCTGAAGCCATTGCGGCAGAAACGCGGCTCATGTGGGACT
>DATEFZ010000274.1:0-10323 GCA_035280325.1 Casimicrobiaceae bacterium
TCGGCGCGCTGCTGATCGGCGGGCTGGCCGGTGCGGCGGAGGCGGCCCCGGCAGCGCGTCCGACGATTCCGGTCTACGACGCCGCTTCGCTGACCCGCGCCTGCGCCGACGGCCTCGCCCACGCCGCGACGATGGTGTCGACGATGGCGACCCTGCCGATCGCCAACGGCGGCGCCCGCGACCTGCTCGATCGCTGGGATCGCCTGCGCATCCAGCTCGAGGAAATCGAGGGGCCGGTCGACCTGACCGCCAACGTCTCGCCCGAAGCCGAGACACGGGCCGCCGCCGAGAGCTGTGAAAAAGAGACCACGCGCTTCGAGACCGATCTCTACCAGAACGAGGCGCTATACGCCAGGATCAAGGGCTTGACCGTGCGCCACGGCGCAGCGGCCAAGATGCGCAAGGACCTGCTCGACGCCTTCGAGGACACCGGCGCCGCGCTACCCGCCGACAAGCGCGCCAGGCTGAAGGCGATCGCGCTGCGGCTGGAGGAGATCCGGCAGGAGTTCGATCGCAACATGCGCGACAATCAGACGCGCGTGGTGTTCTCGCCCGACGAGCTCAAGGGCCTGCCGGACGACTATTGCGCCAAGGCCAGGCGCGACGACCGGGGCAGCTACCTGCTCGGGTTCGAATACACCGAGTACGTACCGTTCATGGCCAACGCCGAGAACGAGGACGCGCGACGGCGCTATCAGCTCGCGTTCTCGAACCGCGGCACGCCGAAGAACATCGAGCTCCTGGCCGAGGCGCTGCGTCTGCGCAAGGAGATGGCGACCCTGTTCGGACTGGCGAGCTACGCCGACTTCGCGACCCGGCGCCGGATGGTCGCCAACCCGGCGACGGTCGACCGTTTCCTGAACGAGGTCAAGACCACCGTACGCGACGTCGAGCGCCGCGAGATCGCCGAGCTGACGGCGCTCAAGGCGGCGGATCTGCACAAGCCGATCGCCGAAGTGAAGCTCGAGCGCTGGGACGCCGACTACTACCAGGAAAAGCTCCGGAAAGCGCGCTACAACGTCGAGCAGGAGTCGTTGCGCAAGTACTTTCCGACCGAGGCCAGCGTGCGCTGGGTGATGGCGATCGCCTCGCAGCTTTACGGCGTGCGTTTCGTGCCAGCGACGGTCCCGGTCTGGCACCCGGACGTGCGCTATTTGGACGTCTTCGATAGCGCCTCCGGCAAGCTCAAGGGCGGCGTCTACATCGACCCGTTCCCCCGCGCCGGCAAGTTCGGGCACGCCGCGGCGTGGCCGGTGCGCGGCTCGGCCAAGCGGTCGCGCCGCACGCCGATCGCGGTGCTGGTCGCCAACCTGAACCCGGCGGGGCTCGACGGCGAGGAGCTGGAGACGCTGGTGCACGAGTTCGGACACGTCATGCACAACGTCCTGTCCGACACCGAGTACGCGACGCAGGCCGGCACCACCGTCGAGCTCGATTTCGTCGAGGCGCCGTCGCAGATGTTCGAGGAATGGGCACGACGCAAGGAATCGCTGGCGCTGCTGCCGCAGTTCTGCCGGCCGGCCTGCCCCTCCGTCGACGACGAGCTGCTGGGGCGGCTTTCGGCGGCGCGGCTGTACGGCGCGGGCATGCGCTATTCGCGCCAGCACCTGTTCGCCGCGTACGACATGGCGACCAGCGGCCCGACGGTTCCCGACCCGCAGGGGCTGTGGGAAAAGATGGAAGGCGAGACGCCGCTGGGCTACGTTCCCGGCACGCACTTCCCCGGCACCTTCGCCCACATCATCAGCGGCTACACCGCCGGCTACTACGGTTACATGTGGTCGCAGGTGCTGGCGCTCGACATGCTGTCGGCGTTTCACGGCAACCTGATGGATGGCGCGACCGGACGCCGCTTCAGGGCCGTCGTGCTGGCGCAGGGCAGCCAGAAACCGGCGCGGGAGATGGTTCGCACCTTCCTCGGCCGCGAGTCCTCGAGCGAAGCTTTCATCGCCGAGATCACCGGCACGCGGTCGACATCGACAGGGGCGAACTGAGGCGCGGGTCGGCGCCGCGAACGGCAGACCAGGCGGGAGACGAGCGATGACGGCGTACATCATCCGGCGGGTGTGGCAGATGATCCCGACCCTGCTCGGGGTCATCGTGCTGGTTTTCATCCTGTTCAACTGGGTCGGCGGCGATCCCGCCTACGTGCTGGCGGGCAAGATCTCGAGCGCCGAGCAGATAGAGAACATCCGCCGCCAGCTCGGCGTCGACCAGCCGTTCTACGTCCAGCTCTGGATCTTCATCAAGCAGGTGGTGACCGCCAATTTCGGCGCCAGCTGGAGCACCAACGAGTCGGTGTCGCACATCCTGGCTACGCGTCTCGGTCCGTCGCTGACCGTCCTGGTGCCGCTCCTGATCATCGGCACGCTGGTCGCCATCGGCCTGGCGCTGGCCGTCGCCTACGTGCGCGGCTCGCTGACCGATCGCGCCGTGATGATCGTGTGCACCGTCGGGCTGTCGATCTCGATCCTGGTCTACATCATCGTGTTCCAGTACGTGTTCGCCTACAAGCTGGGCTGGTTCCCGGTGCAGGGCTGGGGCGACAGCTTCTGGCAGAACCTGATCGTCTATGCGTCGCTGCCGATCATCATCGGGCTGGTGGTCAGCATCGCGCCCGACCTGCGGCTGTTCCGGACCTTCGTGCTCGACGAGATCAACCAGGACTACGTGCGTACGGCGCGCGCCAAGGGCGTGTCGGAAAACCGGATCATGTGGGTGCACGTGCTGCGCAACGCGTCGATCCCGATCGTCACCCACGTGATGGCGCAGCTCCCCGGCCTGCTGATCGGCGCGTTCCTGGTCGAGCGCTTCTTCTCGATTCCCGGCATCGGGCGCGAGGTCATCCTCGCCGTCGAGCGCAGCGACTTCCCGGTGATCAAGGCGATCACCGTCTACGTCGCGGTGGCGACGATGATCGTCAACCTGCTGGCCGACCTGATCTACAAGGCGGTCGACCCGCGGGTGCAGCTCAAGTAGGAACCTCTGAACAAGTCCCACATGAGGCGCGTTTCTGCCGCAATGGCTTCAGATGCTAGGCGTCGCGGCGCAGCGAATAGCTTGGCCTATTCGCAAGCCGCGCAACGACGCAGATGAGGCCATTGCGGCGAAACCCGGACGGGACGGGGCCTCAGTTGGCAAATGAGGGGCGATCTGCTTTGTCGCGCCGCTCGCCAAGGGGGTCTACCATTGGCTTCGCGCCGCTTCGCGCATCTCATCCCGGCAAGCCGCCGTCGCGGCCACGCGGGACTTATTCAGAGGTTCCATAGGAGACGGAAAATGCCTTACGACATTCCGCACACCGTCTCCCCGGGGCTGTGGGCGCTGGCCTGGCGGCGATTGCGAGGCGACCGGGTGGCGATGATCTCGCTCGCCATCGTCGCCCTCTTCCTGCTGCTGATCGCGCTTTCGGCGGCGGGTCTGGTGGCCAAGGACTGGGCGCGCGAGGTCGGAGTCAACTACGCGCCGCCGACCTTCGTCGGCCCCGACGCCGCCAATTCGTCCGCCGCCGGGGCGAACGCGACCAGCATCGCGCCCGACGCGGTCGAGAACGAGGTCGATCGCGAGATCCCCGATCCGCTGGCCGACGCGCTGGCCGCGATCCGGGCCGGCGCGACCAAGCCCGGCGAGGCTCCGCCCGGCGCCGACAAGGAGAGCGTCGACCCGCTGGCCGACGTGATGGCCGACATCAAGGCCAAGGAAGGAGGGCGTTCCGACGCCGCGACGGCGCGCGCGGCGACGCTGCCGCTCGGCGGCGACAAGTGGGGCCGCGACGTGCTGAAGAAGACCATCAAGGGCTCCGAGACCTCAATCCTGGTCGGCATCGCCGCGGCGATCGTTGCCGTGGCGCTGGGCTCGGTGTTCGGCGCGGTCGCCGGCTACTACGGCCGGTGGCTCGACGACGTGTTCAACTGGTTCTACAGCGTGTTCACCGCGATTCCCTACCTGCTCTTGATCCTGGCGGTCGCCGCGGTGCTGCAGCAGAAAGGCACGCTGACCATCATCCTGATCCTCGGCCTCACCGGCTGGACCGGCGTTTTCCGCCTGATCCGCGGCGAGTACCTGAAGCACAAGGGCCGCGAGTACGTGCAGGCGGCCGACGCGATCGGCGCTTCGAACGCGCGGCGCATGTTCGTGCACATCCTGCCCAACGTCAGCCACGTCGTGCTGGTCCAGCTCTCGATCCTGACGGTGGCGTTCATCAAGTCGGAGGTGATCCTGTCGTTCCTGGGCTTTGGCGTCCCGGTCGACGTCGTGTCGTGGGGCTCGATGTTGAACGAGGCGCAGAACGAGCTGATCCTGGGCAAGTGGTGGCAGCTCGCGGCGGCCGGCACCGCGATGGCGCTGCTGGTGACCGCGTTCAGCCTGTTCACCGATGCGCTGCGCGACGCGCTCGACCCGAAGCTCAAATGACGCAGCCGGCGAGCCCGAGGCGCGACCCCCGGAACCCCGGCCGGCGCCCGGGCCGCCGCGACGCACGGAACACGACTCGATGACGACCGATACGATCCTCTCGGTACGCAAGCTCGGCGTCAATTTCCGGCTCGACCGGAATACGACCTTCGAGGCGGTCAAGGGCATCAGCTTCGACATTCCCAGGAACACCACCGTCGCGCTGGTCGGCGAATCGGGCAGCGGCAAGTCGGTGACGTCGCTGTCGATCCTGGGCCTGCTGCCGAAGGAGAACGCGACGGTGCTGCCGGGCAGCGAGATCGTCTATGGCGGCCGCAACCTGGCGGCGCTCGACCAGGACGAGCTGCGCAAGCTCCGCGGCGCCGACATCTCGATGATCTTCCAGGAGCCGATGACCTCGCTCAACCCGGTGTTCACCGTCGGCTTCCAGTTGACCGAGGTGCTGCGCATGCATATGGGCATGCGCCCCGGCGAGGCGAGGAAACGGGCGGTCGAGCTCCTGGCCGAGGTCGGCATCCCCGATCCCGAGTTCAAGATCGACGCCTACCCGTCGCAGATGTCGGGCGGACAGCAGCAGCGGGTGATGATCGCGATGGCGATCGCCTGCGAGCCGAAGCTGCTGATCGCCGACGAGCCGACGACCGCGCTCGACGTGACCATCCAGAAGCAGATCCTCGAGCTGATCGGCGAGCTGCAGAAGCGTCGCCAGATGTCGGTGCTGTTCATCACCCACGACCTGGCGGTCGTCGGCGAGATCGCCGACTACGTCGTCGTCATGCGCAGCGGCGAGATCCGCGAGCAGGGTCCGGCCAAGGCGGTCTTCGAGAGCCCGCAGGACGCCTACACCAAGGCGCTGCTCGCCTGCCGGCCGCGACTCGATCGCCGGCCGGTGCGGCTGCCGGTGATCGAGGATTTCATGAACGGCCACAACAGAAACGCGTTGAACCTGGCCGAGCGCAAGCGCGGCATCGACCGCGGTGATCCGATCATCCTCGACGTCAGGCACCTGTCCAAGGATTTCTACTCGCGGGTCGGCCTGTTCGGACGGCGCCGGTTCGAAGCGGTGAAGGACGTGTCGTTCCGGCTGCCGAAGGGCAAGACGCTCGGCCTGGTCGGCGAGTCGGGCTCGGGCAAGACCACCGTGGGCCTGACGCTGATGCGGCTGCACGAGGCCACCACCGGCGAGGCGCTGTTCGAGGGCAAGGACATACTATCGATGTCGCCGCGCCAGTTCATGGACTACAAGCGCCGCATCCAGATCATCTTCCAGAATCCCTACGCGTCGCTCAACCCACGGATGATCGTCGGACAGATCCTGACCGAGCCGATGCAGATCCACGACATCGGCACCTCGGCCCAGGAACGCACCGATCTGGCGTTCGAGCTCTTGCAGAAGGTCGGCCTGCCCGAGGTGTCGTTCTACAAGTACCCGCACGAGTTCTCCGGCGGGCAGCGGCAGCGGATCGCGATCGCGCGCTGTCTGACGCTCAAACCCGACATCCTGATCTGCGACGAGTCGGTGTCGGCGCTCGACGTCTCGGTCCAGGCCCAGGTGCTGAACCTGCTGCAGGATCTGCAGGACGAGTACCGGCTGTCCTACATCTTCATCTCGCACGACCTGGCAGTGGTCAAATACATCTCCGACGAGATCATGGTGATGAACCAGGGCGCGATCGTCGAGATCGCCAATGCCGACGACATCTACCTGCACCCGCGCGAGCCGTACACCCGGAAGCTCCTGTCGTCGATCCCGAAGGGCTGGCAGCACGGCAACTAGCGCCGCCCGCCGGCGCGGCCGGCTTCCGGGCGAGCGGCGCGAGAGTACGATCGCGATGTCGCCGGCACTCCGCCTCCGGGGTCGCATCCCACGCTCTCGCGCGGGGCCCGGCTCCGCCCTGAGGCGTCCTATAGCGTAAAGGCCATGTCGCGCACGACCGCGCCCGGCAGCCGCATGCTGTTGACGTTGCGCGCGCCGTAGCTGTCGCTGTTGAGGACGAGCTCGCGCTCGGCGGTCAACCCGACCAGCTTGTCGCCGAAAAGGCGGAACACGCTGTCGTCGAAGCGCATGACGTTGACCGGGGCAACTATCTTGCCGCGCTCGACCCAGAACGAGGCGAAGCGAGTCATGCCGGTGATGCGGCAAGCCGGCCGATCGGAGAAATTCAGGTACCAGAGGTTGCCGACGTAGAGGCCTGTGTCGAGCGCCGCCAGCGCGTCGTCGACCGGCAGCGCACCCGCCGCCATGTCGAGCGATTCAGGCGCCTCGGACGAGTTGGCGGCATTGCCGGCGAGGGCGAATTCCTTGGCCGTGCGCGGATTGACCAGCGCGCCGACCAGCCGTCCCTCGGCGATCAGCGGCACTTCGGCGGGGCGGGCAAAGCCTTCGCCCTGGAAGCCGGGGGCCATACCCTGCGCGGTGTTCTCGGACACTGCGATCGACGGATCGAGCGCGACGCTGCGGTCCTGCAGGCGGAACATGCAGCTCTGCCGCGTCGCCAGCGCACGCCCCGAAAACCCGCCCCAGCACATCATGCCGGCGATCTCTTCCATCGCCGACGGCGTGAGATACGCGCGGTAGCGGCCCGGCTCCAGCGAGCGGGCGGGGTTGGCGAGCAGGCCCAGGCGTTCGCGTGCGTCGTGCATCCTCGCAGCGAAATCGTCCTCTCCCCATGCGAATCCGCCGTAGGCGCTCTTCACCGCCTTGTCGGCGCGATGGTAGAGGCTCCACTGCAGATTGAAGCTCTCGACCTCGTGCCAGTTGCGCTGGCCAAACGAGTTGGCGAAGCCGCGATACACCGGTCCGGCCGTGTAGATGCCGACCAGGTCGAGTCCGGATGCGGCGCCGAGGACCGTCGCCACCACCTGGTCCGAGTCCGGCAGCGGATCGCTCTTCACCACGCGGCTCGACTGCAGCGCGGTCGCGTAGTCGAGATGCGGATCGTCCGGCAGGTCGCCGATCATGTCGCGCAGCGACGCCAGCGCGGTGCCGATCCTCGCCTCGTCATCGGCCGGCACCCCGGACAGACTGAAGCACTGCGCTGCGTGCTTGCGGCCGCGGATCAGCGACAGGCGCAGGTAGCGCTGCGCGACCGTCCCCGGCTGCCGTACGCGGCCGCGGTTCAGGCGCACGAAATCCGAGACCTCGGCCGCGAAGCCGCAGATATAGACCTCGCCGGGCGCCAGCGACCGATCGAGCAGCGCCGCGAGCCCGCCGAAGTAGTCCTCCATGTCGGCGCTGCGCATTTTGCAGAGGTTCCTTATGCGTCGCCGCCGAACACGTCGACGCCGGAAAAGACGCAGGCCGGCGAGGCGTGGCCGACGCGGATGACCTGCGACGGCTCGCCCTTGCCGCAATACGGCGTACCGAGCACCTGCACGGTCGACTCGTCGCCGACCCGCGACAGGCTGCGCCAGAAACTGGCCGAGATGCCGCGGTAGTTCGGGTTCTTGACCACCGTCGTCAGCGATCCGTTCTCGATCAGCCGGCCCCACTCGCAGCCGAACTGGAACTTGTTGCGCGAATCGTCGATCGACCACGAGCTGTTGGTGCTCATCAGCACGCCGCGCTCGATGCCGGCGACCATCGCCGCTAACGAGGCGTCGCCCGGCTCGAGATTGATGTTGGCCATGCGATCGATCGGCGGCCGGTTCCAGCTCGAGGCCCGCGCGTTGGCGACGCCGGCCACGCCGGCCCGCGCCTGCGACAGCGCGCCGCCGAGCGGGCGCTCGAGGATCCCGCGGCGGATCAGGTATTGCTTCTCGGCTTTGGTGCCTTCGTCGTCCCAGGCGTAGCTGGCGAGCTCCTCGGGCCGGGTCGGGTCGAACGCGACGTTCAGCAGCGGCGAGCCGTAGCGGTAGCTGCCGAACATGTCGAGGGAGACGAAGCTGGTGCCGGCGAAGTTGCGCTCGTCGCCGAGGATGCGGTCGAGCTCGAGCGGATGACCGATCGACTCGTGTATTTGCAGCACCATCTGGTCGGCCAGCAGCAGAAGCTCGGTCGTTCCGCTCGGGCAGTTCGGCGCCGCCACGAGCTCGAGCGCCTGCTCGGCCATCCGCCGTCCGCTGCCGATGTAGTCGAAGCGGTCGAGGACGGCTTCACCTCCCTGCTGCGCGAGCCCGCGGTAGCCGTTGAGCGTGCGAGTCTGCGTGTCACCGTCGGCGTGCGCGGTGACGGCGAGGCCGGGCATGACGAAGCGGTAGCGCTGCAGCACGTCGCCGCCGGCGCTGGTCAGATAAAGGTGCTCGGCGGTGCGCGTTTCGACGTTGGCCTCCCAGTCGACGATGCGCGGATCGCAGCCGGCCTGGCGCGACTCCTCGGCCAGGATCTCGTACCACTCGCGGCGCGAGCGCCCCGGGCGATCCAGGTCGGGCGACGCGTATTCGCCGCGCGGCGCGGGCCTCGGCAGCGTGCGGAAGTCGATCAGGCTGAAACGCGCGCTGGCCTCGGCCCACGCAGTCGCGCGATCGAGCGCAGCCTGCAGCCCGGCGCGCGACAAGTCGCCGGTCGCCGCGTAGCCGCAGCCGCCGCCGGCGTAGACGGTGAGCATCGCGCCGGCATCGATCGATCGCGACGGCGGCTGGGCGATGTTCTTTCGCACGAGGTAGTCGTCGGCGCGCTCCTCGACCGCGCGCAGCGACCAGAAGTCGCCCGGGCACCTGAGCGCACCGAAGGTCTGGCGCAGGGTATCTGGCATCGTCACTCGGACCTCATCGGTTGAACAATGGCTGCGCGGCGAGCCGGGTCAGCGATTCGCCGGTCACCCGGCTGATCCGCCAGTCGGGCAGCAGAACGGCGCCGAGCGCCTGGTAAAAAGCGATCGCCGGGGCGTTCCAGTCGAGCACCGCCCATTCGAACCTGCCGCAGCGCTCGTCGACCGCCTTTCGCGCCAGATACACCAGGAGCGCCCGGCCATAGCCGCGACCGCGGTGGGACGGCAGCACGAACAAATCCTCGAGATACAACCCCTTCCGGCCAAGAAACGTCGAGAAATTGTAGAAAAACAGGGCGAAACCCACCGGCTCGGCGTTTTCCCGCCCCAACAGGACCTCGGCCGCGGGGGCGTCGCCGAACAGCGAGTCGGCCAGGCCGTCCTCGGTGGCCACGCAGTGATCCGCCAGGTTCTCGTAAGCCGCGAGGCCGCGGATCATGCCGAGCACCGCGGGCACGTCCTCGCGCACCGCAGGCGCGATCTCGAAGCGCGGCACCATTCAGGCGACGAGCGCAGCGCGCGGCGGCGCGACGAGTCCGCGGCCATTGCTCGTGTATGCGTTCGTCATGGCCGCCGAATCAGTCGCTTGCCCGGCGTCGATCGTCATTGTTGGCAGATTGCAACAGAATGTTCGGCCGGATTGTAACAAGGCCGCCATTTTGTTGCAGCCACAAATACCACTGTTGTAACGTTGCAACTGCAGGCCGAAAGGCGAACACGATTCGTCGTTTCAGATAATTTTCCCTTGGGGGTTCCAAACATGAAATTCCAGCGAAAAGGCTTCGCTTTGGCGATTGCCTCCGCCGTCGGCTTCGGCGGATTCGTGGCTCTGGCCGGTGCACCGGCCTACGCACAGACGCCGCCGGTCGCAGGCAAAGAAAAGATCGAGGTGACCGGCACGAGCATTCGCCGCGTCGAGGGCGAGGGCGCCCTGCCGGTGCAGGTGTTGACCCGCGACGACATCGAGAAGAGCGGCGCCCAGAGCGTCATGGACCTGGTCGACCGCCTGAGCGCCGCGCAATCGTTCGGCAATTTCAACAACTCCCTGGGTGAAGGCACGACGCTGGTCGGCTTCAACGGCGTGTCGCTGCGCGGCCTGGGCACCCAGCGCTCGCTGGTGCTGATCGACGGCCGGCGCACCGCGCCGTACGCGCTGTCGAACACGTCGACGCCGAGCGCGGAGGGCGTCGACCTGAACTCG
>DATEFZ010000275.1:0-19817 GCA_035280325.1 Casimicrobiaceae bacterium
CGGCGTCGGCGACGAGTTGCGCGGCGCCGGCGGCGATCGCGCCGGCGCTCGCCTCGCTGAAGTTGAACGTGTGCGGCCCGATCAGCACCGGCAAGCCCACGGCGACGGCCTCGATCAGGTTCTGCCCGCCGAACGGCAGCAGGCTGCCGCCGACAAAGGCGAGATCGGCGGCGATGTAGTAGGCGAACATCTCTCCCATCGAATCGCCGAGCACGACGCCGATGTCGGCGGGCACCGCCTGGTTGTCGCTGCGCCGCGCGAACGGCACGCCGCGCTCGCGCAGCAACTGCGCTACCGGGTCGAAACGCTGCGGATGCCGCGGCACGATGATCAGCAGCACATCCGGCGGCAGCGGCGAGCGCGCGAGAGCGTCGAGGAGCAGTGCTTCCTCTCCCTCGCGCGTGCTGGCGGCGACCAGGACGCGGCGCGCGGCGCCGAAGCGTGCCTTGAGCTCGACGCCCAGCGCCGCGGCGAAGTCGGGAACGCCGACGTCGAACTTGAGATTGCCGGTCACCACCGGCGCCGGCGCGCCGAGCCCGGCGAGCCGCGCCGCGTCGTCGCCGGACTGCGCGGCCACGCCGGAGAGGCGGCGCAGCATCGGACGCGTCAGCACGCCGAAACGGCGGTAGCCTGCGGCCGAGCGCGCCGATAGCCGAGCATTGACCAGATACACAGGTATCCCAAGCGTCGTCGCGCGCGCGAGCAGGTTCGGCCACAGCTCGGTCTCGAGCAGAAATCCGGCCGATGGACGAAACTGCGCGAAGAATGCGTCGACCGCGAACGGAAGGTCGTACGGCAGCCAGGCCTGCTTCACGCTGTCACCGTACAACGCACGACCGGTCTCGCGGCCGGTCGCGGTCATGTGCGTGAGCAGAATGTCGAATTGCGGATGGCTTTGCTGCAGCCGGCGGACGAGCGGCAGCGCGGCGCGCGTCTCGCCGACCGACACGGCGTGCACCCACCAGAGCGCGCGTTCGGGCGCGGCACCATGGTAGCGGCCGAACCGCTCGGCCCAGTCGCGACGATAGCCGGGCTCGCGCCGTCCACGCCACCACAGCCGCAGCGGCAGCAACGGCGCCAGCGACGAGCCGACGGCGGTATAGAGCGCGCGCGCGAATTCCATCAGCACTCGGGGAACCGGCGCATCAGCGCGCCGACCGCCGCGATGACCTCGCCCGGCTCGGGAACCCGGCCGACGCCGCCCAGGTCGCGAGCGCGCGGGCTCGCCCGTGCGACACCGGCGAGGGTTGGATCGGTCGCCACGAACAGCGCCACGGTCGGCGTACCGAGGGCAGCGGCCAGATGCACGAGTCCGGTGTCGACGCCGCAGACGACGTCGGCGCCGGCCAAGAGCGCCGAAAGCTCGCGCAGATCGCGCCGGGCGGCGACTTCGGCTCCGGCGATGCCTTCGGCGAGCCCGGCGCTGGTCGCCGCTTCCTCGCGCGTGCCCCAGGGCAACAGCACCGTGCGTCCCGATTGGGCGAAATGCGCGGCCAACGCACGCCAGTGGGCGTCGGGCCAGCGCTTGTCGGCGCGGCTGGTCGCGTGCACGAACACCGCGTACGGCGCCGTCGGCGCATCGGCCAGCGGCGGCGGAACGAGGTCGAAGTGCGGCCCGCCGTCGAGCGCGTAGCCGAATGCGGCGGCGGCGAGCGCGCGGCAGCGGTCGATCAGGTGCTGCGCCGGATCGATGCGATGGCAGTGACGGTAGGCGAGTGTGGCGACCGGCTCGCGGATGCTGGCGCGGTCGGGCCCGTGCACCGGTCCCCGCGCCAGCCAGGCGATCAGTGCGCCCTTGACCTGCTCCTGCAGATCGAGCACGACCTCGTAGCGGTCGCGCCGCAGGTCGCGCCGGAACGCAGCGGCCTCGCGCCACGCGGCGCGCTCGAGCACGCCGTGCCGCCAGCGCCGGAGCGCGATCGGAACGACGCGGTCGACGCCGCGATTCATCGTGGGCAGCGCGACGAAGGATTCCTCGACCACCCAGTCGACGGCGAGGTCCGGTCGATGCCGCCGGATGTCGTGCACGATCGGCATCGCGTGCACGATGTCGCCCAGCGACGAGGGCCTGACGATCAGCGCCCGGCGCATCGACTGCTCGCGCGCGGCGCCGCGAGACCAGGGCCCGGCCGCGCCGTCGCGGATGACTTGCGGGTGCGTTGCACGTAGAATGGGCGCCGCTTTCGCCGCGTGCCGCATCGCACGGCGGACCGGCTCCGAATCCTCGACCGCGTTGCCCGATCCGAGCCGCGCTTGCCCCAACTCGATTTAAGCCTCGTGGTGATCACGCGCGATGCCGGTGCGGAGATCGCCGCCTGCCTCGACTCGGCGCGCTTCGCCGCCGAAATGGTGGTGGTCGATTCCGGCAGCCGGGATGATACCGTACAAATCGCCCGTTCCCGCGGCGCGCGGGTGATCGACGAGCCGTGGCGGGGGTTCGGGCCGCAGAAGCGCTTCGCGGTGGCGCAGGCGGCGCACGACTGGGTGCTGTGCCTCGATGCCGACGAGCAGTTGTCGCCCGAGCTGGCGCGCTCGATCGGCGCCGCGCTCGCGGCGCCGCGCTACGCCGCCTACGAGATGGCGCGTCGCAACCGTTTTTTCGGGCGCTGGCTCGCCCACGGCGAAGGCTATCCGGACTGGAGCCTGCGCCTGTTCGATCGCCGTCATGCGCGATGGAGCGACGATGCGGTGCACGAGCGCGTGCGTGCCGACGGCGCGGTCGGTCGCCTCGACGGCGACCTGCTGCACGCTTCGGCCGAATCGCTCGACGACTACCTCGCCAAGCAGAATCGATACACCAGCATGCAGGCCGCGGCGATGCATGCGCGCGGCGAGCGCTCGTCGCTCGCCAGGATGATCGCCTCGCCCGCCGCGCGCTTCGTCCGCTTCTATCTGCTGCGCGCCGGCTTTCTCGACGGCGCCGCCGGGCTGGTGCACATCGCGATCGGCTGCTTCGCGAGCTTCAGCAAGCACGCCAAGCTGCGCGCGCTCGAACGATCGAGCGATCCGGAATGACGATACTTGTCACCGGAGCGGCCGGGTTTATCGGGATGCATCTCGCGCTGCGTCTGGCCGGCGACGGCGCCCCGGTCGTCGGCGTCGACAACTTCGATCCCTATTACGACGTGGCGTTGAAGCGCGCCCGCGCGGCGCGGTTGACGCAGGCCGGCGTCGACTGCGTCGAGCTCGACCTGGCCGACGCGGCGGCGACGGCAGCCTTGTTTCGCGACGGGCGGTTCGATCGAGTCGTCCATCTCGCCGCGCAACCCGGCGTGCGCTACTCGCTGATCAATCCCGCGGCGTACCTGAAAAACAATATCGATGCCTTCGGTACCGTGCTCGAGGGCTGCCGCCACGGCGGCACCGGACACCTGGTCTATGCCTCGAGCTCGAGCGTTTACGGCGCCAACCATCGGCTGCCGTTCGCCGAGGATCAGAACGTCGATCACCCGGTAAGCCTGTACGCCGCGACCAAGAAAGCCGACGAGCTGATCGCGTACAGCTACAGCCGCCTGTACCGGTTGCCGACGACCGGCCTGCGCTTTTTCACCGTCTACGGCCCCTGGGGCCGGCCCGACATGGCGGCGACCTTGTTCACGCGCGCGATCGTCGACGGCACCCCGATCAAGGTGTTCAACTTCGGCCGGATGCAGCGCGACTTCACCTACATCGACGACATCGTCGAAGGCGTCGTCCGCATCCTGGCCCGGCCACCCGATGCGACCGTCGACGACGCGCCTTACGCGATCTACAACATCGGCAACCATACCGCGGTCGAGCTCGAAGCCTTCATCGGCGAGCTCGAGCGGCTGCTCGGCAGGCGCGCGATCAAGGAATACCTGCCGGCGCAGCCGGGCGACGTGCCGGCGACCTTCGCCGCCATCGACAGGCTGGCGGCGGCCACCGGTTTTGCGCCGACGACGCCGCTCGCGGTCGGACTCGAGCGCTTCGTGGCGTGGTATCGCGACTACTACCGCGAAGCGCGAACGGGTCGCTCGCCGTGATAGAATCCGCGGCCGCGAGCGAGCGCTTCGCTCGCGGCGCGCGCATGGAACCCGCATGATCCTCGTCACCGGCGGAGCCGGCTTTATCGGCGCCAATTTCGTCCTCGACTGGCGCCGCGAGGTCGGCGAGCCGATCGTCAACGTCGACAAGCTGACCTACGCGGCCAACCTGAGCAGCCTGGCGCCGCTCAAGGACGACCCCGGACACCGTTTCGTGCGCGCCGACATCGGCGATCGTTCGGCGATCGATCAACTGTTCGTGGCGCACCGGCCGCGCGCAGTCGTGAACTTCGCGGCCGAAAGCCACGTCGATCGCTCGATTCACGGTCCCGCCGCGTTCATCGAGACCAACGTCGTCGGAACGTTCTCGCTGCTCGAGTCGGCGCGCGCTTACTGGTCGGCGCTGCCGGAGCGGGAACGCTCGAGCTTCCGCTTCCTGCACGTTTCAACCGACGAGGTCTACGGCTCGCTCGCCGCCGGCGCCACCGGCTTCTGCGAAACCACGCCGTACGCGCCGAACAGCCCGTACTCGGCGTCGAAGGCCGCGTCCGACCACCTGGTGCGCGCCTACCATCACACCTATGGATTGCCGACGCTGACGACCAACTGCTCGAACAACTACGGGCCATTGCAGTTTCCCGAAAAGCTGATCCCGCTGATGATCGTCAACGCCGTCGCCGGCAGGCGTTTGCCGGTGTACGGCGACGGCGGCAATATCCGCGACTGGCTTTACGTCGGCGACCATTGCTCGGCGCTGCGCGCGGTGCTGGCCTCCGGTGTGCCCGGCCAGACGTACAACATCGGCGGCGATGCGGAGAAGACCAACATCGACGTCGTGCGCGCGCTTTGCCGGGTGCTGGCCGAATTGCGCCCGGGTCCGGACTACGCGGCGCAGATCAGCTTCGTGCGGGACCGGCCCGGGCACGATCGCCGCTACGCGATCGACGCCTCGCGCATGCGGCGCGAGCTGGGATGGGCGCCGGGCGAGAGCTTCGACACGGGGCTCGAGCGCACCGTACGCTGGTACCTCGACCATCCCGACTGGCTCGAGGCGGTGCAGAGCGGCGAGTACCAGAAATGGATCTCGCTGAACTACGCCGGGCAGATGGCGTGACGATGCGCAAGGGCATCATTCTGGCCGGCGGTGCGGGCACCAGGCTCTACCCGGTGACCCAGGCCGTCTCCAAGCAGCTGCTGCCGGTGTACGACAAGCCGATGATCTACTATCCGCTGTCGACGCTGATGCTCGCCGGCATCCGCGACATCCTGCTGATCTCGACGCCCGACGACACGCCGCGCTATGCGCAGCTCTTGGGCGACGGCGGGCGCTGGGGCATCGCGCTGTCCTACGCGGTGCAGCCGTCGCCCAACGGTCTGGCGCAGGCCTTCGTCGTCGGCCGCGGTTTCGTCGGCGGCGCAAGCTCGGCGCTGGTGCTCGGCGACAACATCTTCTACGGCAACGACCTGCAGCCGATGCTCTGGCGCGCCAGCGCGCGTACCGGCGGGGCGACGGTGTTCGCGTACCCGGTCGCCGATCCCGAGCGCTACGGCGTGGCCGAGTTCGACGCGCAGGGCCGGGTCTTGAGCCTCGCCGAGAAACCGAAACAGCCGAAGTCGCGCTACGCGGTCACCGGTCTCTACTTCTACGACAACCGCGTGCTCGACATCGCCGCCGCACTGAAGCCCTCGGCCCGCGGCGAATACGAGATCACCGACGTCAACCAGGCGTATCTGAAGTTGGGCGAGCTCTCGGTCGAAGTGATGGGCCGCGGCATGGCCTGGCTCGACACCGGCACCCACGAATCGCTGCTCGAAGCCGGGCAGTACATCGCGACCATCGAGCGCAGGCAGGGTTTGAAGATCGCCTGCCCGGAGGAGATTGCCTACCGGCAGGGTTACATCGACGCGGCGGCGCTGGAAAAGCTGGGCCACGCGATGGGGGGCAACGGCTACGGCCGGTATCTGCTCGGCCTGCTGCACGGGCCGGCGGTGCGCTAGCCGCTGCGGAACCCGTGAAGCTCACGCCGACCGAGTTGCCGGACGTCCTCATGATCGAGCCGAAGGTCTTCGGCGACTCGCGCGGCTTCTTTTTCGAAAGCTACAACCGGCGCGCGCTCGCCGGCACGCCGCTCGACGTCGAGTTCGTGCAGGACAACCATTCGCGCTCGGCGCGCGGCGTGCTGCGCGGCCTGCACTACCAGATCGAGCACGCGCAGGGGAAGCTGGTCCGGGTGACCGAAGGCGAAGTGTTCGACGTCGCGGTCGACTTGCGCAGGAATTCGCCGACCTTCGGTCGCTGGGCCGGCGCGACGCTTTCGGCGCAGAACCGCCGCATGCTTTGGATCCCGCCGGGCTTCGCGCACGGCTTCCTGGTCGTTTCCGACGCCGCCGAATTCCTCTACAAGACCACGGACTACTGGTACCCGCAGCACGAGCGGAGCCTCTTGTGGAACGACGCAGCGCTCGGCATCCGGTGGCCGCTGTCGGAGCCGCCGACGCTGGCCGCGAAGGACGCGTCGGCGCCGCCGCTGGCGCAGGCCGACGTCTATCAGTGAAGCGTCCGGTGATCCTGCTCACCGGGGCGCACGGGCAGCTCGGGTTCGAGCTGGCGCGAGCGCTCGCCGAGCGCGGCGACGTCGTCGCGCTCGATCGCGCCGCGCTCGACCTCGGCGACGCCGATGCCGTGGCGGCGACGGTCCGTCGCGTGGCGCCGCAGGTCGTCGTCAATGCCGCGGCGTACACGGCGGTCGACCGCGCCGAGAGCGAGCCGGCGCTGGCCGAGGCGATCAATGCGCGCGCGCCGGAAGTTCTCGCCGCGGAGGCCAGGCGGCTCGACGCGCTGCTGATCCACTACTCGACCGACTACGTGTTCGACGGCGCTTCCCAAGCGCCCTACGACGAGGATGCGGCGCCGAATCCGCTGAATGTCTACGGCCGCAGCAAGCTTGCCGGCGAGCGTGCGATCGGCGCGAGCGGCGTGGCGCACCTGGTCCTGCGCACGAGCTGGGTGTACGGTTGGCGCGGCCAGAACTTCCTGCTGACGATGAAGCGGCTCGGCGCCGAGCGCGAGGAGCTTCGCATCGTCGCCGACCAGTTCGGCGTGCCGAACTGGAGCCGCGCGCTCGCCGAGGCGACGGCGGCGCTGCTGCGCGACGGCGTCGCCGCGCTGGCCGAAAGGAGCGGAACCTACCACATGAGCGCCCGCGGCCGCGCGAGCTGGTACGACTTCGCCTGCGCTATTTTCAACCGCGCCGCGCGCCCGAGACTCGTTCCGATCGCGACCGCCGACTACCCGACGGCGGCGAGGCGCCCGGCCTCGGCCGTGCTTGCCACCGCGAAGTTCGAGCGCACGTTCGGCTTCGCGCTGCCCGACTGGCGCGAGATGCTGGCGACCTGCCTGGCCGCGCAATAGCGACCAGGGGCTGCATCATTCTAGAACCGGTACGAATACCCGAGCTCGGCTCCCGACCGCAACTCCGCACCTGCGCCGGCGACGACGATCGCGTTCATCCCGAAGGCGACTCCGTCGAGCGCCGCGTCGTAACGGTATCCGGCGAGCGTTCGCAGCGGCTCCAGACCTCGCTCCAGCGTCGCCTGGTCGGTGGTCGTCACCTGGCAGCGGGTGCAGGGCTTGACCAGCTTCAGCCGGACGTCGCCGATCGCGAGCTCGTCGATGTGATCCTCGTCGTACGCCTCGAGGCCGGAGAGCAGCAGGTTCGGACGGAACCGGTTGACCGGAAGCGGCGTGGCGAGGCGCGCATTCAGATCGTCCAGCGACACCTGCGACAGCACCAGCAGCGGGTAGCCGTCGGCGAACGCGGTGTGCGCGCCGGTGTCGCCCGCGTACTGCGGATTGCAGCGGCGGCGCGCAGCGCGATCGAAGCGGACCAGGCGATGTTCGCCGCCGAGACGCGACGACAGCCAGGTCGCTGCCTCGTCACCCTGATCGATCCCCGGCACGGTATCGCGCCACACGGTGACCGGTCCGGCGACGCCGTCGTGGTCGAGCGCGATACGCAGCGGCTCGGCGCCTGGCGCGCCGATCGTCAGCGAAGCCGCGTCGATGCGGGGCTCGAGCAAGGCGAGCCGGGGCTCGGTACGCTGGGTGACGAATCGTCCCGCGGCGTCGACCACCATCCATTCGCGGTCGTATTCGAGCCCACGCTCGGTCAGCGGCGCCGACGCGACGGCGACGCCGCGGCAGCCCTTGACCGGATAGACGAAAAGCCCGGCGATCCGAGCCGTCATGGACGCACGCGGAAAAAAGGCGGCGCTTCGGCGCCGCCCCGGCTTCGATCGACGGCAGGCGTCAATGCAGCCCGGCAGCGTACTGCGCGACCGCGGCGATCTCGTCCTCGCTCATCCGGCCGGCGATCTGGCCCATGATCTTGCCGTTGACGTCCTTGCCTTCCTTGTCGTTGCCGCGCCCACCGGTCTTGAAGGCCTGCAACTGCGCCTGCGTGTAGTCGGCGTGCTGGCCGCTCAGGCGGGGGTAGCGCGATGGAATGCCTGCCCCGTCGGGCGAGTGGCAGGAGGCGCAGGCCGGAACGCCGCTGGCCGAATCGCCGCCGCGAAAAAGCTTCCGCCCCGCGCTGGCCAGCGCGGCGTCCTTCGCCGCCGAGCCCTTGGGCTTCTGCTGCTCGAAATAGGCGCCGAGCGAGCGCATGTCCTGCGGCGACAGCGTTGTCGCCATCGGCGCCATGATGGCATTGCTGCGCACACCGCTTTTGAAATGGGCGAGCTGCAGGGCGATGTAGTCGGCATGCTGCCCCGCCAGGCTCGGGTAGGCCCCACTCGGGCTGTTACCATCGCCGCCATGACATGCGGCGCACACCTGGTCGACGATCTGCTTCGCCTTGGCAAGATCGGGCTTGGCAGCGGCTTCCTCGGCCCGCGTCCGGGAAGACATCGCAATGCAGATCGACAGCGCGGTCAGCAGCAGCGCCCGTTTCATGGTCCTGAACTCCCTCGATTCGGCGGCCACGCGGACCGGTCGACGCCGCTCGGGCGCGCAACGACGGCGCTCGACGCGAGCCGGCCGGCTATTGTACCGAAAGCGCTCGCCGCGACCAAAGCTGCGGCCGCAAACTCCGTACCTTTCCATCGGCGATGAACCATCCGCTGCAGAACGCGCAGTTCTTCACCACCGCCGCCGACTGGCATCAGCTCCCGGTCGACGGTGCGCCCGAAGTTGCGTTCGCCGGACGGTCGAACGCCGGCAAATCGTCGGCCATCAACGCACTGGCGAACCGGACACGGCTGGCGTTCGTGAGCAAGCTTCCGGGGCGTACGCAGAACATCAACTTCTTCCGGCTGACGTCGGGCGCGCTGCTCGCGGATCTGCCGGGCTACGGCTATGCCGAAGTGCCGGCCGCGATGCGCCGCCACTGGCAAACTTTTCTGGCGCGCTATCTGGCCGAGCGGGTGCCGCTGATCGGGCTGGTGCTGGTGATGGATGCCCGGCGGCCGCTGACCGAGCTCGACCTGCGAATGCTCGACTGGTTCCTGCCCTCGCAGCGCCCGATGCACTTGTTGCTGACCAAGGCCGACAAGTTCTCCGCCGCCGAGCAGCGTCGGACGCTGGCCGCCGTCCGCCGGCAGCTGGCCGAGCATTACGCCGCGCACGAACGACGGATCGGCGTGCAGCTCTTCTCTGCGACGCGCAAGCTGGGGATCGCGGAAGCCGAAGCCGCGCTGTCGGCATGGCTCGTGCCTCATGCCGCGGAGGTCGTGGCCGGCGCCAAAAGAAAAGGCCCCGTCGTCAAGGGGAGTGAAGACGGGGCCCCAAGAACGCCCCGCGATCGGTAGGGATTACGCAACCGAAGGGCACCCGCTCAGGGAGGAAAGCGGGAGACGATGCTACCGTCTGCCGGTATGACCGGGCACCAAACTCGGAGTTCCGCGACGAATTGTTTCGTCGACGCGAAGGCTCTCGCCGACGCGGTTGCTCGCCGGGTTGTCGGCGAGCTAGGATCGCGTTGCGGCAGCCGCGAGGCGATGCGGGCCGTGTCGCTATGTCGATGAACTTTACCGGAAAATTTCCCGAGCGCCGGCACCGCCGGATGCGTCGCGACGAATTCTCGCGACGGCTGATGCGCGAGCATCGGCTCTCGAGCGACGACCTGATCTATCCGGCGTTCGTGCTCGACGGTGCCCGGCGCGAGGAGCCCGTGGCGTCGCTGCCCGGGATCTCGCGCAAGAGCGTCGATCTGCTCTTCGCCGACGCCGAACGCTGCGTCGCGCTGGGCGTGCCGGCGATCGCGTTGTTCCCGGTCATTCCCGCCGAGCAGAAATCGCTGGACGCGGCCGCGGCGTGGGATCCGCAGGGCCTGGTTCCGACGACGGTACGCGCGCTGAAACAGCGCTTCCCCGGGCTCGGTGTCGTGACCGACGTCGCGCTCGATCCCTACACCAGCCACGGGCAGGACGGATTGCTCGACGAGACCGGCTACGTTGCCAACGACGTCACGGTGGCGGCACTGGTGCGCCAGGCCCTGTGCCACGCCGAGGCCGGCGCCGACGTGGTGGCGCCGTCGGACATGATGGACGGGCGGATCGGCGCGCTGCGCAGCGCGCTCGATCGCGACGGTCACGACCGGGCCCGCATCCTGGCTTATTCGGCCAAGTATGCGTCGGGCTTCTACGGCCCGTTCCGGGATGCCGTCGGCTCGGCAGCTTCGCTCGGCGGCGGGAACAAGTACACCTACCAGATGGACCCGGCCAACAGCGACGAGGCGCTGTGGGAGGTCTATCTGGACCTGCAGGAAGGCGCCGACATGGTGATGGTCAAGCCGGGACTTCCCTATCTCGATGTCCTGCGCCGGGTCAAGGAGGCGTTCGGGGCGCCGACCGCGGTGTACCAGGTGAGCGGCGAGTACGCGATGCTCAAGGCCGCGGCCGGCAACGGCTGGCTCGACGAGCGAACCTGCGCGATGGAGGCGCTGACCGCGTTCAAGCGCGCCGGCGCCGATGCGATCCTGACCTACTACGCATTGACCGCCGCGGCGTGGCTCGCCGAGTGATCAGCCGCCGTTCAATAGCGACTTGAGGTCGGCGGGCGACAGCCGCTCGTCGTCGCGGCGGCGCGGGCGGTTGCGCCGCTGCTGCGGGGAAACGATGTCCAGACGCACCGCGGCCGAGCCGCGCCCGGCGTGCAGCGTGGTGCTTCCGGCCGCCGCGCGCGAGACCGGTGCCGCGGCGTATTCGACGCCGGCGTTGATCAGCGCCAGCTCGACCGCCTTCGGATCCTCGGCTTCCAGCTCGAGCCGCACCTCGCTGTGCGTGGTGGCCCAGCCTGCGGCGACGCCGCCGACCAGCACCGGCCGCCAGGCGCCAAGGCGCTGCATCCACTCGAGCGCGAGCTGGCGCTGGGCGCGCAGCGTGGCCGCCTGCGCGTCAGGCTGGAACAGCGTGTTGTAGTCGCGCAACGCCTGCTCGATCTCGTCGTTGGCCGGCAGCGGCTCGCGCTCGCTCAAGCCCAGCTCGCGGCAGGCCTTGCGCTTGGCCGCCGCCCAGTCGGTCAGACCGTGCTCTGCGATCAGCCGCGCCGCCGCCTGCGCGATCCGCGCCCGGTTGCGCTGGCCATGCGCCGAGGCGATGTGCGAGGGCAAGGTCGTCAGAAAAGCTGGTTGCGCACCTCGGGGGGCGTCCGTCCGTCGGTCGCCAACGCATCGTCGCGCTTGCGAGGCAGGAATTCCGAGTAGAAGTATTCGGTGATGCCGGCGCGGTCGTCGGTTTCGCGCAGACCCGAGTCGGGGTTGACGCGCGCGGTGACGACGCCGGACGGCGGCTTGAGCGGCGTCTCGGGCACCCCCTTGAGCGCCTTGGCCATGAACGAGATCCAGATCGGGAGCGCGGCGACGGCGCCGGTCTCGTTGTTGCCGAGGCTCTTCGGCTGATCGAAGCCGATCCACGCCACGCCGACCATCGCCGCGTCGAAGCCGCAGAACCAGGCGTCGACGTTGTCGTTGGTGGTGCCGGTCTTGCCGGCCAGGTCGTGGCGTCCGAGCTGGTTGGCGCGGGCGCCGGTGCCGGCCCGCACCACGTCGCGCAGCATCGTAGTCATGATGAACGCGTTGCGCGGATCGATGGCGAGCTCGGCGCCCGAGCCCGCCGCCGCCGGCGTCGCCTTGGTCAGGACGTTGCCGCGGCCGTCGACGATGCGGTCGATCAGGTACGGCGCGACCCGGTAGCCGCCGTTGGCGAACACGGCGTAGGCGGCGACCATCTGCAGGGGCGTCGCCGCGCCGGCGCCGAGCGCCATCGTCAGGTACGCCGGATGCAGCTTCGGATCGAACCCGAAGCGCGCGATGTAGTCCTGCGCGTACTGCGGCCCGATCGCCTGCATCACGCGCACCGTGACCAGGTTCTTGGATTTCATGAGCGCGGTGCGCAGCCGCATCGGCCCTTCGAAGGTGCCGTCGTAGTTCTTCGGTTCCCACGGCTCGCCGCCGGTCTGCGAGGCGTCGAACGACAGCGGCGCATCGTTGACCACGGTCGCCGGGCTGAAGCCTTTTTCCAGTGCCGCCGAGTAGATGAACGGCTTGAAGCTCGAGCCCGGCTGCCGGTATGCCTGCGTGACATGGTTGAACTTGTTGCGGCTGAAGTCGAAGCCGCCGACCAGCGACAGGATCGCGCCGTCGCTCGGCCGGATCGACACGAACGCCGATTCGACCTGCGGCATCTGCGAAATCTGCCAGTTGCCCTTGTCGTCGCTGACGATGCGGATCAGCGCGCCGCGCCGGATGCGGATCGAGGCCGGCGCGCGCTCGGACAGCGCGCGGGCGGCGAACTTGAGGCCGTCGCCGTTGATGATCGTCGTCTCGCCGTCGTTGCGCTCGACCTTGACCGCCGACGGCGAGGCTTCGAGGACGATCGCCGGCTCCAGGTTGTCGTCATCGGCCACCTCCTGGAATGCGCTGTCGAGCGCGTCATCGAGCTTGTCGGGATCGCTGGGCAGGCTCAGGAACGCTTCCGGCCCGCGGTAGCCGTGCCGCCGGTCGTAGTCCATCACCCCGCGGCGGACGGCGGCGTAGGCGGCCGACTGATCGTCCTTGCGCAGCGTCGTGTAGACGGTCAGGCCCTTGGTGTAGCTCTCCTCGCCGTAGGCGTCGTACACGATCTGGCGGGCCATCTCGGCGGCGAACTGGGCATGGGTGTCGTATTCTTGCAACGCCTGGTGCACCGCCAGCGGCGTGTTCTGCGCCACAGCGAACTGGTCGTCGCTGATGTAGTTCAACTCGTGCATCCGCCGCAGCACGTAGAGCTGGCGGCCGCGCGCCCGCTTGGGGTTGGCCACCGGGTTGTAGGCCGACGGCGCCTTCGGCAGCCCGGCCAGCATCGCCGCCTCGGCGATCGACAGTTCCTGCAGCGGCTTGCCGAAATAGATCTGGGCCGCAGCGGCGAACCCGTAAGCCCGTTGGCCGAGGAAGATCTGGTTGATATAGAGCTCGAGAATTTGGTCCTTGGTCAGGTCGGACTCGATCTTGTAGGCAAGCATGACCTCGCGGAGCTTGCGAGTAAGCGTTCGCTCACGGGTCAGGAAGAAATTGCGCGCGACCTGCATGGTGATCGTGCCGGCGCCCTGCGGCGCCCCGCCGGTGACGTTGGACATCGCGGCCCGGATCACCGACAGATAGTCCACTCCCCCGTGCTGGTAGAAGCGCTCATCCTCGGCGGCCAGGATGGCGTGCCTCATGACATCCGGGACATCCTTGATCTTCACGATCGCCCGGCGCTCCTCGCCAAACTCCCCGAGCAAGGCCCCGTCGGCCGAGAGGACCTTGAGCGGGATCTTGGGCTGGTAGTCGGTCAGGGTGTCCAGCGACGGCAAGGTCGGATAAAGCAGAGCAAAAACAAAGGCTACCAGCAGGGCTCCGACCAATCCCAGGCCGAACAGGACCGACGCCAGATAGATCAGCCACCGCTTTAGCATGGGGGAATTAAAGTTGCCTCGGGGTGGGGCGGGAGCCGCAATTATATGAAGGGTTAAGAGGCCAGATGAACTTGAAAAAACCGTTTTACTTGGATTATATTTGCTGCTAGTGTTTAATGTAATTTATATGAAGTGCGCCTAAGGCTCCCATGCTGAAGGAAAAACTCGATTCGGCTTTTGCGTTTTTACAAACCAAGGCGCCGCCGCTGATCGGTGTCGACATCAGTTCGTCGGCGCTCAAGCTGGTCGAGCTTTCCGAAATCGGCAAGAGCTCCTATCGGCTCGAGCGCTACACCATCGAGCCGCTGGCCAAGGATCTGGTGACCGACGGCAACATCGTCAATCTCGACCAGGTCAGCGACGCGCTCCGCCGTGCGCACAAGCGCCTCGGCAGCCGCAACAAGCATATCGCAATGGCCTTGCCGACGGCGATGGTCATCACCAAGAAGATCATCGTGCCGGCCGGCCAGACCGAGGACGAGCTCGAGCTGCAGGTCGAGGCCGAGGCCAACCAGTACATCCCGTTCGCCCTGGACGAGGTCAACCTGGACTTCCAGATCCTGGGCCAGGCGCCGAACAATCCGGAGGACGTCGAGGTCCTGATCGCCGCCTCGCGCAAGGAGAAGGTCGAGGATCGCGTCGCCATTGCCGACAACGCGGGGCTGCGCCCGGCGGTGATGGACGTCGAATCCTACGCCACCGAAGAGGCCTACCGCATGATCGCGCCGTCGCTGCCGGCTGGCGGCCGCGACCAGAACGTCGCGCTGGTCGACATCGGCGCCCACGTGATGCACTTCTACGTGATTCGCAACAACCAGATACTGTTCTCCCGCGACCAGGCGTTCGGCGGCAACCAGTTGACCCACGACATCCAACGCGCGTTCAATCTATCGCCGGAAGAAGCCGAATCGGCGAAGAAGAATGCGGGACTGCCTGAGAATTATGACGCCGACGTGCTGCAGCCGTTCATGGAGACGCTTGCGCTCGAGGTCACGCGGGCGCTGCAGTTCTTCTTTACCTCGACCTCGTACAGCCAGGTCGATCAGGTCGTGCTGGCCGGCGGCTGCTCGCTCTTGTCGGGGCTCGACGAGCTGGTCGCCAAGCGCGCCGGGGTCAATACCATCGTCGGCAACCCGTTCGCCAACATGGCGGTCTCCGACCGCATCCGGCCGCGCCAGCTGGCCGCCGACGTGCCTCTCCTGCTGATCGCCTGCGGCCTCGCGCTGCGCGGGTTCGAATAGCCATGGTCCGCATCAACCTGCTGCCGCACCGCGAGCAGAAGCGCCAGGCGCGCCAGCGCCAGTTCGTCTCGATGGCGATCGGGCTGGCCGTTCTCGGCGTCGCCATCGTCGGCCTGGTGCACATCATCATCGCCGCGCGGATCGAGAACCAGAACGGACGAAACGCGCTCTTGAAGACCGAGATCGCCAAGCTCGACGATCAGATCAAGGAGATCGACAAGCTGCGCGAGCAGACTGCGGCGCTGCTGGCGCGCAAGCAGATCGTCGAGACCTTGCAGTCGAACCGCACCGAGGCGGTGCACCTGCTCGATCAGCTCGCGCGAGACCTGCCGGACGGGGTGTACCTGAAGTCGGTCAAGCAGGTGGGGGCCAAGGTCACGCTGGTCGGTTATGCGCAGTCGAACGCGCGTGTCTCGACGTTGATGCGCAGCATCGAAAGCTCGCCGTGGCTGACCGCTCCCGAGCTGATCGAGATCAAGTCGGTGCCGCTCGACAAGGAGAAGGTCAACGAGTTCACGCTGAGCCTGCAGATGAAGCGCGCGGCCGTACCCGCCCCGCCTGCCGCCGCCCCCAGGCCGGCCGCCGCCAAGTCCGCGGCTGCTGCCGGGCCGGCAGCGAAAGGACCCAATTCATGACGCTCGACGATATCCGGCGGCTGAATTTCCGCGATGCGGGCAGCTGGCCGCTGCTGCCCAAGGTCGTCGTGCTGGGCCTGCTGGTGGTGCTGATCCTCGCCGCCGGCGCGTTCTTCGACTGGAAGGACCAGATCGACGCGCTCGACCGCGCGCAGGACGAGGAAGCGAAGCTGCGAGTCGCGTACTCGGAGAAGAAGGCCAAGGCGGTCAACCTCGAGCTCTACGTCCAGCAGCTCAAGGAGATCGAGCAGGCGTTCGGGGCGCTGCTGAAGCAGCTGCCGAACAAGAGCGAGATGGACGCGCTGCTGACCGACATCAACCAGGCGGGCCTCGGACGCGGCTTGCAGTTCGAGCTCTTCCGGCCGGCGGTGCGCGAGCGCATGGCGGACTTCTACGCCGAGTTGCCGATAACGGTCAGGGTGACCGGCACATATCATGATATGGGAGCGTTTGCCAGCGACGTCGCGCAGCTTCCGCGTATCGTCACACTCAATGACATTGGCATTGTGAACAACAAAGGGACCCTGGTCATGGACGCGACGGCCAAGACCTTCCGCTATCTCGATGAGGACGAGATCGCCAAGCAGCGCAAGGCGGCGAAAGACGCCAGGAAAAAGAAATGAAGCTGCGGACGGCCGCCCTGGGGATCGCGGTCCTGCTGCTCGCCGGTTGCGGCGGCGAGAGCTACCAGGACTTGCGCGCCTGGATGCAGGAGCAGGGCAAGGGAGTAAAGGGCAAGCTCGACCCGCTGCCGCAGGTCAAGCCCTACGAACCGTTCACCTACAACGCGTTCGATCTGGCGGATCCGTTCAAGCCGCGCAAGATCGAGCCGGTCAAGGGCAGCAGCAAGCTGGCGCCCGATCTCAACCGGCGCAAGGAGCCGCTCGAGGCGTATCCGCTGGAGTCGCTGACCATGGTCGGGACCCTGCAGCGGGGCAAGAGCACCTACGCGCTGGTCAGGACAACCGACAAGGATGTCTACCAGGTCCACGTCGGCAACTACATGGGACAGAACTTCGGCGTCATCGTCGGCATCGACGACGCCGACATCAAACTGAAAGAGCTGGTGCAGGACGGTTCAGGGGACTGGACGGAGAGAACCAGCACGCTCCAGCTCGCCGAAGCGGACTCTAAACAGGAGCGACGCAGATGAGGGCCATGCGATGCACTGAAGCGAAACGCCACGGCTGGGCGAAGGGCGCCGGCCTGGTGGCCCTGGCGTCGGTCCTGCTGCTGGCTTTCGGCCAGGCGCTGGCGCAGAACAGCATCGAGAACATGACGGTGTCCAAGGGCAGCTCGGGCCGGACCATCGTCAGGTTCCAGCTCAAGTCGCCGCTCGCCAATCCCCCGGCCGGCTTCGCGATCAACAATCCGCCGCGGATCGCGCTCGACTTCCCCGATACCGCCAACGGGCTTGGCCGGTCGGCGCAGGACGTCGGCGACCCGGCGCTGCGCAGCGTCAACGTCGTGCAGGCGGGCAACCGCACCCGGGTCGTGTTCAACCTCAACAAGCCGCAGTCGTTCGAAACCCAGGTCGAGGGCAACACCGTCGTCGTGACGCTGAACGAGACGGCCACGGTCGCCGCCGAGGCGCCGACGGTGTCACGGTTCGCCGAGGGGCGGCCCGGAGAGGCGCCGCACGCGCTGCGCGACATCGACTTCCGGCGCGGCCGCAACGGCGAGGGTCGCATCATCGTCGACCTGTCCGATTCGACCACCGGCATCGACATTCGCCAGCAGGGCAAGTCGCTGATCGTCGATTTCATCAAGACCTCGCTGCCGCGCAACCTCGAGCGCAGGCTCGACGTCGGCGATTTCGCGACGCCGGTGCAGACGATCGATACCTTCGAGCAGGGCGGCAACACGCGCATGGTTATCGAGCCGAAAGGCCTGTGGGAGCATTCGGCGTACCAGGCGAACAATCGATTCATCGTCGAGGTCAAGCCGATCCAGGAGGATCCGAACCGGCTGACGCAGGGCACGCGCGCCGGCTACAAGGGCGAGAAGCTGTCGCTCAACTTCCAGAACGTCGAAGTGCGCGCGGTGCTGCAGGTGATCGCCGACTTCACCGGACTCAACATCATCACCAGCGACACCGTGACCGGCAGCCTGACGCTGCGGCTGAAGGACATCCCCTGGGACCAGGCGCTCGACATCATCATGCAGACCAAGGGCCTGGACATGCGCAAGAACGGCAACGTCGTTCTGATCGCGCCGCGTGAAGAGCTTGCGGTCAAGGAAAAGCAGCAGCTCGAGTCGATGCAGCAGATCAACGATCTCGAGCCGCTGCAGACCGAGATGTTCCAGCTCAACTACCAGAAGGCCGACGCGATCAAGGCGCTGCTGTCCGACAAGGAGGGCAAGTTCCTGTCGAAGCGCGGCACCGCGGTGGTCGATGCGCGCACCAATATCCTATTCGTGCAGGACACCGGTGCCCGGCTCGAGGAAGTGCGCCGGCTGATCCGCCAGATCGACGTTACGGTACGACAAGTCGTGATCGAAAGCCGGATCGTGATCGCCGATGACAAGTTCGGCCGCCAGCTCGGCGTGCGCTTCGGCGTCCAGACCGGGTTCACGCTGAACCGGCGCTATGCCGGCGGCTTCGGCGGCAGCCTCAATACCCAGCCGGTGGTGAGCAGCACCGGCACGACGTCGACGCGCGAGACGCGGACGCAGACGCCGTTCGAGCTCGCGTCCGGCATCGCGAGCGCGGGCTACTCCGACTCGCCGCAGCTCAACGTCAACCTGCCGGTGGTCAATCCCGCTGGCCAGCTTGCGCTGACGCTGATCAACCTCGGCAGCGGCAACCTGATCAACCTCGAGCTGTCGGCCCTCGAAGCCGACAGCCGCGGCAAGGTGGTGTCGAGTCCGCGGGTGGTCACCGCCGACAACCAGAAGGCGAGCATCGAGCAGGGCACCGAGATTCCGTACGTGACGCCCGGCAGCGCCAACAGCCCGGCCACCGTCCAGTTCAAGAAGGCGGTGCTGCGGCTCGACGTGACGCCGCAGATCACGCCCGACAACCGGATCATCATGACGGTCGAGATCCGCAAGGATTCGGTCGGCCAGTTCGTCCCGGTCGCCGGCGGCGGCTTCGTGCCGGCGATCGACACCAAGAACGTGATCACCCAGATCGCCGTCAACAACGGCGACACCGCGGTCATCGGCGGCATCTACGAGGAAACGCTGAACAACGACGTGACCAAGGTCCCGTTCCTCGGCGATATCCCGTACCTCGGGTACCTGTTCAAGACGACCAACAAGAACGTCGAGAAGACCGAGCTCCTGATCTTCCTGACGCCGCGCATCGTCAAGGAATCGGTCACCGCAGTGCGCTAGCAAGCGCTCGCCGGCGCGCCGCGCCGGCGTCCTCGGATTTGCTCTAGAATGCCCCGATGCATCTGCACCGGGGCAATCTTTTTCTGGTCGGCATGCCGGGCAGCGGCAAGTCCACCCTTGGCCGCCTGCTCGCCAAGCGGCTGGGCAAGGCGTTCTACGACGCCGACAGCGAGCTTGAGCGCCGGCTAGGGGTGTCGATCGCGGTGATCTTCGAGCTCGAGGGCGAGCCCGGATTCCGCGATCGCGAACAGGCGATCATCGCCGAATACGTCGTCCACACCCATACGATATTCGCGACCGGCGGCGGTGCGGTGCTGCGCGAAGTCAACCGCGATTGCCTGAAGCAGAACGGCACGGTGCTTTATCTGCACGCGACGCCGGCGACCTTGTGGGAGCGCACGCGGCGCAGCAAGCACAGGCCGCTGCTCAAGGCGGCCGATCCGTTCGAGCGGCTGAAGGAGATCTACGCCCTTCGCGATCCGCTCTATCGCCAGACCGCGGACTTCGTCGTCGAATCCGACCAGGAGCAGGTCATCCGCCTGGCGCAGCGGCTCGAGCAGCAGCTCCGCGCCGCGGCGCAGGCGTGAATCCAGGCCGCGGTTCCGAACAGCCGCCGCGAACAATGCCGAAGCTTACGGTCGCGCTCGGCCAGCGCAGCTATCCA
>DATEFZ010000276.1:0-36235 GCA_035280325.1 Casimicrobiaceae bacterium
CGGCGGCGACTCGCTCGCCGCGCATGCCAGCGCCGGCTACGGCAGCTGGCGGACGAGCGCGGTCTCGGGCGGCGCGTCCGGCGGGTCGGGTGGCTGGCGCTTCGGGCTGGACGGCGGGCACAAGCAAAGCGCGGGGTTCAACGCCATCGCCAATCCCGACAATCCCAGCTTCAACTCCGACCGCGACGGCTACCGCCAGGACGACGCCGCCGGCAACCTGGCCTACCGCTTTGCGCCCGAGCAGGAATGGTCGGCGCGGTTTCTCAGAAGCCGGCTCGACGCACAATTCGACGCCGGACCCGGGTTCGACGACCGTACGATCACCACGGTCGAGAGCTACGCGCTCGCCGGCCGCAACCGCCTGACGCCGTTTTGGACGAGCCGGATCGAGGCCGCCGAGACCGGCGACCGCAGCGACTCGCGGACCGGCTTCGGGCCGTCGCGGTTCACGACCCGGCAGCGGCTCTACGCGTGGCAAAGCGATTTCGCGCTGCCGCGCGGCGCGCTGGCATTGGCGCTGGAGCGGCGCGAGGAACGGGTCGGCGGCGACGCAGGCTTCGCCGTCACGTCGCGCGATACCGACGCGGTGGTCGGCGTCTATCGACTGAACGAAGGCGGCCAGGCCTTGCAGGTCAACCTGCGGCTGGACGACAGCACCCAGTACGGTACGCGCACGACCGGCGCGCTGGCGTACGGCTACCGCCTGTCGCCAGCCTGGCGCGCCAGCGCGAGCTACGGCACGGCGTTCAAGGCGCCGACCTTCAACGATCTCTACTTTCCCGGATTCTCGAACCCGGAGCTTCGCCCCGAGACCGCGAAAAGCGCCGAGGCCGCGCTGCGCTATGCGCAGGATGGGATCGCCGCCGGCATCGTCGCATATCGCAATCGGGTCCGCGATCTGATCGTCTTCCAGTGCGACGCCAACTTCGATTGCGCGCCGCAGAACGTCGCCACCGCGACGCTGCAGGGCATAACACTCGAGGCAAGCGTGTACCGCGGCCAAACCGCGATCGTCGCCAGCGTCGATCTGCAGCGGCCGCAGGACGATGCCAGCGGGCATCTGCTGCCGCGCCGCGCCCGGCGCCATGCCGCGCTCTCGGTCGGGCGCCCGATCGGCCCGGTCGAGCTGACCGCGCAGCTCACGCTCTCGTCGGCGCGCTTCGACGACGCGGCCAACACGCGTCGGATGGGCGGTTACGCGCTGCTCGACCTGGTCGCCGAGTGGCCGTTCGAGCCGCACTGGACCGCCTTTGCGCGGCTGGGCAATCTCTTGGACAAGCGCTACGAGCTCGCCGCCGACTATCGGACCCCGGGTGCGAACGTGTTCGCGGGCATCAAATGGCTTTATTGAGGGGTCTACTGAAAGCTGTACCGAAGGCGATGCCGAGGGCGGTGCTGCGTGCAGCGCGGCTGGCGCGACGGATCGACGGCCGCGCGGTGTTGCTCGTCGCGTTGCTCGCGCCGCTGCCGGCGCTCGCGACAACGCATCGGATCAGCGTCATCGACAGCACCGGCGCCGCGGTCGAGCTGCCGGCGCCGGCGAGGCGCATCGTGAGCCTCGCGCCCAGCGCGACCGAGCTCTTGTTCGCGGCAGGCGCGGGCGACCGGGTCGTCGCCGTCACCGATCCGGCCGACTGGCCGCCGCAGGCCGCGCGCCTGCCGAAGGTCGGCGATTCCCGCGCCCTCGACCTCGAGCGGATCGTCAGCCTGAAACCCGATCTGGCCGTCGCCTGGCCGTACGTCGCGCCGGCGCAGATCGAACGCCTGCGCGGGCTGGGAATCCCGGTCTACCTGACCGACCCGCACGCGCCGGACGCGATCGCCGCCGACCTCGAGCGGCTCGGCGCGCTGGCTGGAACTTCCGATCTCGCCGACGTTGCGGCGGCGCGCTTCCGCGCGCGCCTTGCGGCGATTCGCGAGCGCGAGCGCGGCGCTGCCCGCATCCGCGTGTTCTACGAAATCTGGAATGCCCCGCTGTACACGATCGGCGGCTCGCACCTGATCAGCGCCGCGATCTCCTCGTGCGGCGGCGAGAACGTCTTCGCCGGGCTGTCGCTCCCGGCGCCCGCGGTCAGCATCGAAGCCGTGCTGGCGGCGCGGCCCGAGCTGATCGTCGCCGCCAACGACGGCGCGATACGTCCGGCGTGGCTCGACCTCTGGCGTCGCTGGCCGGCGCTGCCCGCGGTCGCGCTCGGCAATCTGTACGTCGTCGACGCCAACCTGCTGCACCGCGCCGGGCCGAGATTCATCGACGGCGTCGGCGAGCTTTGCGCGGTCATCGACCGCGCCCGGGCCACGCGTCAGGCCGGCGCGAAGACCATTCCCTGATCCGTCGCCAGCGCCCGCAGCGGCACGCCGTAGAGCCGCGACAGCCGATCTGCCGTCAGCAGCTCCTGCGCCGGCCCGGCTTGCGCCGCGCCGTCCTCCAGCAGCACGGCGTGGTCGCAAGAGCGCACCGCCAGGTTGACGTCGTGCAGGACCATCAGCATCGCCTTGCCTTCGCCGCGCGACAGCGCAGTCAGCCGGTCGAGCAGCGCGAGCTGGTGCGCGAGGTCGAGATGGCTCGACGGCTCGTCGAGAAGCATGAGCTCGGGTTGCTGCGCCAGCATCGCGGCCAGCGCGACGCGTCGGCGCTCGCCGCCGGAGAGGCTGCGCACGTCTCGCGCTTCGGCGGTGCCGATGGCCATCGCGGCCAGCGCGGCACGGGCGATCGCGAGATCGTCGCGGCTTTCCCACTGCCAGCGCGACAGATGCGGATGCCGGCCGATCAACGCGGTCTCCAGGACCGTCGCGGCGAACGCGTCGGCGTCGTCCTGCGGCAGCACGGCGCGCCGCCGCGCAAGCTCGCGCATCGATAGCCCCTCGAGCGGCAGTCCGCCAAGCTCGATCGTGCCGCCGGCTGCCGGACGCAATCCCGCCAGCGTCCGCAGCAGCGTCGTCTTGCCGGCGCCGTTGCGCCCGAGAATCGCCCAGCATTGGCCGGGCTCGACGGTGAAGCTCAGGTTGCGGCACACGGTCAGCGCGGCGATGCGCACCGACAGCTCCCGCACCCGCAGCAGGGCAGTCGCGCTCACCGCTCGCGGCGCAGCAGGACCAGGAACATCGGCACGCCGATCAGCGCGGTGACGACGCCGACCGGCAGTTGCGCCGGCGCCGCGATCTGTCGCGCCAGCGTGTCGGCGACCAGAAGCATCGCGCCGCCGGCCAGCGCCGACGCCGGCAGCAGAATGCGCTGGTCGTTGCCGAGCACCAGCCGGACCGCGTGCGGCACGATCAGCCCGACGAAGCCGATCGCTCCTGCCGTCGTGACCGCCACCGCGGTCAGCAGTGCCGCCAGCGCGAAGACTAGCCACGGCAGTCGGGTGACCGCGACGCCGAGCGCTGCAGCGACCGACTCGCCGCGCGCCAGCGCATTCAGGTCGCGCGCGAACGGCAGCGCGACGAAGAGCGCCAGCGCCAGCACGGCGAGCGGCGTCCACGCCGCGGGCGGCGCCGACAGGTCGCCGATCAGCCAGAACAGCATGCCGCGCAACTGCGTCTCGGGTGCGATCGTGAGGATCAGCGCGACCAGCGCGCCCCAGCCGGCGGCGACGATGACGCCGGTCAGCAACAGCCGCGTCGGCGACCACGCGCCAGCGCCGCGCGCGAGCGCGAACACCAGAGCAGTCGACAGGAAGGCGCCGGCAAACGCTCCGGCGGGAGTGAGCCAGGCGGCGGCGCCGAGCAGCATCGCCGTAAGCGCACCGACCGACGCGCCGCCGGAGACGCCCAGCACGTACGGATCGGCCAAAGGATTTCGCAGCAGCACCTGCAGCAGCGCGCCCGCCATCGCCAGCGAGCCGCCGGTGGCGAACGCCGCCAGCGCGCGTGGCAGCCGCAGCTCGTGCACGATCAGGCGCGGCATCGGATCGGCGCTGCCGGCGAGCGCGCGCAGCACTGTGATCGGATCGAGTGCGACGCTGCCGACCAGGAGCGCCAGCGCGAAGGCGGCGAGCGCGGTCGCCGCGAGGGCGGCGAGGGTCGGCAGGGGTGGAATCCGGGTCATCGAAACAGCGACTTGCGGGGCGCCGGCGCGTGCAACCGCGCGAAAGGGCCACGATTATAGCTCCGGCAGCGGGACTATAATTTCAGTCGAGGCGCCGCGCTGACGGAATGGCTCGTCCGCCGGCGACGTCGCGCCGCCTCTCGAACTCCGATCGATGAGCAAGGCATTCACCCGCGAAGGCGACGACGAGATCGACGACGACGTCGATGAGGCTTCGCCGTTGCCGGCCGGCGCCCGCAACTACATGACCCCGGGCGGCTTCGCGCGACTGAAGTCCGAGCTCGCCCAACTCGTCGACCGCGAGCGGCCCGAGGTCGTCGCCACTGTTGCCTGGGCGGCGAGCAACGGCGATCGCTCGGAGAACGGCGACTACATCTACGGCAAGAAGAGGTTGCGCGAGATCGATCGCCGCATCCGCTTCCTGATCCGCCGCCTCGACATCGCCGAGGTGGTCGACCCGCTGGCGCGCCGCGACGCCGACGACCTCGACCAGATTTTCTTCGGCGCGACGGTGACGGTGCGCGATTCGCACGGCGAGACGCGGACCATCAGCATCGTCGGCGTCGACGAGATCGACACCGCCCGCGGCTTCATCAGCTGGGTGTCACCGATGGCGCGGGCGCTGATCAAGGCGCGCGAGGGAGACATCGTTGCGCTGAAGACGCCGGGCGGACCCGAAGAGCTCGAGATTCTCGAAGTGCGCTACCGGGCGCTCGACGCGGCATGACGCGAGTCGGACCGTTGACGCGCTCCGACGCTTGCTCCATAGTCATGACAATGGAATCGGAACTCGCGGAATTCGGCAACCTCGAGCAGAAGCTCGCGCTGCTCCTGGCCGACTACAACCGGCTGCGCGCCGAGAACGAGTCGCTGAAGCGCGAGCTGGGACGGGCGCTCGAGCAGAACCGGGCGCTGTCGGCGCGCATCGGCGCGGCGACGTCGCGCATCGACGCGTTGCTGCAGCAGCTTCCGGAATCGCTGGGCTGAGTCGACGGTAGAGGCGATGGACGATCCCGCCACCACGCTCGACGTCTCGATCCTGGGACGCGAGTACCGCGTTGCCTGCAAGCAGTCGGAGCGCGACGAATTGACGCAGGCGGTGGCTCTGCTCGATCGCCGCATGCGCGAGATCCGCGATTCGGGCAAGATCTCCGGCACCGAGCGCATCGCCGTGATGGCGGCGCTCAACATCGCGCACGAATTGTTGCAGGCGAAGGGCGGGCGCCCCGGCGCTGCGGCCGCCGGTTTTGACAGCGCCGGCGTTCGGCGTAGAATTTCCGCGATGCAGTCGGCGATCGATCGCGCGATGGCCGATCAGGACAAGCTGTTCTGACCTCGCGCCGAAGCGCGAGATCGGCGCAATGCTTCGCTTTCAACGTCCCCTGCGGTGTTCGAGCTGGCCATACACTCTTTGAACCAATGCTGACTTAGCGAGTTGCCGAGCCTCTAACGGACCGGTGTGCGTTCCCTACGCGGAAGCGCCTGATGGTCCTGGCAGGCGACCCTCTTGAACTCAGGTTCAAGATGACGGTTGGCACGGCACAGGTGGGGGGCACCTAAACGCGAGCTTCCGCCCGAGCGGGCGGGAGCTCGCTGCTCGATCGGCCTTACGATCCTCCGCCGATCCCGTCGCCGCCGCCCGAATCGCCGGTCGGCTCGCCCGGCACCGCATCGCCTTCGTCGTCCGGCGGGGCGATCAGGATGATCGTGTAGCTCTGGACGAAATCGGACGCCTGGCCGGCGTCCGAGGTCACGCTGATGGTGAGCGTGTCGTAGGCGAGCCCGGTCGGCGAACGCAATGCTGTCGGGTCATAGCTCACGTTGACTACGCAGGTCACGCCCGGCGCGAGCACGCCGATGCACGTCGAGCCGGTCGCGCCGATCGTGCCGCTCCGGGCGGTGGCGGCCACCGCCGAGACGGTCAGCGGCAGCTCGCCGTCGCTGACCAGCGTCACCGATATCGTCTGCCGCGCCTGCTGCAGCACCGCATACGCGTTGGATGTGAGCCAGCGGTAGTGCGGGCCGGGGACGTCGATGAAGCCGCCGGCCAGCTTGCTGTCGCTGCCGGTGAAATCCCCGTTTACATTCGTGGCGTAGACGGTTTGCGTGCCGCTCGTGTAGAGCGGCGTCGGCACCGCCGGCGCGCCCTGGGCGATGCCCAGCAGGTTGCCGTACAGATCCCAGGTGCACGTCTGGTTGTAGTGGGTGGTGACGGTGTGATAGCCGCCGCCGCGCCCCGAGCCGGAGCGTACCGTGTAATAGCTGCAGTTGCCGAGCACCGTATCGCCCTGAAATGCATAACCGGCGACGACCAGGCCGCGAGCACCGGCGTTGGGAGTGAATTGCAATCGATATTCGTAGGCTTGAGCTACGTTGATAGCGGCGGCGCAAACCAGCGCCGACAGGCCCAGCAGCGGTTTCATCGCACCTCCCTGGCTCGCCGCAATGCGCCTGCTCGCGAGCCTTGGCCAAGATCCCCCACCTGTAGCTTACTCCCTGAATGCTGACGAAGCTGCGGTGGGGCGCGCTTTCGGCGGTATCTGCCGGGCCGTCCGTCGGCTCGCCCGCAGGCTCCGCCGCCCTCGGGCGCGCCGTGCCGGCGGCGAGACGCGCGCCGTCCGGAGCGTCGTCAAGCGGCCTCGACGCGCCGATGCGGCCGTCGGGTAAGCTATGGCGAGCGCCGACTCGAACGCGAGCGGCGAAGAATCGGAGCTGCCGATGCGCTACTGGCTGATGAAATCCGAGCCCGACGAGGTGTCGATCGACGACCTCGCCGCGATGCCCGGGAAGACAGTCGCCTGGTACGGCGTGCGCAACTACCAGGCGCGCAATTTCATGCGCGACCAGATGCAGGTCGGCGATCTCGCTTTTTTCTACCATTCGAGCTGCCCCGAGCCGGGGATCGCCGGCATCGTCAGGATCAGCAAGCCCGCGTACCCCGATGCTTCGCAATTCGACAGGAAGAGCCCGTACTACGACCCGAAGGCGAGCCGCGCCGCGCCGCGCTGGCAGAACGTCGACGTCACCCTGGTGAAAAAGACGCGGCTGGTGTCGCTGGCCGAGCTGCGCGCGCACCCCGAGCTCGAGCGGATGCGCACGCTGCAGCCGGGCAATCGGCTGTCGATCACGCCGGTCGATCCGCAGGAATGGGCGTTCATCACGAGCAAGCTGGCCAGGGTGTAGCGGCGTGGATTGGACGCTGGTCCCGATCTTCCTGGCGATCGGCGGCGTAGTCGGCTTTATCGCCGGGCTGCTGGGGATCGGCGGCGGCATGACGATGATCCCGCTCTTGACGCTGATCTTCACCCGGCAGCATTTTCCGCCGGCGCACGTGCTGCACATCGCGGTGGCGACGTCGCTCGCTACGATCGTGTTCACGTCGATTTCCAGCGTGCGCGCGCACCACGCGCACGATGCGGTCGTGTGGCCGATCTTCTGGAAGCTCGGTCCGGGCATCCTGATCGGATCGCTGGTCGGGCCGCAGATCGTCGGCGGCCTGTCGACCTCGACGCTGGCCGGGGTGTTCGCGCTGTTCACGGCGTTCACCGCGACGCGGCTCTTGCGCGACACCAAGCCTAAGCCCTCCCGCGCGCTGCCGGGCCCGCTCGGCATGCTCGGCACGGGCAGCGCGCTGGGCCTGCTGTCGAGCATGGTCGGCGCCGGCGGCGCGTTCATCTCGGTGCCGTTCATGACCGCGTGCAACGTGCGCATCCACAACGCCGTCGCGACCTCGGCCGCGCTCGGGCTCCCGATCGCCGCCGCGGGCACCGTCGGCTACCTGCTGGCCGGATCGCGCGTTTCCGACCTGCCGCCGTACACCATAGGCTACGTCAACCTGCCGGCGCTGTTTGCGATCGCCAGCGCCAGCGTCATCGCCGCCCCGGCGGGGGCGCGGATGGCGCATCGCTGGCCGGTGGCGCGCCTGCGCCGCGCGTTTGCCGTGTTGCTGTTTGCAATCTCCGCCTTCTTCGTCTGGAAATTCCTTGCCTCCTGAGCTCGCGTCCGCTCCCGCCGAGACCTTCGGCCCGTGGCATCCCGGGATCGAGTCGCAGATCCCGCGCGACCTCTTGCACCTGTGCACGATCTTCCGGCCGGAGAACGTGTTCGGCGACGTGGCGGACGCGATCGAGCTTGCCGATCTCACTGGACTTCCCGCCGACGAGCTGGTCGCGTTCCGGCCGGAGCGCCTGGCGCTGCACGAAGTCCTGATCCGGGTCACCGCCGATCTGTCGGTACCCGACGGCACCAGGATCGAGGATCTGGGCATCAACTTCCGCCAGATCACCCGGACGCTGCTCTCGGGCCACATCGAACCGCACCGCGAGGCGATCGACGCGGCGTACGGAGCGATGCGCGGGCGCCTGCGCGCACGAATCGACGCCGAGGTCGGACGGTTGTTCGATGCAAGGACGAGCGCGCCGCCGTCGGCGAGGAAAAGCGGCGCCGGAGGCTGGCGCGCCCTGTTGGGCCACGATCGCGCGCCGATCGATGCGGCGGCGACCGGGATCCCACCGGAGCGCCAGGTACTCGCGGACTGGACCGCGAGCGCGCACGCTGCCGTGGATCGCGTCGACAAGGCCGCGTATCGCGCGCTCGCCCGGGTGCTGTCCGCGCTGCTGGTTCGCCACGGCCGCGTCTGGGGCAGCAGGGACCTGATCGCGTCGATCGCCGCGGGCTTCGCCTGCAACGACGCCGGCGCGGACGCGATCGGGCGCCTGGTCGATCCCTGGATCGCCGCCGGCGCGAAGGAGCACGGCTACGCCGCGCTGCCGCGCCAGACGCAGCCGTTCGTCATGAACACCAAGGGACCGTCGGCGTCGGGCAAGAGCACGCTGCGCCCGCTGCAGAAGAAACTCGCTGCCGATATCGGTGTCGACTGGCGCGATTTCGCGCTGATCAGTCCGGACATCTGGCGCAAGCAACTGCTCGATTACGGCACGCTCGGCGCCGCGTTCCGCTACGGCGGAGCGTTCACCGCCGACGAATTGCAGATCGTCGACCAGAAGCTCGACCGCTACATGGCGCGCAAGGCCGAGCTCGGCGGCATGACACATCTCCTGATCGACCGCTTCCGCTTCGACAGCTTCGCGCCGGACTCGGACGAGGCCGGCAGCAACCTGCTGACGCGCTTCGGCCGCATCGTGTACCTCTTTTTCATGATCACGCCGCCGGCCTCGCTGGTCGAGCGCGCCTGGAAACGCGGGCTCGACGTCGGACGCTACAAGGCGGTCGACGACACGCTGGCGCACGCGGTCGAGGCGTACTCCGGCATGCCGCAGCTTTTTTTTACATGGATCGAGCGCGTCGACAAGCGCGTCCACTTCGAATTTCTCGACAACAGCGTGCAACTCGGCGAACGGCCCCGCACCATCGCTTTCGGCTGGAACGATACGCTGAACGTGCTCGACGTCGGCGGCCTGCTCGACGTCGAGCGCTTCCAGCGCGTGAACATCGACGCCGGCGGCCCGGAACTCCTCTACGACGACCGTGCGCTGCTCGCGCCCGAGCGCAACACCGCCTTCCTCAGGGAATGCGTGCGGCGCTTCGGCGAGATCAACTTCGCGTTACAGAGCACGGGGCGCGTCTACGCGCGCCTGGTCGATCAAAAGCCTGTCTGGGTCGACCGCGGGCTGATTTCGGAAAGCGGTCTCGATGCCGACACGCGCGCCGGGCTCGCGGCGGTGGCGCCCGGCGCGGTGGAAAGCGGTCCGCCGGCGCCTGACCGGCCGACCTATCTGGCGGAGATCGCCGGCGATGCGCCGAATCACACGCTCGGCCGCTGGGGAGGCCGTCCGCAGGAGTAGGCGAGCCCGGGTGCCAGGGATCGAGCGCGGCAAGGACAAGACGGGCGCGCGTCCAAGGAGGCTCCCGACGCGCGCCCGCAAAAACAAAACGGGCGCGCGTCTGGGGAGGGTCCGACGCGCGCCCGTGCCGGTTATGTGCCGGCGGAGGAGAGCCCAACACTACGTCGATGGCACGTTACAGCGCTTGCTGCCCCCGTCGCCCCATCGCGGCGACGATTCGTCGAACCTTAGAAGTCGTAAGTCAGCCCGACCGAGAATGCCTGGGCGGTATTTCCTGAGAACGGCGGACCGCAATTCCCACCATCGGCACAGCCACCGATGAACTTGTCGCCCACGTAGTTTCGGGTCGGCAGACCGTGGCCGCCCGCGCCCAGCGAGTAGTGCGCCCAGTGCTCGTTGACCAGCCGGGCATACACAAGGTAAAACGTCGTCCGCCGGTCACCGAAGTAATGCTTGTAACCGAAGGCATACAGGTTAGCCGAGTTGTTCGACGAGCCGGGCATGGCCGGAATACCGTCCTTGTCCTGCACTCCCTGATCGGGCTGTCCCGGTGTCCTGCCGGCGTGCGCCCAGGCGGCGTTCAAAAAGTCTACGGGAGTGATCGCCTGAGTCGCAGACAAATACTCGGAAGTATGAGTGCGCTCGTCGAGCGCGGGAGTGATGGCATCCCGCTTCAGGCGCTCGACGATGAGGCTGACGGTCGTCTTGGTCGGGAAGGCGTATTGCACGCCGACCTTGTACGCGCTTTCGTCCCGGACGCCGATGGTGCCTGGAACCGTCTCGTCGCCCTTGCGATTGACCTTGTTGTGGCGCTCGAAGCCGGCGATCGCGTACAGCGGGCCCGACTGGTAAACAAGCGTGGTACTGAAGGCGGTGTCGAAAGAGCCATCCTCGCAAGAGCCCGGTTGGCCGTTGTTACCGTTCAGGCCGCCGGTCGAATTGCCGCCCGCGCAATCCGGTTCACCCAGCGCATACAGTTGGGTATCGGTGCTCTTGTTCTGGCCGGGCGAGACCAGGAGATTGAAATTGAAGTTGTTGATCTTCGGCGACTCGTACCAGATCGAGTGCGGCAGCCGTGCGTCGAATTCCGCGCGGTTATCCCCGCCGCTGTTCCCCATGATGGCGTTGTAGTCGCCCGGAGTGCTGGCTAAGGGGTCCATGCGGCCGGTCGAAGTCTTGTACGGCGTGTCGGTCTTGCCCAGCTTGATCGCGCCATACTTTGTGCTCTGGAGGCCGATGAAACTGTTGCGCGATCCGAGGCTGAACTTCTGCGCCGTGCCATCCGGTGCCTGATCGGAGGCGCCGGGTGTCGCCGCGTACGCAACTTCGGTCTCGAACTGGAACACCCCCTTCAGGTCGTTGCTCAGCGGGCGCTGGCCGCGAACGCCGAAGTTCGACAGGTTGCTGGAAATGTCGGGAACCCAGCCGTTCTTGCCGGTCACCGGCTTGCCGTTGTTGATGAAGCCGCTGAGCCCGCTGGTCTGGTCATCGAGAGAGACGTCGACGTGGCCGTACAACGTCACCTCGCCGCCGCCGACCAGGAAGGTCAAAGCGTTGCCGGGTTTCGTGCGCACGAAGTTGCCGCCCTCCTTTTCCTCTTTCTTTTTCTCCTGCTGCATGTTGTAAAGCTGCGTCTTTACCTGATCCAGTTGCTTCTGCAGGATCTCCATCTGCGCCTTGAGATCGTCGACGGGGTCGGCGCGTACCGTGCCTGCGCAGACAAACGCCAGCGAAACCGCGATCAGCAGAATTCTTTTGAGGCTCACGTTGACTCTCCTCCAAAGAGTGGCGGCGACACGCGGGTTCGCACGGCCTTTGTCGTCGGCGTGGCGGTCCGCAGTTCTTGGTTTCCGCGGTCGATTCGATCCGGCAATGTTGGCGCAAACGGCCGTGTTTGCCGGCGTCGGTCGATCTTGGAAAAACGATCGTACGCGCGCAGACTGTCGGATTGCTGAAGGTTGCCTGACGATTGGCTGACGGACCAAGGCGACGGTTTGCCGGTAACATGACAGCTCGTCTGTCGTCCAGAATGGAGTGAACCCACGATGCGCATTCTCGTCGCCGAAGACGATTCGCTGCTCGCTGCGGGCTTGACCCGCCTGTTGACCCGCGCCGGGCACGGCGTCGACCAGGTGAGCGGCGGCATCGGAGCCGATAGCGCGCTCAAGACCACGCCCTACGAGCTGCTGGTGCTCGACATCGGCTTGCCCGACATCGACGGCTTCGAAGTGCTGAGACGATTGCGCCAGCGCCGGTCGCAGACCAACGTGCTGGTGCTGACCGCGCGCGATGCGGTCGAGGATCGCGTGCGCGGCCTCGACCTGGGCGCCGATGACTATCTGACCAAGCCGTTCTCGCTGAACGAATTCGAGGCCAGGGTTCGCGCTCTGCTGCGCCGCACATCGCTGCCCGCCGGCCCGATCGTCGCCGGCGGCCTGACTGTCGACCGCGAGGCCAAGCAGGTGACCGCAAACGGCGCGGCGATCGATCTCACCGTCCGTGAATGGGCGCTGCTCGAGCTGTTCCTGACCCGACCCGGGCGCGTGCTCAGCAAGGACTACATCGCCCAGCAGCTGTTCAACTACGACGAGCATCTCGCGCTCAACACCATCGAGGTGTACGTGTCGCGGCTGCGCGCCAAGATCGAGCAGGCGGGCGTGAGGATCCGCACCGTGCGCGGCTTCGGCTACCTGTGGGAGTCGTTCGATGCCTGAGGCCAGGGGAAACGGGCACAGCATCCGGCGCCGGCTGCTGCTGTTCCTGATCCCGTCGCTGCTGCTGCTGGTGCTCTGCGCGGGAATGCTGACCTATGGCGTGGCGTTGAGCGTCGCGACGTCGGCCTACGACCGGGCGCTGCTCGATCCCGCGCTGGATATGGCGGACAACATCCGGACCGGCGCCGACGGCCCGCATCTCGATATGCTGGTGCAGGCGCAGGCGGCGTTGATGTACGACCACGTCGACACGATGATCTTCCAGATTCGCGCCGCCGATGGCCGTGTCATCGCCGGCACTTCCGAGTTGGCGGCGCCGCCGGTGCTCAAGGAAGGCGAGCGCACCTTCTTCGACGGCGTCTTTGGCAACGAGCCGGTGCGTATCGCCGCCGTGCGATCCGCCAGCGGCTTCTACGTCCAGGTCGGCGAAACGCTGTCGAAGCGCCATCGCCTGATCTGGGAGATCCTGGCGGCCGAATTGGTACCGACGCTGCTGATCGCATTCGCCGCCGTGGCGCTGGCCTGGACCGGCGTCAAGCATGGCGTCGCGCCGCTGGCGCGGGTGCGACGCGAGCTGCTTGGCCGAGGTCCCAACGATCTGCGTCCACTGTCGGAGGCGGGCTCTCCGCTCGAGATTGCGCCCGCGGTCAAGGCGTTCAACAAGCTGCTCGGGCGCATGCGCGAGGCCAACGCCGTGCAGCAGCGCTTTCTCGCCAACGCTGCGCACCAGCTCCGCACGCCGCTCGCCGGCCTGCAGATGCATCTCGAGCTCTTGTTGCGGCGCGATCTCGGGCCGGAGGTCCGCGCCGAGATCGAGGGCATGCACGTCGCGACGACCAAAGCGAGCCGGCTGGCCAAGCAGCTTTTGGTGCTGGCCCGGGCCGAGGCCAGCGGCGCCAACGGTCGCGAGTTCCAGGTTTTCGACTTGCGCCACATCGCCGACGCCGCGGTGCAGGAATGGGTGCCGCGCGCCATCGCGCGCAATATCGACATCGGATTCGTGCTCGACAACGCGCCGGTGGCGGGCAACCCGGTGCTGATGGCCGAGCTGCTCAACAATTTGATCGACAACGCGGTGCGCTATACACCGTCGGGCGGCGCCGTCACGATACGTACCGGCGTCGACCGAGACGAAGCCTGCTTGTCGGTGGAGGACACCGGCCCGGGGATTCCCGAGGAGAAACGGAGCGCCATCTTCGAACGCTTCTACCGGATCGAAGGTTCGCCGGGTGAAGGCTCCGGACTGGGACTCGCCATCGTCAAGGAGGTCGCCGACCGCCACCACGCGGCGTTGTCGGTGCAATCGGCGGGCGGCTCCGGGGTGAAGATCGTCGCGCGATTTCCCGCGGTGTCGACGCACGAGGCGTCGGCCAGGACAGCGACCGTTGCACCGCTCGGCGGGCGCGACGCCGTTCCGCAGACATCGTAAGCAGCCCGGTTCGCCGTCAGCGCGCCGCGTATTTCCGGCGCAAGGTACTCTTCTCGACCTTGCCCATGGCGTTGCGCGGCAGCTCGCCGACGACGTGCACGCGCTTAGGCACCTTGAAGCCGGCGATCTCCTGCTTCAGCGCGGCGATGATGTCGGCTTCGCTCAGCACGTGACCCGTCTTCGCGACCACGACGGCGGTCACCGCTTCGCCGAAATCCGGATCGTGAACGCCGATCACCGCCGACTCGGCGACGCCGGGGAGTGCATCGATCCTCTGCTCGATCTCCTTCGGATAGACGTTGAGGCCTCCGGTGATGATCAGGTCCTTGGCCCGGCCGGCGATCGACAGATACTGATCGACCGAAAGCTCGCCGACGTCGCCGGTCCGGAACCACCCGTCGCCGGTGAACTCCTCGGCGGTCTTGTCGGGCATCCGCCAGTAGCCGGCAAACACGTTCGGTCCCTTGACCTCGATGCTGCCGACCACCCCCGGCGGTACCGGGCCGCCGTTGCCGTCGACGACGCGCACGCCGACCCCCGGCAGCGCTGGGCCGACGCTGCCGCAGCGGCGCTCGCCATCGAGCGGATTCGACGTGTTCATGCCGGTTTCGGTCATGCCGTAGCGCTCGAGGATGGTGTGACCGGTGCGCTCGGCAAAGTCGCGGAAGGTGTCCGCCAGCAGGGGCGCCGAGCCGGAGATGAACAGCCGCATCGAGCGGCAGGATTCGGCGCCGAAGCCGGCGTCGGCCAGCAATCGCGAATAGTACGTCGGCACGCCCATCATCACCGTGGCCAGCGGGAGAATCTTCATCACCTCTGCCGGATCGAATTTCGGCAGCCACAGCATCCTGGCCGCCGACAGCAGCACGCAATGGCAGGCGACGAACAGGCCGTGCACGTGGAACAACGGCAGGGCGTGGACCAGCGCGTCGCCGCGCGTGAAGCTCCAGCGATCGACCAGCGCCAGCGCATTGCTGGCCAGATTGCGGTGGGTGAGCATCGCGCCCTTCGAGCGGCCGGTCGTGCCGGAGGTGTACAAGAGCGCCGCCAGGTCGCCCGGCGCCGACGTGACGGTGTCGAAGACCGGGCTCGAACCGCGCGCACGGTCGGCCATGCTTCCTTCGTCGCCGCCTAGCGTCAGCACCTGCGCCTGCGGGCGCAGCGCGGAGATTCCCGCCGCGTCGTCGGGAGCGCAGACGACGACCCGAGGCTCGGCATCGCCGAGGAAATAGCCGAGCTCCGCCTTGCGGTACGCCGGGTTGAGCGGCAGATAGACGAACCCCGCGCGCAGGGCACCCAGGTAGAGCGCGAGCGCGCGCCAGCACTTGTCGGTCTGCACCGCGACCCGATCGCCGACCGCGCAGCCTGACGCTACCAGCGCGTTGGCCATCCGCGCCGACTCGGCATCCAGGTCGTCGTAGTGGATGACCGGGCCGCCCGGGATCAGGATGCACGGCTGCTCGAGATGCTCGCCGAAATGATCGCGCAGCAGCGCGTAGAGGTTGGCGTTCATCCTGGGCTCGCGTGATTTCCGGCCGCGGCGCCCGGGCCGCGCCCACAGCGTTGACGAGCCCTAGTCGAGCGGTCGCTGCGCTGCCGGCCTGGCCGGGATCACCATCCTGATGCCCCAGGAAATCAACGGCCAGAACAGCATGATCGCCGCTAGCGTGGTGATCGAACCGACCAGCCAGTTCGACCACATGATGTCCAAGCTTCCCTGCGACATCAGCATCGCCTGCCGAAACGCATTTTCGGCGTTGTTGCCCAGCACCAGCGCCAGCACCATCGGCGCCAGCGGATAGTCGAGCTTCTTGAACAGGTAGCCGATGACGCCGAAGCCGATCATGAACCAGATGTCCTGCATCGCGTTGTTGACCGTGTAGGCGCCGATGGCGCAGATGACGACGATCACCGGGGCGATGATCGAGAACGGGATGCGCAGGATACCGGCGAACAGCGGCACCAGGCTGAGCACGACGATCAGGCCCACCAGGTTGCCGAGGTACATGCTGGCGATCAGCCCCCAGACAAAGTCGGGTTTTTCGGCGAACAGCAGCGGGCCGGGTTGGAGGCCCCAGATCAGGAGGCCGCCGAGAAGCACCGCTGCGGTCGGCGAACCGGGTATGCCCAACGTGATCATCGGCAGCAGCGCGCTGGTGCCGGCGGCGTGCGCGGCGGTCTCCGGCGCCACGACGCCCTCGAGCACTCCGGATCCGAATTTGTCTCCATCGCGGGACATCTTCTTGGCCACGCCGTAGCTCATGAACGATGCCGGCGTCGCGCCGCCCGGCGTAATCCCCATCCAGCACCCGATCGCCGTGCTGCGGATGAAGGTCATCCAGTAGCGCGGCAGCTTGCGCCAGGTCTCGAGCACGACCTTCGGATTGATCCGGGCTTGGACGCCGTGGAAGGCAAGCCCTTCCTCCATCGACAGAAGTATTTCGCCGATGCCGAACAATCCGATGACGGCGATCAGGAAATCGAAACCCTTCATCAGGCTCGAAAAACCGAAAGTCAGCCGGAGCTGGCCAGTGACGATGTCAATGCCGACGGCCGATAGCGCGAAGCCGATCATCATCGAGACGATGATCTTCCAGGGCGACCCCTTGCCCATGCCGACGAAGCTGCAGAATGTCAGCAAGTAGACCGAGAAGAATTCCGGCGGACCGAACTGCAGCGCGAAGCGTGCGATGACCGGCGCCAGAAAGGTGATCAGCAGGACGGCGACGAAGGCACCGACGAACGACGAGGTGAACGACGACGTCAGGGCCTCGCCGGCGCGGCCCTTCTTCGCCAGTGGATAACCGTCGAACGTGGTGGCGACCGACCACGGCTCGCCCGGGATGTTGAAAAGAATCGAGGCGATCGCGCCGCCGAACAGCGCACCCCAATAGATGCACGACAGCATGATGATCGCCGATGTCGGCGGCATCTTGAACGTCAGCGGCAGCAGGATCGCGATGCCGTTGGCGGCCCCGAGACCCGGCAGCACGCCGATGATGACACCGAGCACGATGCCGAGCAGCATCAGGCCGAGGTTGAACGGCGTGAGGACTACGGCAAAGCCGTGAAACAGCAGAGTCAGGTCGGACATTCGAGTCCCCGCAGACGCTTTATCGGGCGGCTAGTAGCCGGTCCATCCGGTCGGATCCCAGTAGCCCTTGAACAGCGGAACCTGGAACCAGACCTCGAACATGAAGAACAAGAGCACGCATATGGCGATCGCCAGCGGCACGCTTTTCTTCCACGGATAGTTGCCGAGGTAGTGCATGAACAGGGTGATGTAGATCGCCGACGACACGTAGATACCGATCAGTTGTATTCCCAGCACGTACAGCGCCGCGGGAATCAGCACCTGCAGCACCTGCACCAACTGGCCGCGGCCGACAAAGCCGCTTTGGCCCTTGGCGCTGCGTCGCAGGATCGCCTGCAACAGGATCACCGCGCTGGCCACGCAGATAAACAGGCTCACGTAGAACGGGAAAAAGCCCGACTGCGGCCCGTCACTGCTCCACCGGAATCCCAGCCTGGAGCTGGTGAAAAGAAACGACGCGCCGAAGGCGAACACGATTGCGGCGACGACGATCTCCGTCGTCCGTACCGTGACCAGCGGCCGGCCGTCGTCGCCGGGTTCGTCGGGCTCTGCCATCGTCTGTCTCCGCGAAGTCGCACCTTATGCGACAGTCTGCAACGATCGGGCGGACGTCTCTCGCGTCCGCCCGTCGCCAACGTTGTGCCGGGTTTGGCGGTGCCTGTGGTGCCGGATCTACTTCTTGGCCAGGAAGCCCGCCTTCGCCATCAGCCCCTCGTGCATCGCTTCGGCCTTGGTCACCCACTGCACGTACTCGGGTCCGCTCATGAACGACTGGTTGAACGCCGCCTGCTCGCTGAACGTCTTCCAGTCGGGAGTTGCCCGCACCTTCTTGAACAGATCGATGTAGAAGTCGACCTGATCCTTGGTGACGCCGGCGGGCATGAAGATGCCGCGGAGCATCAGGTACTCGACGGGAAGGCCGGCCTCGGTACACGTCGGGATGTCATACCACGACATGGTGGCAGTGACTTTTTCCTTGTACGGCATCCGCTGCGCATCGAATACGCACAACGGCCGCAGCTTGCCGGCGCGCCAGTGCGCGACCGCCTCGATCGGGTTGTTGACCGTCGAATCAATGTGCTTGCCGACCAGTTGCACCGCGACGTCTCCACCGCCCTTAAGGGGTATGTAGGTGAATTTGACGCCCGGGTTGTTCTGCTCGATCTGGGCGGTGATGATCTGGTCTTCCTGCTTCGATCCGGTGCCTCCCATCTTGAACTTGCCCGGCCCTGCCGCCTTGACCGCGTCGATGTACTCCTTGGCTGTCTTGTACGGCGTATCGGCGTGGACCCACAGCACGAACTCGTCGAGCGCCAGCATCGCCACCGGCGTCAGGTCCTTCCAGCTGAACGGAACGCCGGTGGCCAGCGGCGTCGTGAACAGGTTGGACAGGGTGATGATGATCTTTTCCGGGTCGCCCTTGCTGTCCTTGACGTCGAGGAAGCCCTGCGCGCCGGCGCCGCCCGACTCGTTGATGACGATGAACGGCTCCTTCATCAGGTGGTGCTTGCTGGTCACGCCCTGGATGAAGCGGGCCATCTGGTCGGCGCCACCGCCGGTGCCGGCCGGAACGATGAACTGGACCGGCTTGGTCGGCTCCCACGCAGACGCCACAGCGGGAAAGATCGCCGCGACCGCGCCCGCGACCAGCGTAAGACGAGCCGCTTGCCATATCGAACGTTGCTGAGTCTTCATTTCGCCTCCTAGAGTGGCTGTGATTCCCTGAAACGCTTCCCGCTGTCGACGGGTCTTTTTCTCGGCCTTGCCTGGCGCCGCGTCGAAGTCCCCGTCGCGTGCTCCCGCGCCAGTAACCCTGCCATCATTTCACGAGCACGATCGGCACCGCCACGGCATGGATGACCTGGGCCGTAACCGAGCCGAGCAGCATTCCCGCCACCGGGCCGAGGGCCCGGGTCCCCATCGCGATCTGCTGGATCGCGAGTTCCTTCACGTACTTTGCCACGGTTTCGCCGATCTCGCCTACACCGATGTGAAACGCATGCCTGACATTTGCCTTATCGAGCAGCTTGCGGGCGGCCGCCAGCGCCGCCATGCCCTCGTCATGGTAGTAATCGTCGAGATCACCGCGCGGCACGCCCCGCGCGATACCGCTCTGCGTCAGGCGCATCTGCACATTGAGCAGATGAATGTCGGGCGCTTCCTTGCACAGCGCTGACATTTCGATCACGTAGCCGACGGCGCGGCTCGAGCTCGCCGATCCGTCCACCAGCGCCAGGATCTTCAGCATCGGCGGCCCCGGTATCGCATGTCGTCTTCGGCGATCGTCAGCGCGACCGCGGCTGCCGCGCGTTGTCGGCAAGGTCGAAGCGGCCTTCGTCCGACCTGGCCGAACGCGCGGCGATCAGCTTGCCGACGACCACCACCAGCACGGCGCCGAGGACCTGCGTCCAGCTTATGTCGCCGACCAGCGGCAGCGTGAAATGCAGCCACGGCATGTGCGCGGCGATCCAGCCGACCAGCACCGGATCGCTGTCCAGCATGTCTCCCGCCACCCAGCCCAGCAGCGCTGCTCCGGCCGTAATCACGATTGGGAAGCGGTTGATCAGCTTCATCACCAGCGTGCTGCCGAAGACGACGACCGGGATGCTTACCCCGAGTCCCAGGATCAGCAGCAGGATATCGCCCTTGGCCGTCGCCGCGACGCCGATGATGTTGTCGGTGCTCATGATCAGATCGGCGATCAGGATCGTGCGCATCGCCGCCCAGGCGGTCTTGCCGCCCTTGACGCTGTCCTCGCCTTCCGTTCCCGGCAGGATGAGCTGCACCGCAATCCAGAACAGGAGCAGGCTGCCGACGAGTCTCAGGTACGGGAGTTGAAACACTTCGGCGGCGATGATCGTCAGCGTGACCAGGATCACCGTCGCCGCGACGCTGCCCCAGATGATCGCCTGCTTCTGCTGCCGCGGCGGTAGCGAGCGCGCGGCCAGCGCGATCACCACCGCGTTGTCGCCCGACAGCACGATGTTGACCAGTATGATCTCGCCGAAGGCGACCCAGAATGCCGGGCTGGCCAGATGATGGATCATCGCTGTAGTCGTTCGTGGGCTGCTCGCCGCTCGAATCGTCGCTTAAGGCAGCAGGCCTTAGATCAAACCCGCCCCGCGCGCCCAGCGGTATTTCGCTCCCAGCACGTTGACCGGCATCTCGGTGGTATAGGGATACGCCGGGATGCCGTGATCGAACAGGTATTCGGACGCCTCCTCGACCTGGATGTCGCCGGCGAGCGAGGCGACGACCGGCTTCTCGATGCCCTTGGCGCGCATCTCGGCGACCACTTCCGACGCGAGCTTGGCGAACACCATCGGCGGCGTGATGATCGTGTGCCAGTAGCCGAGCACCAGCGCGTGGATGCGCGGATCCTCGAGGCCGAGACGGATCGTGTTCTGGTAGGTCTTCGGAGGTTCGCCGCCGGTGATGTCGACCGGGTTGCCGGCGGCGCCGAACGGCGGAATGAACTTGCGGAAGGCCTGGTCCAGGTCCTGCGGCATCTGCATCAGCGACAGTCCGTTGTCGACGCAGGCGTCGGACAGAAGCACGCCCGAGCCGCCGGCGCCGGTGATGATGATCACGTTCTCGCCCCTGGGCGTCGGCAGCACCTGCAGCGCGCGCGCGTACTCGAGCAGGTCGCGCAAGGAACGCGCGCGGATCACGCCCGACTGCTTGAACACGTCTTCGTAGATCTTGTCGTTGCCGGCCAGCGCGCCGGTGTGCGAGCTCGCCGCGCGCGCTCCCATGTTGGTGCGCCCGGCCTTGAGCACGACGACCGGCTTTTTCTTCGACACCCGCTTCGCCACCTCGGCGAACGAGCGGCCGTCCTTCAGGTCCTCGCAGTGCATCGCGATCAGGTGGGTGTTGTCGTCCTGCTCGAAGAACGTCAGCAGGTCGTCCTCGTCGAGGTCGGCCTTGTTGCCGAGGCCGACGATCGCCGACACGCCCATCTTGGCCGAGCGCGAGAAACCGATGATCGCCATGCCGATGCCGCCGGACTGCGAGGAGAGCGCGGCATGGCCCTTGACGTCGTAGGCGGTGCAGAAGGTCGCGCAGAGGTTCTTCCAGGTGTAGTAGAAGCCGTAGATGTTCGGCCCCATCAGCCGCACGCCGTACTTGCGGCCGATCGCCTGGATCTCCTTCTGGCCCTCGACGTTGCCGGTCTCGGCGAAGCCCGACGGAATCAGCACCGCGCCGGGAATCTTCTTTTCGCCGACCTCGACCAGCGCCTGGGCGACGAACTTGGCCGGGATCGCGAACACGGCGACGTCGATCTTCCCGGGCACGTCCTTGACGCTCTTGTACGCCTTGCGGCCCATGATCTCGCCGGCCGAAGGGTTGATCGGGTAGATCTCGCCCTGGTAGCCGCCGTTGATCAGGTTCTTCATCACCGAGTTGCCGATCTTGCCTTCCTCGCTCGACGCACCGATCACCGCGACGGCGTCCGGCTTCATGATCCGGTTCATGTCGCGCACGATGTCGTCGTGGTTCGGCCGGAAGCGCGCTTCCTGCGGCGAAAAGTCGACGACGATGCGCACGTCGGCGGCGATCGCGCCGCTCCTGCCGGCGAACACCGGGTTCAAGTCCATCTCGGCGATCTCGGGGAAATCGGCGACCAGCTGCGAGACGTTCTGGATCAGCGTCGCCAGCGCGTCGCGGTCGACCGCTTCCGCGCCGCGCACGCCCTTGAGAACCTCGGCGGCGGCGATGCCGTCCAGCATCGACACGGCGTCGTCGCGGGTCGCCGGCGCGAGGCGGAAGGTGATGTCCTTGAGCACCTCGACCAGGATGCCGCCCAGTCCGAAGGCGACCAGCTTGCCGAACGACGGGTCGGTCACGGCGCCGACGATGACTTCCTGGCCGCCCTTCACCATCTGCTGGACCTGGACGCCGGTGAGATTCGCCTTGGCGTCGTACTTCTTCGCGTTCGCCATGATGGTGGCGAAGCCTTTTTCCGCCTCGTCGGCATTCCTGACGCCGACCAGCACGCCCCCGGCCTCGGTCTTGTGCAGGATCTCGGGCGAGACGATCTTCATCACCACCGGGAAGCCGATGCTCGCGGCGAGCTTCGCGGCGTCGGCCGCCGACGTCGCCACGCCTTCCTTCGGCACCGCGATGCCGTAGGCGTCGCAGACCAGCTTGCCCTCGGGCGCGGTCAGCGAGGTGCGGCCTTCAGCCTTCACCTTGTCAAGGATCTGCCGCACCGCGGTCTTGTTCGCCATCACTCCTCCATATTGCGTTGTTCTTGGGGCGGCGCGCGTGGCCGCCGGTTCAGATCGCCTTCGCCGCGCGCAGCGCCGCCACCTGCTCGCGGTCGTAGCCCAGCTCGGCCAGCACCTCTTCGGTATGCTCGCCCAGCAGCGGCGAGCGTCTGACGTCGCTCGGGCTGTCGGAGAGCTTGATCGGATTGCCGACGGTCAGATACTTGCCGCGGGTCGGATGGTCGACCTCGACCACGGTCCCGGTCTTGCGCAAGCTCGGCTCCTCGGCGAGCTCCTTCATCGACAGGATCGGTCCGCAGGGGATGTCGCGCTTGTTCAGGATGTCCATCGCCTCGAACTTGGTCTTGGTCATCGTCCACTTCTCGATTTCGCCGAAGATCTCCATCAGGTGCGGCAGGCGCGCCTTCGGCGTGGCGTAACGCGGATCGGTCAGCCATTCCTCGCGGCCGATGACCTCGCAGATGTCCTTCCAGACCGGCGCCTGGGTAATGAAATAGATGTAGGCGTTGGGATCGTTCTCCCAGCCTTTGCATTTCAGGATCCAGCCCGGCTGGCCGCCGCCCGAGGCGTTGCCGGCGCGCGGCACGGCGTCGCCGAACGTGCCGTTCGGATATTGCGGGTATTCCTCCATCACGTGCGTGCGGTCGAGGCGCTGCTGGTCGCGCAGCTTCACCCGGCAGAGGTTGAGCACGCCGTCCTGCATCGCCGCCAGCACGCGCTGGCCGCGACCGGTGGTCTTGCGCTGGTAGAGCGCGCAGACGATGCCGAGCGCCAGGTGCAACCCGGTGCCCGAGTCGCCGATCTGCGCCCCGGTGACCAGCGGCGGCCCGTCGTCGAAGCCGGTGGTCGACGCTGCGCCGCCGGCGCACTGCGCGACGTTCTCGTAGACCTTGCAGTCCTCGTACGGGCCCGGACCGAAGCCCTTGACCGAGGCGACGATCATCGCCGGGTTCAACTCCTGGATGCGCTCCCAGGTGAAGCCCATGCGGTCGAGCGCGCCCGGGGCGAAGTTCTCGACCAGCACGTCGCATTTGCGCACCAGCGCCTCGAGCACCTCCTTGCCCTTCGGGTTCTTGGCATCGACGGTGATCGAGCGCTTGTTGTGGTTGAGCATCGTGAAGTACAGGCTGTCGACGCCGGGGATGTCGCGCAGCTGGCCGCGCGTGATGTCGCCCTCCCCGGCGCGCTCGACCTTGATCACGTCGGCGCCGAACCAGGCCAGGAGCTGGGTGCAGGTCGGACCCGATTGAACGTGGGTGAAATCGAGGATGCGAACTCCGTCGAGCGCCTTGCTCATGGTCGTTCTCGCTCCAGATGCGATCGTTACCTGCTTGACTCATGCGCCGCCGCGTTGAACGTCGGCGCGCGGCAGCCCGTAGTACCTCCGACGCCCATTCGCCGACGGTCCAACGCGGCGCACTCGGTTGAACGTCGGCGCGTGCCAGTCGGCAATGCCTCTCGCGGTGATCCGCCGACGGTCCAACGCGGCGTTACAAGTTGAGCGTCAGGCCGACGCTCTGTTCCGGCTCCGAAGTTCGTGCCTGACGCTCCAACGCGGCGCGCCATCACGATTTCTTTTTCGCGGCCGGATTGAGACTGGTGATGCGGCCGCTCTCGGTGCCGGCCTTCTCGTCGATGATCGCGTTGATCAGCGTCGGTTTGCGCGAACGGATTGCCGCTTCCATCGCGGCGCGAAGCTCGGCCGGCGTCGTCGCCAGGGCGCCGATACCGCCAAAAGCCTCGATCAGCTTTTCGTAGCGCGCGCCCTTGACGAATACCAGCGGCGACGGATCGCGTCCGCCGGCGGCATTGACTTCGTCGCCGCGGTAGACGCCGTTGTTGTTCAGGATCACGATACAGACCGGAAGTCCGTAGCGGCAGATCGTCTCGACTTCCATGCCGGAGAAACCGAAGGCGCTGTCGCCCTCGATCGCGATCACCTGCTCGCCGCTGACCACCGCCGCCGCGACCGAGAAGCCCATGCCGACGCCCATCACGCCCCAGGTGCCGACGTCCAGCCGCTTGCGCGGCTTGTACATGTCGACGATGCTGCGCGTGAAATCGAGCGCGTTCGCGCCCTCGTTGACCAGGATGGCGTCCGGGTTTGCCTTGACGATGTCGCGCACGACGTTGAGCGCGCTGTGGAAGTTCATCGGCGAGGGATTTTTCGCCAGCGCCTCCGCCATCTTGGCCACGTTCTTGGTCTTGCGCTCGGCGATCGCGTCGAGCCACTCGGCGGGTGGCTGCGGCCAGTTCGGCGCGATCAGGCCGAGCATGGCGGAAACGCACGAAGCGATGTCGCCGACCAGCGGCGCTTCGATCCGGACGTTGCTGTCCGCTTCCTGCGGCGAGATGTCGACCTGGATGAATTTCTGGCCGCCCCATGCCTTGGCCGAAGCGCCGCCCCAGGTCTTGCCTTTGCCGTGCGACAGGAGCCAGTTCAGGCGCGCGCCGATCACCATGACGACGTCGGCTTCCGGCAGCACGTACGAGCGCGCGGCGGACGCCGATTGCTCGTGCGTGTCGGGCAACAGCCCCTTGGCCATCGACATCGGCAGATAGGGAATGCCGGTCTTCTCCACCAGCGTGCGAATGTCGGCATCGGCCTGCGCGTAGGCGGCGCCCTTGCCGAGAATGATCAACGGGCGCCTGGCGCCCCGCAGCAGATCGATCGCGCGTTGCACCGCGTCCCCGGCCGGGATCTGGCGCGGCGCCGGATCGACCACCTCGATCAGCGACTTCCGGCCAGCTTCCGCGTCGATCGCCTGCGGGAAGAGCTTCGCCGGCAGGTCGAGATAAACGCCGCCCGGACGCCCGGAAACCGCGGCGCGGATCGCGCGCGCCACGCCGACCCCGATATCCTCGGCGTGCAGGACCCGGAACGCCGCCTTGGCGAGCGGCTTAGCGATGGCGAGCTGATCCATCTCCTCGTAGTCGCCCTGCTGCAGGTCGACGACCTCGCGCTCGCTCGAGCCGCTCAAAAGGATCATCGGGAAGCAGTTGGTGGTCGCGTTGGCGAGCGCGGTCAATCCATTGAGAAAGCCGGGAGCCGATACCGTCAGGCACACGCCCGGCTTCTGGGTCATGAAGCCGGCGATCGACGCTGCGTACCCGGCGTTCTGCTCGTGGCGGAAGGAGATCACGCGCAGGCCGGCCGCCTGCATCCTGCGCGTCAAGTCGGTGATCGGGATTCCGGGCAGACCGAAGATCGTATCGATGCCGTTCAGCTTGAGCGCATCGATGACCAGCTGAAAGCCGTCGATCTCCGGCGTATGGACATCGGTTTCGCCTCCGCCGGCGACTTTCGGCGTCGCCGGTGCTGCGGCAGGCTTCGCGGGGGTGTCTAGCATGGCGGGGGCTCCGTAGGATCCGGAATGGGCTGGCTTTTTTCGGGTATTCGGCATAACGTATGTGGTATATCAGCGAAAGTCAACCACGATTTTGAGGTCCCCCGGCCGGGGACCGAACACCCGGCGCGCCGCACCGGCGCCGCACTGAGAGTGGCCACTACGATGGCAGCAGGCATGCACACAGCCGCCGCGGCCAAACAGCCGCGAACGCCGGCGGCGCCGACGCTGCGCCTCAAGCCGCTGACCACCAAGGTCAGCTTTCGCGACCAGGCGTACACGGCGCTGAAGCAGGCGATCACGAACGCCGACATCTACGCCCATCGCGAGGAAATCCGGCTCGACGAGAGGGCGCTGTCGCAGGCGCTGGGCGTCAGCCGCACGCCGATCCGCGAAGCGATGACGCTGCTCGAGCAGGAAGGATTCCTGCGCACCGTGCCGCGCCGCGGCATCTTCGTCGTGCGCAAGACCAAGAAGCAGATCATCGAGATGATCGAGATGTGGGCGGCGCTGGAAAGCATGGCCGCGAGGCTCGCGACGCTGAATGCCTCGGACGAGGACATCGGCGCGCTGCGCCACATGTTCGACGAGTTCCGGAACTCGACGCCGGCCGAGCATATCGAAGAGTACTCGGACGCCAACATCGCGTTCCACCAGGCGATCATCCGGCTGTCGGGCTCGCACCTGATGGGCAAGACGATCGACGACCTGTTCCTGCACGTGCGCGCAATCCGCCGCATGACGATCTCGCAGAGCGATAGGGCGTCGCGCTCGATCATCGACCACATGCGCATCATCGAGGCGCTGGAAAAGCGCGACACCGAGCTCGCCGAGCGGCTGGTCCGGCAGCATTCGCTCGATCTCGCTGTCTACGTCGACAGGCACTGCGATTTTCTCGACTGATACCATGATCGCCGCGCCCGTCCGTCCGGTCGCCGTCCCCGGCTGATGAACCAACGTTCGACCATCGATATTTCCCGGCTCGACCGGAAGCGCACGCGCACGCATCCGAAGGGCCGGCCGGTCGAGCCCGTGGCGCTGGCCGAGATCCAGGCGCTCCTGGGTAGCGCGCCGCGCCGGCGCGACCTGCTGATCGAGTTCCTGCACCGCATCCAGGATCGCTGCGGCCACATTTCCGGCGCGCATCTGGTCGCGCTCGCCGAGGAGATGAAGCTCTCGCGGGCCGAGGTCTACGAGGTGGCGACCTTTTATCATCACTTCGACGTCGTCGCCGGCGACGAGGCGCCTCCGCCGCCTCTGACCGTGCGCGTCTGCGAGACCCTGTCGTGCCAGCTGGCCGGCGCGAGAGAGCTGCTCGATGCGGTTGGACAATCGAAGACGGCCGGCGTGCGGTTCGTCGGCGCGCCCTGCATCGGCCGCTGCGAGCACGCGCCGGCCGCGGTCGTCGGCCGCAACCCGATCGACTGCGCGACGCCCGACAAGATCGCGGCCGCGATCGCCGCCGGGCGGACCGAAGCCGAGCCGCCGCCCTACACCGACTATCGGGCGTATCGCGCGCAAGGCGGCTATCTGACCGCAACCGCGGTCTTTCACGGTGAGCGCAGCGTGGAGTCGGTCGTGGCGACGCTCGAGGAGTCGGGGTTGCGCGGCCTGGGGGGTGCCGGCTTTCCGGCCGGCCGCAAATGGAAAATCGTCCGCGCCGAGCCGGAGCCGCGGCTGATGGCGGTCAACATCGACGAGGGTGAGCCCGGCACGTTCAAGGATCGCTACTATCTCGAGCGCGACCCGCATCGCTTTCTCGAAGGCGTCCTGATCGCGGCCCGGGCGGTCGACATCGCCGAGGTCTACATCTACCTGCGCGACGAATACGCCGGCTGCCGGGCGGTGCTCGAGCGCGAACTGGCGGCGCTGATCGCCGACCCGCCGTTTCCGCTGCCCCGGCTGCATCTGCGCCGCGGCGCCGGCGCCTACATCTGCGGCGAAGAGTCGGCGATGATCGAATCGATCGAGGGCAAGCGCGGCATGCCGCGGCTGCGTCCTCCGTACGTCGCGCAGGTCGGGCTGTTCGGCCGGCCGACGCTCGAGCACAACATGGAGACGCTGTACTGGATCCGCGACGTCCTCGAGAAGGGGGGCGCCTGGTTCGCGTCGCAGGGCAGGAACGGCCGCAAGGGGCTGCGCTCGTTCTCGGTGTCGGGCCGCGTCGCCAGGCCCGGCGTGCACCTGGCGCCGGCGGGGATCACCGTGCGCGAGCTGATCGACGAGCATTGCGGCGGCATGCTGCCCGGCCATGAGCTCTACGGCTATCTGCCGGGAGGAGCCTCCGGCGGCATCCTGCCGGCTTCGCTGGCCGATGTCCCGCTCGACTTCGACACCTTGCAGCCGCACGGCTGCTTCATCGGCTCGGCGGCGGTCATCGTGCTGTCGCAGCACGACCGCGCGCGCGACGCGGCGGAGAACCTGATGCGTTTTTTCGCCGACGAGTCGTGCGGGCAATGCACGCCGTGCCGAGTCGGCACCGAAAAAGCGGTCGGGCTCATGGCCAAGCCGAAATGGGATACGGCGCTGCTCACCGAGCTGTCGCAGGCGATGACCGACGCCTCGATCTGCGGGCTGGGCCAGGCGGCGCCCAATCCGGTAAGCTGCGTGGTCAAGTATTTTCCCGGGGAGCTCTCGTGAGTCGAGGAATCGACACCGCGGCCCCGAGAGCCGTCGCCGGAGGGTTCGCCAGGAGGCCGGCAGCGACATCGGTCGTCGGCGGGCGGTCGAGGAGACCTGAACCATGAATGCTCCGGTCGAAGGCGCGGTTGCCGCCGATTTGATCGAGTTTCGGCTGAATGGCGAAACGGCCTCGGCAAGCCCCGGCGAAACCATCATCGAGGCCGCGGCGCGCTACGGGGTGGAGATCCCGCACCTCTGCTACAAGCCGGGCATGCGTCCCGACGGCAACTGCCGCGCCTGCATGGTCGAGATCAAAGGCGAGCGAGTGCTTGCGCCTTCGTGCTGCCGCACGCCCTCCGCCGGCATGGAAGTGACCAGCGACAGCCCGCGGGCCTTGCATTCGCAGAAGCTCATCGTCGAGATGCTCGCCGCCGACGTGCCCGACCGCGTCTACAAGCTCGACTCCGAGCTCGAGCAATGGAAGCGCTGGCTTGGCATCGGCGCGCCGCGCTTCGAGCGGCGGCCCGAGCCGAAGGCCGACCTGTCGCATCCGGCGATCTCGGTCAACCTGGACGCCTGCATCCAGTGCACGCGCTGCGTGCGCGCCTGCCGCGAGGAGCAGGTGAACGACGTCATCGGCTACGCGTTCCGCGGCGCGCACTCGGCGATCGTGTTCGACTTGGGCGATCCGATGGGCGCATCGACCTGCGTCGCCTGCGGCGAGTGCGTGCAGGCGTGCCCGACCGGCGCCCTGGCGCCGGCCAACGACGCCTATCTGGTCGTTGCCGACAAGGTCGTGCCGTCGGTCTGCCCCTATTGCGGCGTCGGCTGCCAGTTGAACTACCACGTCAAGGACAACGCGATCGTCCGCGTCGAAGGTCGCGACGGCATCGCCAACCACGAGCGGCTGTGCGTCAAGGGCCGCTACGGCTACGACTACGTGCACCACCCGCAGCGGCTGACCCGGCCGCTGATCCGCAAGCCTGGCATGCCCAAGACGGCCGACTTCGTCATGGATCCGGCCGACCCGCTGGCGGTGTTTCGCGAGGCGAGCTGGGAAGAGGCGCTGGCTCTCGCCGGCGACGCGCTCAAGCGCATTCGCGACCAGGACGGCGGGCAGGCGCTCGCCGGCTTCGGCTCGGCCAAGGGATCGAACGAGGAGGCGTATCTGTTCCAGAAGTTGGTGCGCACCGGCTTCGGCTCGAACAACGTCGACCACTGCACCCGGCTCTGCCACGCCTCGAGCGTCGCCGCGCTGCTGGAAGGGATCGGCTCGGGCGCGGTGTCGAACCCGGTGATGGACGTGATGAAGGCCGAGGTGGTGCTGCTGATCGGCGCCAATCCGGTGGTCAATCATCCGGTCGCCGCGACCTGGCTCAAGAACGCGGTGAAGAACGGCACCAAGCTGATCCTCGCCGATCCGCGCCGCTCGGAGCTCGCGCGCCACGCCACGCACTACCTGCAGTTCAAGCCCGACACAGACGTCGCGCTGTTGAACGCGATGATGCACGTCATCGTCGAGGAAGGGCTGGTTGCGCAAAGCTTCATCGACGACCGCACCAGCGGCTTCGAGGAGCTGCGCAAGAACGTGGCCGGCTACAGCCCCGAAGCGATGGCGCCGGTATGCGGTGTCGATGCGGCGACGATACGCGAGGTGGCGCGACTTTACGCCAAGTCGCGCGGCTCGATGATCCTCTGGGGCATGGGAATCTCGCAGCACGTGCACGGCACCGACAACGCGCGCTGCCTGATCGCGCTCGCCATGATGACCGGGCAGGTCGGACGTCCGGGCACCGGTCTGCACCCGCTGCGCGGCCAGAACAACGTGCAGGGCGCGAGCGACGTCGGCCTGATCCCGATGGTGTATCCCGACTACCAGGCGGTCGGCGACGAGCGGATCCGCAGCAAGTTCGAAGCGTTCTGGCATACCGCGCTCGATCCGAAGCCCGGCCTGACGGTGGTCGAGATCATGAACGCGGTGCACGCCGGCAAGATCCGCGGCATGTACATCATGGGCGAGAACCCGGCGATGTCCGATCCCGACGTGAGCCACGCGCGGCAGGCGCTCTCCGAGCTTGAGATGCTGGTCGTGCAGGACATCTTTCTCACCGAGACCGGGTATCTCGCCGACGTGATCCTGCCGGCGTCGGCGTTCCCCGAGAAGACGGGCACCTTCACCAATACCGACCGCAGCGTCCAGCTCGGCCGGCAGGCGCTCGAGCCGCCGGGCGAGGCGCGGCAGGATCTGGCGATCATCGTGGCGATGGCGAACCAGCTCGGCCTCGACTGGAGCTACGATCACCCGAGCCAGGTGTTCGAGGAGATGAGGCAGGCGATGCCGTCGATCGCCGGCATCACCTGGGAGCGGCTGGAGCGCGAGCACGCGGTGACCTACCCCTGCGAGCGCGAAGGCGATCCGGGCCAGCGCGTGGTGTTCACCGACGACTTCCCGACCGCCGACGGCAAGGGACGGTTCGTGCCGGCGTCGATCATTCCCGCCGCCGAGCGACCGGACGACGCCTACCCGTTCGTGCTGATCACCGGCCGCCAGCTCGAGCACTGGCACACCGGCAGCATGACGAGACGGGCGCGCGTGCTCGATACGATCGAGCCCTCGCCGGTGGCGTCGATCAACCCGCAGGATCTGGCGCAGCTCGGGATCGACCCCGGCAGCGCGATCACCATCGCCTCGCGGCGCGGCAGCATCACGTTGTCGGCGCGGGCCGACGAGGGCACGCCGCGCGGTGCGGTGTTCATCCCGTTCTGCTACTACGAGGCAGCGGCGAACCTGCTCACCAACCCGGTGCTCGATCCATTTGGCAAGATTCCGGAGTTCAAGTACTGTGCGGTTCGTGTCACCGCCGGGGGAACGATAAGCGAAGCCGTAGGCTACGACGCCTGAACGGCCGCTCGCGTTCGCGTCGAGCGGAGATTTGCAGCGGGATGCGACCGGCCGGCAGAGTCGGCGTCAATTCCTGGCGTCAAACGAAGTCTAGGAGGAAATCACGATGAGCAAGTTCGGATATCTGCGCACGCTGGTGGTGCTGGCGTCGCTCGCGGCGGCGGCATCGGTCGTCGCGGCGCCGGTGGTGTTGCGCGCCTCGCACCAGTTTCCGGGCGGCAAGGGCGACGTGCGCGACGAGATGGTCCAGATCATCGCCCGCGACGCCAAGGCCGCCGGGGTCGATCTCGACGTCCAGATCTATCCAGGCGCGTCGCTGTTCAAGCCGAATGAGCAGTGGAACGCGCTCGTCAACGGGCAGCTCGACATCTCGTCGTTTCCGCTCGACTACGCGAGCGGCAAGGTGCGCGAATTCGGCGCCACGCTGATGCCGGGGCTGGTGCGCAGCCACGAGCGCGCCCAGCGGCTGGCGAACTCGAAGTTCATGAAAGATATCAAGGCCAAGATCGAGCAGGCCGGGGTGATGGTCCTCTCGGATGCATGGCTTGCCGGAGCGGTCGCTTCGAAGAAGGACTGCATTCGTCATCCCGACGACGTCAAGGGACAGAAGATGCGCTCGGCGGGACCGACGTTTGCCGCGATGTGGCAGGCTGCCGGCGCCTCGATCGTCTCGATTCCCAGCAACGAGGTCTATAACGCGCTGCAGACCGGCGTTGCCGACGCCACCGACACCAGCGCCAGCAGCTTCGTCTCGTTCCGCATCTACGAGCAGGTCAAGTGCATCACTGCGCCCGGCGACAACGCGCTGTGGTTCATGTACGAGCCGGTGCTGATGTCGAAGAAGAGCTTCGACCGGCTGGACAAGAAGCAGCAGGAGGTGCTGCTCAAGGCCGGCAAGAAGGCCGAAGACTACTTTGCCAAGGAAGGCAGCGGGCTCGACGACGAGATGGTCAAGGTATTCAAGCAGCACAACGTCCAGGTAATCACCATGACGCCGGCCGAGTACGCCGCCTGGGTCGATGTCGCGAAGAAGAGCTCGTACGCGCAGTTCGCCAAGGAAGTCCCCGACGGCAAGCAGCTCATCGACGAAGCGCTGAGCGTCAAATAGCGCACTGATCGCTGCGCCGGCGGGATAGACGACGTCCCGCCGGCTAAGGAACCTCTGAACACGTCGCGACCGCGCGGGCCTTATTCAGAAGTTCCCTGAGCCGCGCCCGCCGATCATGGCCCGCCGTCGCCCGATCGACGCGTTCATCCGCCGCGTCCGGCAACTCTCGACGCTATGCGGCTTCGTCGCCGCCGCGTTGATCGCGGCCGGTGTTTTCATCGTCTGCGAGATGGTGTTCGTGCGCTACGCGCTCAACATGGACACCATCTGGCAGACCGACTTCGTCACCTATTGCCTGGTCGCCGCGACCTTCATCGGCAGCCCGTTCGTGCTGATGACCCGGGGCCACGTCAACGTCGACGTGCTGCCGCAGTACATCGGCGAGCCGAAGCGGCGGCTGCTCGCGCTGTTCGCCTCGGCGTTGACGCTCGCGTTCTGCCTGGTCATCGCCGTGCTCACGACGCTGTTCTGGAAGGAGGCGTGGGACAACCGCTGGGTGTCCGATACCATGTGGCGCGCGCGACTGTGGATACCGTACGCGTCGATGCCGGTCGGGCTCGGGCTCTTGACGTTGCAGTGCATCGCCGACCTGCTGGCGCTGGCCACCGGTCGCGACAAACCGTTCGGCATCGGCGACGAGCGCAAAGCATGAGCCCGGCCACGCAAGGCGGAATCGTGCTCGTCGTCACCTTGCTGGTGCTGCTGTCGGGCGCGCCGGTGGCGTTCGGCCTGGGCGCCATCTCGATCGCTTTCATCCTGCTGTTCCAGGGCTTCGATGCGCTGCACGTCGTCGCCGAGACGTTCTATGCCGGCTTGAACGATTTCACGCTGGTGTCGATCCCGATGTTCGTGATGATGGGCGCGGCGATCGGCTCGTCGCCCGCGGGCAAGGACCTGTACGAGGCGCTCGACCGCTGGCTCTACCGCCTGCCGGGCGGGCTCGTCATCTCCAACCTCGGTGCCTGCGCGCTGTTCGCCGCGCTGACCGGATCGTCGCCGGCGTGCTGCGCGGCGATCGGCAAGATGGGCATCCCGGAGATGCGGAGCCGCGGCTACCCGGCCGACGTCGCGACCGGATCGATCTGCGCCGGCGGCACGCTCGGCATCCTGATCCCGCCGTCGATCACGCTGATCTTGTACGGCATCGCCACCGAGACCTCGATCGGACGATTGTTCCTGGCCGGCGTTCTGCCCGGGGTCTTGCTGACCGGCCTGTTCATGTGGTGGACGCTCTTCATCATCTGGAAGCGCGGCTTCCGCGCCCACGCGCCGGATTTCCGCTACAGCTGGAAGCAGAAGTTCGGATCGATTCCGAAGATCGCGCCGTTCCTTGCGATCGTCATCGGCGTGATGTACGTGCTCTACGGCGGGGTGGCGACGCCGTCGGAAGCCGCCGGGGTCGGCGCCGCGCTCTGCGTCGTGATGGCGGTGGTCATCTATCGGATGTGGCGGCCGCGCGAGTGGTGGAAGATCCTGCGCGACACGACGCGCGAATCGGTCATGATCCTGATGATCATCGCCGCCGCCGTGATCTTCGGGTACATGCTGACCTCGCTGTACCTGACGCAGACGCTGGCGCAGGGCATCGCCGAGATGCACGTCAATCGCTGGGTGCTGATGGCGATGATCAACGTATTCCTGCTGGTCTGCGGCTTTTTCATCCCGCCGGCGGCGATCATCCTGATGACGGCGCCGATTCTGTTCCCGATCATCAAGACCGCCGGTTTCGACCCGGTGTGGTTCGGCGTGGTGCTGACGATCAACATGGAGATCGGGCTGATCCATCCGCCGGTGGGGCTCAACATCTATATCGTCAGCGCGATCGCGCCGGACGTACCGGTGACGCGCATCATGTGGGGCACGATCCCCTATGTGCTGTGCATGATGCTGGCGATCGTCATCCTGTGCGTCTTGCCGGGCATCGCGACCTGGCTGCCCGACCACCTGATGGGCGTCGTGCACTGAGCGTGCGCGCTGGTCGGAACTACGGAACAGCAGACTGGCGCCGCGCCGCGTCGAACAACCGCGCGGCCTGCTCGGCGCGATCGGCCAGCAGCGCGGCTGCGTCGGCCAGGCATTGCTCGAGACTCATCGGACCCGATGGCAGGGCAAAGCACCCCGCAAAATGGCGGTCGAGGTCGGGCAGCGCGGCGCGATCGATGCTGCCCGAGATCAACGTCGCCGGGAGCCTCTGCTTCGCCGCGCGCCGGGCCACGATCAGCGGCACCTTGCCCAGCGCGGTTTGTGCGTCGCTCCTGCCTTCGCCGCTGATCGCCCAGTCGGCGCCGGCGAGCGCCTGGTCGAGGCCGATCAGATCGGCGATCACCTCGGCACCCGAGCGGAGTTTCCCTCCGATCAACTGCAACGCAAAGCCCAGGCCGCCAGCGGCGCCGGCGCCGGGGCGATCCTGCGCGCGCCTCCCGGTCGCGCGCTCGGCGAGCGTCGCGAAATTGGCGATGCGGCGGTCGTACTCGGCGATCCGGTCGCGCGGAACGCCCTTCTGCGGACCGAAGATCGCGGTCGCGCCGCGCTCGCCGGTGAGCGGATTGTCGACGTCCGACATGATCGTGATGTCGGCGTCGCCGAGTCGCCGATCGAGGCCGCTCGCGTCGACCGACGCCAGCGCAGCGAGCCCCTCCGGCGTCGCCGCGATCTCGTCGCCTTTCGCATCGGCGAGCTCGAGCCCCAGCGCCGCGAGCATGCCGGCGCCGCCGTCGTTGGTGCTGCTGCCGCCGATCCCGATCAGCAACCGGCGCACGCCGGCATCGAGTCGGCGTGCAATCAACTCGCCGATACCCCGCGTGCTGCGCTGTCCGACATCGACCGCCGTCGCCACCGGGTCGGTGAAGCCGACGATCTGCGCGGCCTCGATCACCGCGGCGGGCGGCTCGCCGAGCAAGCCGTACGCCGCGTCGAGCGGCTGGCCCGAGGCACCGCTGACGCGATCGGTCAGCCGGCGCGCGCCATGCGAGAGCAGAACATCGAGCGTTCCCTCGCCGCCGTCGGCCATCGGACGCAGGCGCAGATCGGCGTCGGGCCAGACTCTCCGCAACCCCTCGCCGATCGCCGCCGCGACCGCCGCCGCGGACAGCGAGCCCTTGAACTTGTCGGGAGCGATGACGACCGTGGGCATCGGATGCGGCGTTGGCGTGCGAGCGTTGCGCGCGGATCGGGCGCATATTAACCTACCGCACCCGTCTTCGATCCCAGGCTCGGATGCGCTGGTTGTGCGGATGTTTCATGCTTGCGCTCGGCTCGATTGCACTGGCCGAGCCGCTGGCGGTCGAGACGATCTTTCGGCGGCCGGCGTACACCGACGTCAAGCTCTCTCCTGACGGCAGCAAGATGGCCGCGCTCGTCCCTGTCCAGGGGCGGCGAGGTCTGGCGGTCGTCGATCTGCTAGCGAGAAAGGCGGTGGCGGTGGCCGGGTCCGATGACAGCGACGTCTCCTACTATTCCTGGATCAGCAACGACCGGTTGATCGTCGAGCAGGCCAATCTCGCCGATGCGAGCGGCGAAATCCGGTTGCTCGGCCGAGGAGCGATCGATGCCGACGGCCGCAACGCGCGCAGATTGCCCTACTGGGGCGCCAGCGTCGTCGCGATACCGGGTGGCGACGACATCATCATGTGGCGGTACGTGGTGAGTCGTGGCAGCTCCGGCGCCTATCGGGTGAACACCCGGACCGCCGACGAAGAACTGCTAACCTGGGACAACCCCGGTGATGTCGTGCAATGGGTGCCGGATCATCGCGGCAACATTCGCGTCGCCGTCTCGGTCGTTCCTCGCAGCAACCGGACCACCATCTATGCCCGTCCGCGTGGCGACGGGCCGTGGCACGAGGTTGCCTCCTATGCCACCGATGCCTCGGAGCGCATCTTGCCGATTGCTTTCGACCTGGACGATCGCATGCTCTACGTCTGGTCGAATCGCGGACGC
>DATEFZ010000277.1:0-19896 GCA_035280325.1 Casimicrobiaceae bacterium
GGCGATGACGTCGCATTTCATGATGCCGCCGAAAATGTTGACCAGGATGCCCTGCACGATGACGCGCGTGTTCTTGTCGGCCCAGATTGACATCAGGCGCGTCCTTTCGCTTCGCCACGAGATCCTTCGCTGCGCTCAGGATGGTCTCGCCGCTTCGCGGCATCGACCACCTTCTGCGCCGCGTCCCACATCCCGTCAGCGGTGATGAGCGGCAATCCGGACTTGGCGAGGATCTCTTTGCCCAGCTCGACGTTCGTTCCCTCGAGCCGCACGACCACCGGCACCGGCAAACCGACTTCGCGCGAAGCGCTGACGACGCCCTCGGCGATGCGATCGCCGCGCATGATGCCGCCAAAAATGTTGATCAGGATGGCCTTCACATTCTTGTCGCTGAGGATGATGCGAAACGCGTTTTTCACCTGCTCGGCGCTCGCGCCGCCGCCGACGTCGAGGAAATTCGCCGGCTCGCCGCCGTAGAGCTTGATCACGTCCATCGTCGCCATGGCGAGTCCGGCACCGTTGACCAGACAGCCGATGTCGCCGTCGAGCGAGATGTACGACAGGTCGAACTTCGAGGCCTCGATCTCGGCCGGGTCCTCCTCGTCGAAGTCGCGCATCTCGACGATCTCGGGATGACGAAACAGCGCGTTGTCGTCGAAGTTGAACTTGGCGTCGAGCGCGATGACGCGGCCGTCGCCGGCGACGATCAGCGGGTTGATCTCGGCCAGCGAGGCGTCGCTCTGGTCGAACGCGCGGTAGAGTCCCTGCAACAGCGCGCGCGCCTGCGGCACGGCAGCTTCGGCGATGCCGATTTGTCGGGCGATGCCGTCGGCCTCGATGTCGGTGACGCCCGCTGCGGGATCGACGAACACGGTGTGAATGCGCTCCGGCGTCCTGGCGGCGACCTCCTCGATGTCCACCCCGCCGTCGGCGCTCGCCATCAGCACGACGCGCTGCGTCGCGCGATCGACGACCATGCCGAGGTAGAGCTCCTTGCGGATGTCGGCGCCTTCCTCGATCAACAGCCGCCGCACCTTCTGTCCCTGCGCTCCGGTCTGATGGGTGACGAGCTGCATGCCGAGCATCCTGCCGGCCAGCTCGCGCACCTCGCCGATCGACTTGGCGACCTTGACGCCGCCGCCCTTGCCGCGCCCGCCGGCGTGAATCTGCGCCTTGACCACCCAGACCGCGCCGCCGAGCACCTCGGCCCCCCTGACCGCCTCGTCGCCGGAGAAGGCGGGAATGCCGCGCGGCGTCGGGATGCCGAAGCGGCGCAGGATCTCCTTGCCCTGATATTCGTGGATCTTCACGTCCGTCGCTTTCGCGGTCTTGTCATGCCGCGCCGCGATACCAGCGCGGGTAGTAGCGGCGGACGGTGTCGGTGGTCGTTTCCAGCGCATGGCAGCGATCGAGCTGGAACGGCTTGTTGCCGCTGCCGTCGATCTCGCTGCCGAGACCGGCGAACATCTGGATCGCGGCGGTCGGCGCCTGCGCCAGAAGCTCGGTCAGGTGGCTGCAGCCGCGCACTCCCCCCATCGTTTCCTGCAGCGTGCGGCGAAATCCGTGCAGCAGGCTCGCGCCAACCAGCCTTTGGTAGGCCGGAGTGATGCGGTCGCAGGCGCCCGGATACGGCATCTCGTCGGTGTGCACCTCGATCGCGCGAATGACGTAGTCCCGGCCGACCGTGAGCCGGACCCACATGTCGTGCACCGGCTCGCCGCTTCGCCGCAATCCGGTCAGCAGCGCGTAATCGTGATCCTTGACGTCGCTCAAGTGCCCTTCGAGGTCGAACAGATCGTCGCTGCGGCGATAGCCCTCGTAGGTGACGGCGCGCACGTGCAGGCGGCTGCGGTCGACGGCGGTGGAGGAAAGCGGCATGGATCGCGGGGCGACGGCGCGTCCGTGGGCTGCAGCCGTCGCCACGGTGCGAGCGGCCGCAAAGCGCGTTATCTTACCTCATTCGACTTTTTCCCCAGGCCACGACGACCATGTCATTCGTGCTGGCCCTCGACCAGGGCACCACCAGCTCGCGCGCGATCGTGTTCGATCGCGCCGGCGCGATCCGCGGCTCGGCGCAGAAGGAATTCCGCCAGATCTTCCCGCAACCGGGCTGGGTCGAGCACGACCCGACCGAGATCTGGGCGACGCAGGCCGGGGTCGTCACCGAGGCGCTGGCGGCGGCTCGGGTCGGCCCGCGCGACATCGCTGCGATCGGCATCACCAATCAGCGCGAAACGACCGTGCTGTGGGAGCGCGCCAGCGGCAAGCCGGTCTTCAACGCGATCGTCTGGCAGGACCGTCGCACGGCGGGACTGTGCGATGACTTACGTGCGGCAGGGCACGAAGCGACGTTCGCGCGCAAGACCGGGCTGGTGCTCGACGCCTACTTTTCCGGCACCAAGCTCAAATGGCTGCTCGACAACGTCGCCGGTGCGCGGGCGCGCGCCACCCGCGGCGAGCTCGCCTTCGGCACCGTCGATGCTTGGCTGATCTGGAATCTTTCCGGCGGCGCGGTGCACGTGACCGACGCGTCGAACGCGAGCCGCACGCTGCTGTTCGACATCCATCGTGGCCAATGGGACGACGAGCTCCTGTCGCTGCTCGACGTGCCGCGTGCGGTGCTGCCGAAGGTCGTCGCGTCGTCCGGGGTCTGCGCCGAGGCGACGCTGGGCGGCGTGCGGCTGCCGGTCGCCGGCATCGCCGGCGATCAGCAGGCGGCGCTGTTCGGCCAGGCCTGCCTCGGCCGCGGCATGGCCAAGAATACCTACGGTACCGGTTGCTTCCTGCTGCTCAACACCGGCGATGCCGCGGTCGAGTCGCGCAACAAGCTGGTCTCGACCATCGCCTGGCGGCGCGACGGCGGCACCGACTACGCGCTCGAGGGCAGCGTGTTCATCGCCGGCGCCGCGGTGCAGTGGTTGCGCGACGGCCTCAGGATCATCCGCACCGCGGCGGAGATCGAGGCGCTCGCCGCCAGCGTGCCCGACAACGGCGGCGTCTATCTGGTGCCGGCCTTCGCGGGCCTCGGCGCGCCGCACTGGGATGCCTACGCGCGCGGCGCGATGTTCGGGCTGACCCGCGGCTCGACCTCGGCGCACATCGCCCGCGCCGCCCTGGAATCGATCGCCTACCAGAGCGCCGAAGTGCTGCGGGCGATGCAGGCCGATGCCGGTCTGACGCTGGCCGAGCTGCGCGTCGACGGCGGCGCGACGGCGAACGACCTGCTGATGCAGTTCCAGGCCGATCTGCTCGGCGTTCCGGTGGTGCGCCCGAAGGTGCAGGAAACGACGGCGCTCGGCGCGGCGTATCTGGCCGGTCTCGCCGTCGGCTACTGGAAAGGCGACGACGACATCCGCGCCAACTGGCGGATCGACCGCCGCTTCGAGCCGGCGATGAGCCGCGACCGGGCGGCCGAGCTGACCGCGGGTTGGGACAAGGCGGTCGCAAGGGCCAAAGGCTGGGCCTGAAGTCGGGAAGCTGCAGCCGCTGCCATCGACCCGGCTCCGCCGTCGCAACAAACGAAACCGATGGAAAACGCGATGCGACACCGCAGCAACGTCGGCTACGGTAGACTCGGCGTCCGATCGATGGAGATCTGAAGTGCCGCAAAGCCCCGATCCCGCCACACATGCCGCCGCCTGGCGCACGCCGACCGTCGTCCTGATCTGCGGCGGCATGATCCTGACCCTGGCGATGGGCATCCGTCACGGCTTCGGGCTGTTCCTGCAGCCGATGAGCGCCGACCTGCACTGGGGCCGCGAGACTTTCGCGCTGGCGCTCGCCGTGCAGAACCTGACCTGGGGCGCGACGCAGCCCTTCGCCGGCATGCTGGCCGACAAGTACGGTTCGGGCCGCGTGCTGCTCGCGGGATGCCTGCTCTATTCGCTGGGCCTGCTGACGATGGCGCATGCGACGACGCCGCTGATGATGGTGCTGACCGCCGGCATCCTGATCGGCACCGGGCTATCCGGCGTCACCTTCTCGGTCGTATCCGGCGTGCTGACCCGCAGCTTCGCTCCGGAAAAGCGCAGCATGGCGCTCGGCATCTCGGCGGCCGCCGGCTCGTTCGGCCAGTTCGCGCTGCTGCCGCTGACGCAATGGCTGCTCGGTCACGTCGGCTGGTACGGCGCGCTGCTCGCGCTCGCCGGCGTCGGCCTGTTGATGGCGCCGCTGGCGCTGGCGCTGGTCGAGCGAAGCACGAGGCAGGCGCACGCCTTCCGGCAATCGGCCGGTGAAGCGATGCGCGAAGCACTCGGCCATCGCGGCTACGTGCTGCTGACGCTGGGCTTTTTCGTCTGCGGCTTCCAGGTCACGTTCATCGGCGTGCACCTGCCGTCGTATCTGCTCGACAAGGGACTATCGGCCTACGTCGGCGTCACCGCGCTGATGCTGATCGGGCTGTTCAACGTGTTCGGCACCTACATCTCGGGCTGGCTGGGCAGCCGGATCAGCAAGAAGTACATCCTGTCGACGATCTATTTCGGCCGCAGCGTGGTGATCGCGGCATTCCTGCTGCTGCCGCTGTCGCCGTGGTCGGTCTACGCCTTCGCCGTCGTGCTGGGCATCCTGTGGCTGTCGACGGTGCCGGCGACCAACGGCATCGTCGCGCAGGTGTTCGGCGTGCGCTACATGGCGATGCTGTCCGGGTTCACCTTCTTCAGCCACCAGGTCGGCAGCTTTCTCGGCGCCTGGCTGGGCGGCCTGCTGTTCGACCGCACCGGCAGCTACAACATCGTGTGGTACCTGTCGATCGCGCTCGGTGTCGTCGCCGGACTGTTGAACCTGCCGATCGACGAGCGCGAGATTCGGCGCACCGGGAGGGCAGCCTTCGGAGCGTAGACGTAAACCGCGGGGACCCGGCGTCGTTCGGTCAAGGACACCGGGGCTCCCGCCTGGCCGTTCCTCGAAACTTCGCCGCTATCGCGGCTCGTTTGTTCCTCGAAACGACGCATCATTCCGCTAGGACCCCGCGGCGGTCCTGTCGTTGTGCTTCAGCCGATAGATCTTCCGGCTCTGGTGGTTTTGCGCACGATGGAGCGCCCTGCGTTCGCGCGCGGTCACTTTGCCGTCGGCCTTGGCCCTGGCTTCCTCGGCCTGGACATGCGCCTGACCGCGGTCGAGCCGCGCCGTCTCGCCAGGCGTCAGCGCGCCGGAGTTCATGCCGTGTTCGATGCGATCGGCCTGGTTAGCCTCGCGCTGGTCGACGCGCGGCGTGTTGGTCTGCGACCACGCCGGCAGCGACACGAGCCCCAGCGCGAGCAATGCGGCAGCAACGGACGCGACTTTCATTGTGATCCCCGTTTCGAATGGGCACATGCCCACGCTGCCGACAACGGGATACCGGCGCCCCCTGTTGACGCCGCGGTGTAACCATGTGTTGCCGCCCGGTTCCTTACTCCGGCCGGATCGCGCCGATCGCGTCGGTGATGATCGCGTCGACGCCCCAGCGCGCAAGCTCGGCGGCTTTCGAAGCCTTGTTCGGCGTGTAGCAGAGAACCCGGTAGCCGGCCTTTCGCACGGCTTCGACCCGACGAGAATCGAGCTTGCGGAAATCGGCGTCCAGCGCGACGCATTCGAGTGCCGCCAGGCGCTGCGACCAATCGGCGGGGACGTCCTCGACCAGCAACGCCCGCGGCAGCTCGGGCACCGCATCGCGCGCGGCCGCCAGCGCCTCTTCGGAGAACGACGACAGCAGCGGCGCGACCGAGGCGTCACGCCACAACCCTTTGGCGTCGAGCGCGACCGCCGCCCCGGTCGCGCGCTCGCGTCCCGGGCTGGGCTTGATCTCGACGTTGCAGGCGACCCCGTTGGCGATCGTCCAGCGCGCGATCGCGGCGAACGTCGGCAGCGGTTCGCCCGCGTACGCCGTGCCGTGCCAGCTCCCGGCGTCGAGACGGGCCAGTTCGGCCCAGGTCAGCGCATCGGCGCGGCCGCGGCCGTCGGTCGTGCGCTCGAGCGTTGCGTCGTGCAGCAGGAAAAGGACGCCGTCGCCGGAGAGCTTGACGTCGAACTCGACCATGCGATAACCGTGCGCGAATCCGACCCGCATCGCCGCCAGGGTGTTCTCTGGCGCGAGCTTGCCGGCGCCGCGGTGCGCGATGTGACGCGGATACGGCCAGCCGCCGCCGGGCGGGCGTCGGGCCTTGCGCCGGGCGGCGCTCATGCGCCGGCCTCCGCGCCATTTCGCGAACCACCCCCAACTTCGTGTCGGCCTACGGGCACTCGCTCGGCGACGGCCCTTCGGGTCTTCAAGCTCCCGCCTCGCTCATGCCCTTCGTCACGATAGCCGCGCGCCGCTGCCGGCGTCGAACAGGTAGACGCGATCGCGATCGGCGGCGAGCGCGATCGGCGCACCGACTTCGGGCGCGCCGTCGGGCAGCCGGACGATCACCGTGCGCCCGGCAACGCCGACGTGCACCAGCGTGTCGGCGCCCAGCGCCTCGATCATCTCGACGCTGCCGACCAGGTTCGCTTCGCTCGGCTTGCACGGCGTCAGGTGCTCGGGACGCACCCCGACCGTCACCTTGCTGCCGCGAGCGATCCGGTTCGGCACGACGACGCTGCCGCCGCCGTCGAGCGCGATCCGTCCGTCGCCTTCGCTCGTGCCCTCGACGAAGTTCATCGCAGGCGAGCCGATGAATCCGGCCACGAACACCGTCGCCGGATTCTGGTAGACCTCCATCGGCGTCCCGACCTGTTCGGCGCGCCCGGCGTTCATCACGATCATGCGCTGCGCCAGCGTCATCGCCTCGACCTGGTCGTGGGTCACGTACAGGCTGGTCGTGCCCAGCCGGCGGTGCAGTTTCTGGATCTCGAAGCGCATTTGCACGCGGAGCTTCGCGTCGAGGTTGGACAGCGGCTCGTCGAACAGGAACGCCGCCGGCTCGCGCACGATCGCGCGTCCCATCGCGACGCGCTGCCGCTGGCCGCCCGAGAGCTGCCGCGGCCTGCGCTCGAGCAGCGGCCCCAGCTCGAGGATCCCGGCCGCGCGCTTGACCCGCTCGCCGATGTCGGACTTGCTCATGCCGCGAATCTTCAGGCCGTACGCCATGTTGTCGAACACGCTCATGTGCGGATATAGCGCGTAGTTCTGAAACACCATCGCGATATCCCGGTCCTTGGGCTCCAGGTCGTTGACCACGCGGCCGTCGATGCTGATGTCGCCGCCGGTGATCGTCTCCAGCCCCGCGACCATGCGCAGCAGCGTCGACTTGCCGCAGCCCGACGGGCCGACGATGACGATGAACTCGCCGTCGGCCACATCGGCGTCGATGCCGTGGATCACCTCCAAGTCGCCGTAGCGCTTGCTTACGTGGCGGAATTGCACCCTGGCCATGTTGTCCCTGTCGTCGTTGCTATCCGTCCAACATCCGTCATTTCTCGGTATCGACCAGACCCTTGACGAACCAACGCTGCATCACCAGCACCACCACCGCCGGCGGCAGCAGCGCGAGCATCGCGGTCGCCATCACCAGCTGCCATTCGATCAGCGTATCGCCACCGGCCACCATGCGCTTGATGCCGATCACCACCGTGTACATGTCCTCGCGCGTCGTCACCAGCAGCGGCCACAGATACTGGTTCCAGCCGTAGATGAACATGATGACGAACAACGCCGCGATGCTGGTGCGCGACAGCGGCAGCAGGATGTCGAAGAAGAACCGCATCGGGCCGGCGCCGTCGATGCGCGCGGCTTCGGCCAGCTCGTCGGGCACGGTGAGGAAGAACTGGCGGAAAAGGAAGGTCGCCGTCGCCGACGCGATCAGAGGCAACGTCAGCCCGGCGTAGGTGTCGACCATGCCCAGTTCGGCCACCACTTTGTAGGTCGGCAGGATGCGCACCTCGACCGGCAGCATCAGCGTGATGAAAATCAGCCAGAAGCAGGTATTGCGCAGCGGAAAGCGGAAGTACACGATCGCGAACGCCGACAGCATCGAGATCGCGATCTTGCCGATCGCTATGCTGAGCGCCATGATCAGGCTGTTCCACATCATCTGGCCGACCGGCGCCTTCGATCCCGCGGTGCTGCCATGAAGCAGCACGGCTTCGTAGTTGTTGATCAGACTGGTCCCGGGCGTAATCTGCATGGGCACCGCGGTGACCTGGTCGAACGACAGCGTCGAGGCGACGAAGCCGACGTACAGCGGCAGCGCGATGATCGCGACGCCGGCGATCAGCACCAGGTGGCCGGCGACGGTTCCGAGAGGGCGGCGTTCGACCATCGGCCGGCGGTCAGTACTGAACCTTGCGCTCGACGAAGCGGAACTGGATGACGGTCAGGGTGATGACGATCGCCATCAGTACCACCGACTGCGCGGCCGAGCCGCCCAAGTCGAGCGCCTGCACGCCGTCCTGGTAGACCTTGAACACCAGGATCGCGGTGGCCTGCACCGGGCCGCCGCTGGTCGCCGCGTCGACGATGGCGAAGGTGTCGAAGAACGCGTAGACCATGTTGACGACCAGCAGGAAGAACGTCGTCGGCGACAAGAGCGGAAAGACGATCGTCCAGAAGCGTCGGGCGGGGCCGGCGCCGTCGATCGCCGCCGCCTCGATCAGCGACCTCGGAACCGACTGCAGCCCGGCCAGGAAGAACAGGAAGTTGTAGCTGATCTGCTTCCATACCGCGGTGATGACGATCAGGATCAGCGCCTGCCGCGCGTTGAGCAGGTAGTTCCAGTCGTAGCCCAGCGCGCGCAGCAGGTGGGTGAGGATGCCGAGCGTCGGGTTGAGCAGGAAGACCCACAGCACCGCGGCCACCGCGGCGGCCACCGCGTACGGCAGGGTCAGCAGCGTCTTGTACACCCGCGCGCCGTGGATCACGCGATCGGCGAACACCGCGAGCAGCAGCGCGATCGCCATGCCGATGACGGTGACCAGGATCGAGAACACGGCGGTGACCCGGAACGACGCGAGGTAGCGCGGGTCGTTGAACAGGTCCTTGAAGTTGTCGAACCAGACGAACTGGGTCCTGGAGGCGAACGCGTCCTGGATCAGCAGCGACTGGTACAGCGCCTGGCTGGCCGGCCAGAAGAAGAACACCAGCGTGATGACGAGCTGCGGCGCGACGAGGGCATACGGCAGCCACGGCGACTTGAAGACGACGCGCTTTTCCATCCGGTCCTCGTCGGGACGCCCCGCCGCGAAAAGCCGCGGCGGGGATCGATCGAGCGGCGGGCGAGCCTCGATTCGCGCCCGCGCGCTCCCTGTAGCTAGTGTCCTGCTCCGTAAGTTCCGATGATAAAGGAGCGCGCGGCAGCGGCCGTCAGGCAAGACGCACGGCCGATAGCGTAGCCGGAGCTACGGTGAGGCCGGACAACGCCGCATGGCGGCCGCTGCCGCCGCGAACTATCGAGCGAATTTGCGGAACAGGACACTAGTTGCTGTTGGCCTTCTGGAACCGCTCGAGCTGCTCGTTGCCGCGCTTGACCGCTTCGTCGAGCGCCTGCTTGGCGTTCTTCTGGCCGCTCCAGACGCTTTCCAGCTCCTCGTCGATGATGTTGCGGATCTGCACGAAGTTGCCCAGCCGCAGGCCACGCGAATTGGCGGTCGGCGGCTTGTTGGTCAGCTCCTTGATCGCGATGTCGAAGCCCGGCCGCTCGGTGTAGAGCCCCTTCTTCTTCGCCAGCTCGTAGGCGGCCAGGGTGATCGGCACGTACCCGGTGTCGGCGTGCCACTTTTCCTGCACTTCCGGCGACGACAGGTAGGTGAAGAACTTGGCGATGCCCTTGTAGACGTTCTTGTCCTTCTGGTTCAGCACCCACAGCGTGGCGCCGCCGATGATCGTGTTCTGCGGCGCGCCCTTGACGTCGGCGTAGTACGGCAGCGTCGCCACGCGCCAGGCGAACTTGGCGTTGGCCTTGATGTTGGCGTACGAGCCGGACGAGGTGGTGATCATCCCGCACTCGCCGCTGGTGAACGCCGCCAGCGGCTCGTCCTTGCGGCCCTTGTAGGTGAACAGGCCCTTCTTCAGCCAGTCGGACAGGTTCTGGATGTGCTTGACCTGCACCGGGCCGTTGAACTCGAGCCGCGTGCCGAGGCCGCCGAAGCCGTTTTGCAGCGTCGCGAACGGAACGTTGTGCCAGGCGCTGAAGCTCTCGAGCTGCACCCACGATTGCCACCCGGTGGTGAAGCCGCAGGCCGCGCCCGACGCCTTCAGTTTCTCGGCCGCCTTCTCGACTTCCGGCCAGGTCTTCGGCGGATTGTTCGGATCGAGCCCGGCCTTCTTGAACGCGTCGTCGTTGATGTAGAGCACCTGCGTCGAGCTGTTGAACGGCATCGAGATCAGGTGACCCGAGGAGTCCGAGTAGTACGACGCGACGGCGCCCAGGAATTCCTTGCTGTTGAACGGCTCGTGCTGCTCGGCCATCAGCTGGTAGACCGGCTTGACCGCGCCCTTGGCCGCCATCATCGTCGCCGTGCCAACTTCGAACACCTGCACTATCGGCGGCGGGTTGCCGGCGCGGTACGCGGCGATCGCCGCGGTCATCGACTCGTCGTACTGGCCCTTGTAGATCGGCGTGACGTGATAGTCCTTCTGCGACGCGTTGAAGTTGTTGGCGATCTCGCCGACGATGTCGTTGAGCTTGCCGGTCATCGAATGCCACCAGGCGATCTCGACGACCGCCTGCGCGGCAGGCGCCGCGGCGGAGAATGCGACCGCGGCGGCGATGCATGCCAAGCGTTTGAAGCGATGAACCATGACTCCTCCTCGGGGAATGGCCAGGCTGCTGAAGCTGCCGGCTTCGGCCTGTGATTCTATTGCATATTCTTGGATCGGGACAGGGCCGTCACCGACGGCTCGACGCCGCCCTAGCGCAGCCATGCAACCCAGGCGACGACGAGCCAGGCGGCGATCGATGCAACGCCACCCAGCGGCGTGATCGCCCCCAGCCAGCGCGCTCCGGTCAACGCGAGCAGATAGAGGCTGCCCGAAAAGAGCACCATTCCGGCCAGCAGCAGCCACGCCGCAAGCCCGAGCGCCGGCGGCCCGGACCATTGCAGCGCCAGCAGACCGAGTCCCAGCAGACCGAGCGCGTGCCAGAAATGGTATTGCACGGCGGTGTGGTAGACGGCGAGCACGTCGGGCGCAAGCCGGCTCTTGAGGGCGTGCGCGCCGAATGCACCCAGCGCCACCGCAGCGGCGAGCGCGAGCGATGCGATGAGGATAGCGATCCGGCCGTTCATGATCTTGTCGGTGGGCGAGCCGCCGGGCAATTCGACTACAATGAGACGTTGCTGCCGCGCGCGAGCCTGCGCGCCGAGGCAAGGATAGCATCATGACGACGATAGAGCGCCATCACCCGGGCAAGCGGCTTGCCGACATGGTCGTCCACGACCGGACGATCTATCTGGCCGGACAGGTCGCCGACGACTTGCACGCCGACGTCTCGACCCAGGCGCGGCAGGTCCTGGCGCACATCGATCGCCTGCTTGCCGAGGCCGGCAGCGACAAGAGCAGGATCCTATCGGCGACGATCTATCTGCCCGACATGGCGGATTTCGCGGCGATGAACGCGGTGTGGGAAGCCTGGATCGTCCCCGGCCAGCCGCCGGCGCGCGCCACCGTCCAGGCGCGACTCGCCGCCGCCGGGTACAAGATCGAGATCCAGGTGATCGCTGCGCGATAGGAGATGCCGGTGCCTCCTCTTTCGACCGCCCCGCTCGCCGCTACGGCACGCGAGGTCGCGCTGGCCGATGCGGCAGCGGCGCTGCCGGTGACGCGAGCGATGTTCGACGAGCTGATGGTGCCCTGCTTCGCGCCGGCGCAGTTCATCCCGGTGCGCGGCGAGGGCTCGCGCGTCTGGGACCAGCAGGGGCGAATGTATATCGACTTCGCCAGCGGCGTGGCCGTGACCTCGCTCGGCCATTGTCATCCGGCGATGGTGCGCGCGCTGATCGATCAGGCGCGCACGATCTGGCATGTGTCGAACTGGATGACCAACGAGCCGGCGCTGCGGCTGGCGAAAAAGCTGGTCGACGCGACGTTCGCCGAGCGCGTCTTCTTCTGCAACTCGGGCGCCGAAGCGAACGAGGCCGCGCTGAAGCTCGCGCGGCGCTACGCCCACGATCGATTCGGGGCCGAGAAATTCCGAGTGATCTCGACCCTCAACGCGTTTCACGGCCGGACGCTGTTCACCGTGACCGCCGGCGGCCAGGCCAGGTACGCGACCGGGTTCGGCCCGCCGCCGACCGGGTTCACCCACACCCGCTACAACGACGTCGCCGGGCTGGAAGCGGCTTTCGCCGAGGAGGGCGGCGACGACGTCTGCGCGGTGATTCTCGAGCCGATGCAGGGCGAGGGCGGCATGGTGCCCGGCACGCCGGAATTCCTCGCCGCGGCGAGGCGGCTGTGCGACGAGCACGATGCGCTCCTGATATTCGACGAGATCCAGAGCGGGATGGGCCGCACCGGTGCGCTGTTCTCGTACATGCAGAAAGGTGTCGTCCCCGACATCATGACCAGCGCCAAGGGATTGGGCGGAGGCTTCCCGGTGGGCGCCATGCTGACCACGGCGGAAATTGCCGCCGCTTTCTCGGTCGGCGTGCACGGCACGACCTACGGCGGCAATCCGCTGGCCTGCGCGGTCGCCGGCGCGGTATTCGACATCGTCAACACCGTCGAGGTGCTCGACGGGGTCAAGGCACGGCACGCGCTGTTCGTCGAGGGCCTGCGCACGATCAATGCCCGGCGCGAGGTCTTCGCCGACATCCGCGGCGAAGGCGTCTGGATCGGCTGCGAGCTCGCCCAGCGCTGGCGCGGCAAGTCCGCCGACGTGATGCGCGCCGCCAGCGACGCCGGGCTGATCGTGCTGATGGCCGGCGCCGACGTCGTGCGGATCGCGCCGTCGCTGATCATCGGCCTCGACGAGATCCTCGAAGGGTTGGCGCGGCTCGAAGCCGCGCTCGGCAAGGCGCTCACTTAAAACGGATGTTTTTCGTCCGGCCGGTAGCTAAGGACGACCTGCCCGCATTGTTCGCGCTCTCCGAGCGAGGCGGCGCCGGGCTCACCACCCTGCCGGCCAACGCCGAGCGGCTTTCCTCGCGCATCGAGCGCTCGCTCGCTTCGTTTGCCTGCCGCGCCGGCCACGCCGAGGCATGCTACGTGTTCGTGCTGGTCGACGGCGCGACGCGGGCCGTCGTCGGCATCAGCGCGATCGAGGCGGCGGTCGGCCTGTCCGAGCCCTGGTACAACTACCACGTCGGCACCCAGGTCCATGCCTCGCGCGAGCTCGGCGTCTACACCCGCGCGCCGACGCTGTTCCTGACCAACGACCACACCGGCAACAGCGAGCTGTGCTCGCTGTTCCTCGATGCCCGTTACCGGCGCGGCGGGAACGGCGCGCTGCTGGCCAAGGCGCGCCTCTTGTTCATCGCCGAATTCGCCGACCGCTTCGCGCCCAAGATCATCGCCGAGATGCGCGGCCGCCTCGATGGCGCCGGCAGGAGCCCGTTCTGGGAGGGCCTGGGCCGCCACTTCTTCGCCATCGAGTTCTCGCGCGCCGACTACCTGACCGGCATCGGCCAGAAGGCGTTCATCGCCGAGCTGATGCCGCGTCATCCGGTGTATACGACGCTGCTGCCGGCCGACGCTCGCGCCGCGATCGGCGAGGTGCACGCCGGTACGCTGCCGGCGCGATCGATGCTCGAGTCGGAGGGCTTTCGCTACGAGGGCTACGTCGACATCTTCGACGCCGGGCCGACGCTCGAGTGCTTTCGCGACAATATCCACGCCGTGCGCGCCTCGCGCGTGCTGCCGGTGGTGATCGGCGAGGACGATCTCCCCGACAGCCTGTCGGACGACGCGCTGTGGCTGGTGGCGAGCCGCGGCTTCGCATCGTTTCGCGCCGTGCTCTGCCCCGCTCCGGCGCGCGTCGCCCAGTTCCCGTTGCTGCCGCACGCGGCCGAAGCGCTCGGCGTGCGCGACGGCGACTCGGTACGCGCAGTGCCGCTGTCGCCGCGCCATCGCTAGCGAGCAGCGATGCCGACCGCCGACCACGCCGTCGTCGAAGTCAACTTCGACGGCCTGCCGGGACCGACCCACAACTACAGCGGGCTCGCCACCGGCAACCTCGCTTCCGAGCGCAACAAGAGCACGATCGCCAATCCGCGGCTGGCTGCGCTGCAGGGGCTGGCCAAGATGAAGGCGCTGGCCGACCGCGGCTACCCGCAGGCGGTGCTGCCGCCGCACGAGCGGCCCGACGTCGCGGCGCTGCGCGCGCTCGGCTTCGAAGGCGACGACGCCGCGGTCATCGAGCGCGCTGCGCGCGAATGCCCGCCGCTCCTGGCCGCGTGCTCGTCGGCCGCCGCGATGTGGGTCGCCAACGCCGCGACCGTCAGCCCGTCCGCCGATACCGCCGACGGGCGCGTGCACTTCACGCCGGCCAACCTCGCCTCGCACTTCCACCGCGCGCTCGAGGCAGCGACGACGACGCGGGTGCTGCAGGCGATCTTCGGCGACAGTCGCCGCTTCGCCGTCCACCAGCCGCTGCCCGCGGCAGCGCAGTTCGGCGACGAAGGTGCCGCCAACCACAGCCGCCTGGGCGAGGACATCGCCGGCGCTTGCGTCGAGCTTTTCGCCTACGGCCGCGCTGCGTACGACGACACGGCGCCGACAACGCAGCGTTTCTCGGCGCGGCAGACGCGCGAGGCGTCCGAGGCGATCGCGCGCCGGCATGGCCTCGATCCCGCGCGCACGCTGTTCGCCCGGCAGCATCCTGCGGCGATCGACGCCGGCGTCTTCCACAACGACGTCATCGCCGTCGCCAGCGGGCCGGTCCTGTTCTGCCACCAGACCGCGTTCGTCGACCAGGATACGTTGCTGGCCGAGCTCGGCGCGCGCGTCGGCGCCACCTTTGCGCCGATCGTCGTGCCCGAGTCGGAAGTGAGCCTCGAGCGCGCCGTCGCGACGTATCTGTTCAACAGCCAGCTCCTGGCGCGACCGGAAGGCGGCATGCTGCTGGTCGCGCCGGTCGAGTGCGTCGAGGATGCGGCGGTCGGTGCGTTCCTGTCGCGGCTCATGGCATCGGGTGCGCCGATCCGCGAAGTGCTGACCTTCGATCTGCGGCAGAGCATGAAAAACGGCGGCGGTCCGGCCTGCCTGCGACTTCGCGTGGCGCTGACGGCCGCCGAACGCGCTGCCGTCGGCGCCCGCGTCTGGCTCGACGACGCGTTGTACGCGGCGCTGGTGTCGTGGGTCGAGACCCATTATCGCGACCGGCTGGCGCCGGCCGATCTCGCCGATCCTGCCCTGCTGTTCGAAGGGCGCCGCGCGCTCGACGAACTGTCCGCGTTGCTGCGGCTGGGCAGCGTCTATCCGTTCCAGCGCAGCGCCTGAGAGCGCGCAACGTCGCGCAGCATCCGACGGGACGTCAGCCGCCGTCGGCGGCGAGACGGAACAACAGCGGCACCTCGAGCGTCTTCGGATGCGACACGCCGTGCGCCCACAAGCCGTCCTCGCCCCAGCAGTCGCCGTGGTCGGCGCAGACGATCACCGTGCCGTCGGCGAAGCGCTCCAGCAGCGGAACGAGCGCCGTGTCGCAATACTCGATGCACGCGACCTGGCGCCGTCGCGCTTCGTCGGCATCGTTGTCGTCGCCGAACGCCACACACGGGTTGTAGCCGCGATCCCAGGGCGCGCCGTCGTGGTAATACGGGACGTGCGTTTCGGCCACGTTGAGAAACACGAATGGCGGGGCGTCGGGCTCGACCTTCGCCAGCATGCCTTCGATCCATTCGATCTGCTTGTTCACGTGCGGTCCCGGCGAATAGCCGAAGGCATCGAAGTCCTGGCTCAGCACGCGCCCCGTCGGCTTGTCGGGATTGAACCAGTTCACCGCGCCGCTGCCGATCGTCCGGTAGCCGATGTTCTTCAGACCGTCGATGATGTTGCGTCCGGACAGCGTCAGATACGGCGCGGCTGGACCACGCTCGCCTCCTTGCATCAGAAAGATCTTGCCGTATTTGGGATTCACGTACGGCTCGCGGAGCAGCGGGTTGCCGGGAGTGAATCCCATGAAATAGGCGGCATGCGACGCAAAGGTGAAATGCGACGGCGACTGCGCGCGCACCAGCGGCCCGATCGAGCTCAGGTTCGGCGTCCTCGCCTCGATGAAGGCATCGTAGCGGCAGGAGTCGAGGGTGACGAACAGGATCGGGGTCGGCATCGCTTGTAATGCTGCGCGCGATACGGCGCGGGCGCCAGTCGGAATTCTACGCCGGGCGGCTACTCGATCGCCGGCGTCGGCAGCGTCCGGTGGCTGCGCACCGGCGACCAGAGCACCGCCGCGGCGGACAGCAGGAGCCCGAGCAGCCCGACTGCGAGCAATGTCGAACGGAGCCCGATCACACTCGCCAGCGCGCCGCCGACCAGCGAGCCTATCGGCGCCGACGCGACGGTGAAGAATCGCATCGTCGCCGTCATGCGTCCGAGCAGGCGGTCCGGCGTGATCGCCTGGCGCAGCGCCAGATAGTTGATCCCGTAAAGAATCGCGCCGAAGTCGAACACCAGCATCGCCGCGCCGAGCAACAGCATCGCGAGCCACGGCGGTCCGCCGATCAACCCGTACGCCTGCCAGCCGAATGCCGACAAAATGAGCCCGTGCACGATCACCGGGCCGATACCGAGGCGCGCCGACAGCCGCTCGGCCGACGCCGAAGCGAGCACGCAGCCGACGCCGCCCAGGACATAGCAAAGGCCGATCGCGCCGGCCGACAAGCCGAGCACGCGGGTGGCGAACAGGATCAGCACCGCGACCTGCATGTGGTGCAGGAACTGCCAGGTCCCGGCGAGCCACGCGAGCCCCCACAAGGTCCGGTTGCGAAACACGAGCTTCACCCCCTCGCCGATTTCGCGCCAGACCCCGTGCTGGTCGCCGTCGCGGGCGAGATCGTTGCGCGAACGGACCCGGCGCAGCATCAGCGCCGAGGCGAAGAAGGTCAGCGCGTCGAGGATGATCGCGAACGGCGCGGTCAGCGCGGAAATGAGTCCTCCGGCGATCCCGGGGCCGATCAGCGCGGCCGAGGTCTCGCCCAGCGTTACCTTGGCGTTGGCCTCGACCAGACGCTTGCGCCCGGCGAGCTGCGCCAGCATCACCTGGTACGCAGCGCCGCCGACGACGTTCTGCATGCCGCACAGGAAGCCTACGGCGAACAGGATTTCCATCGACAGCGCGCCGAACCACGCCGCGATCGGTATCGCCAGCAGCGCCAGACCCCGGCCCACGTCGGCCGCGATGATCACCGGAAGCTTGCGCACGCGGTCGAGCAGCACCCCGGCGTGCAGGCTGACCAGCGCGAACGGCAGCGTCTCGAGCGCGACCAAGATGCCCATCTGCATCGGCGTCGCGTTCAGCAGCAGCGCCGCGGTCAGCGGCAGCGCCAGGTTGGTGATCTGGGCGCCGAATGAGGTCACCGTGAGCGACATCCACAGCCGGCGGAACGCCTGTGAGCGCCACAGGCCGCGGAAGTTGCGGCGGATCCAGCGTTTCAGTTTGTCGTTATCGTGCATCGTCGTTTCCTCCGGCCGCGCGATCAAGGCGCGGCCGCCGGTCGTTCGCCACCGGCGAGAAGCGAAACGCGGGGAAGCACTACCCAGATTCCGGTCCCCGCCGCACCCGGCGGAACCGCCCGGGCTAAGCTTGCGGCAGCGGCGCTCCCGACACGAGGCCGGGGATCAGCGCGCCGGAGGGAATCTCCCATGCGAACGCGCGCGCCGCGATTGCGATCGCGGTGACGAGTGTCGTCGGCGTTCTGGTCATGGAAATGTCTCCCGGGGTTCGTCGAATTTGCTGCAATTCTACGCGACGATCGACGATTCGGGCAAATCCGGATCGCGTCGAGCGGGCCGTCGCGGCGAGGGTTGTTGCACAAATGTCATCCGCCGCCCGCCTTGCGTCGCGCCAGGTCGATATCGTAGTACTGCCACGGGTGCACGAAGAACGTGTTGTACTTGTAGCCCTCCAGCCACGGCTGCGCCAGGATCGTCTCGCGCCGGTAGACCGACAGCTCCCACGGCGCATATGCCATGACGAGCTCGGACAGGCGGCGGAAGACCTTGCGCCGCTCGGGACCCTCGGGCATCAACCGCGCCCACGCGAACAGCGCGTCGAATTCGGACTGGCGGAAGCGCGCCAGATTCTCGTTGCCCGCGTTCGGGCCGTACAGAAGCTCGAAGAATCCGGTTCCGTCCGGCGTCGTGCTGGTATTGGCCAGCGTCCACATCTGCAGCTTGCCGGCGCGCGCCATCTTCAGAAGGTCCGGCCACTTCTGCTTGACGAACTCGACCTTGAGGCCGACCGCGGCCAGGCTCCGTTGCCAGAGCTCGTCGTACAGCCGGTCGCTGCTCGACGGCGCCGACGCCAGGTGGAGGATGAGCGGCGTTCCGTCCGGCTGCTCTCGCCAGCCGTCGCCGTTGCGGTCGACATAGCCGAAGCGGTCGAGCAGCGCCTTGGCGCCGAGGACATCGTGGCGCGAGTAGCCGCTGAAGGCCGGGTCGTAGCCTTCGACGTTCGGCGGCAGCGGCTGGGTCGACGGCTCGGCCTGACCCTGGCGCACGATGCGAATCTCCTCGTCGACGTTGTAGGCCATGCTGATCGCGCGGCGGAGCGCGACTTTTTCCCTGGACAGGCCGCCGACGACGGGGTCCTCCATGTTGAAATAGGTGTACACGATCGCCGGCTGGATGCCGGTCCCGACGATGATCCCGCGCCTGGCGAGCTCGGGCTTGAGCTTCTGGTCCGCTCCGAGCACGTTGCCGATCAACTCGTTGGGCACCTGCAGGTAGTCGAGGTCGCCCTTCTCGAACGCGAGCAGGCGCGGATTGATCTCCTCGATGATGTTGACCTCGACTCGGCCGACGATCGGGATCTTCTTGCCGCGCATCGTCGCAACCAGCTTGCGGTCGTCCGGGTCAGCGCTGTCGGGATAGACCTGGTCGCGGAAATTCGGGTTGGCTTCGAGCGTGATGCGTTGGCCGCGCCGCCATTCCTTCAGCCGGTATGGGCCGGTGCCGACCGGATGCGCCATCGCCCAGCCGCTGGCGTCGCCGTAAGCCTCGATCACCTCGCGCGCGACGGCGGCCATGTTCACCGTCGTCATGTCGGACAGCAGCGAATAGTCGGGCTGTCTCAACCCGACGCGGATCGTATAGCGGTCGACCGCCTGCAGTCCCTCGAGCGGGGCATCGTAGTCGAACCTGCCGCCGGGCTGCTTGGCGGCCGCGATCGCCTCGTCGCCGCCCGCCAGCTTGCCGTCGAGCACCGCCAGCGACGGCGAGCGCGTCTTCGGATCGAGAATGCGCTTCCAGGCATAGATGAAATCGCCGGCGGTCAACTCGCGCTTTCTGCCCTTGAACGCCGGATCGTCGGCGAAATAGATGCCGGGCCGGACCTTGATCGTCCACGTCCTGCCGTCGGGTGAAATATCCGGCAACGCCACGGCGACGCTGGGCACGAGCTTGTACGGTCGGGCGAGGAAGTCGTAGGTGTAGAGCGAATCGAATATCGCCCGATTGACGTATTGCGAGTACAGGTCGTTGACCGCCTGCGGATCGAATCCGGTCTCGGCGATCGGGAAGGCGACGCGCAGCACCTTGTTCGGGTCGGCGCCCCGCGCCGGCGCCCCGGCGAGCAAGAGCCCTGCCGCGACCAGCAACCCGAGCGCGACAAGCACGGCGCGCGACCGCGCAGGTGTGGCCCCGTGATCGCGCATGACGATGCCTACGGAACCACTGAATAAGTCCCGCATGGCCGCGACGGTGGCTTGCCGGGATCCCCCCGCCGTAGCGTCGCGCCTCGGAACGTGCGCAGCGAAGGCGGGGGCCGCCTGCTGCGCGGTCGCATCCCCGCGCCAGGATCACGCGGGGCCCCTGCTCCGCGCTCCGCAGGCGTGGCCCGAAGC
>DATEFZ010000278.1:0-8611 GCA_035280325.1 Casimicrobiaceae bacterium
CGCGATATGACCAGCACCGCCAGTGCCAGCAGCAGGCTCGACAACACGCCGATCGCGAATGCTTCGACGGCGAGGCGACCCAGGTCGCGCCATACGCGGGACGTGATCGCCGTGCCGGTGGTCGTGGTCCGCATGCGTTTCCTCGCGCTTTTCGCCATTGCAGACCCTTGCCGGGGCCGCGGTCTGGGGCGATCGTGGCGCGACGGCGAACAATTGTGGCGAGGTGATGGCAACGGGCGAACCCGTGCGGCGGCTGGCGTATATTCGATCAACCGCACAGTCGCTTCGAGCCATGAGCCGTCGCATCGCCATCGTCGAGGACGAGCCCGCCATCCGCGCCAACTACGCCGAGGCGCTCGGCAAGCAGGGCTACGACGTCGCCGCCTACGGCAGCGGTGGCGAGGCGCTCTCGGCGCTGCGCACGCGGCTCCCCGATCTGGCGCTGATCGACATCGGGCTCGGCGACGACATCGACGGCGGATTCGCGCTGTGCCGCGAGCTGCGGGCGATGTCGGCGACGCTGCCGATCATCTTCCTGTCGGCGCGCGACTCGGACTTCGACATCGTCGCCGGGCTTCGCCTGGGCGCCGACGACTACCTGACCAAGGACGTGAGCATGCCGCACCTTTCGGCAAGGATCGCGGCGTTGTTCCGACGCAGCGACCTCGCCGCCGCCCCGCGCACGGCGGACGAGGTGATCGAGCGCGGCCGGCTCGAGCTCGATCTGAAGCGGCTGACCGCGTTCTGGAACGGGCGGCGGGTCGACCTCACGCTGACCGAGTTCTGGATGGTGCACACGCTGGCCAGGCATCCGGGCCACGTCAAGGACCGCGACAGCCTGATGCGCGATGCCAGCATCGTCGTCGACGACAGCACGATCACCTCGCACATCAAGCGCATCCGCCGCAAGTTTCTCGCCGTCGACCCGGCATTCGACTGTATCGCGACCGTGTACGGGGCCGGATACCGCTGGAACGCAACCGAGCGATGAGACGTCTTCGCGTCGCCCTCGGCATTCGCGCCCAGCTCTTGCTGGTGCTGACGGTGTTCCTGACCATTCCCTGGTTGGGCTACGAATACGTGCGCGAGCTCGAGCGCTTCCTGCGCGATGCACAGCAGCGGACGCTGGCCGGGACGGCGCAGGCGGTGGCGACCGCGCTGCACGACCGCCCCGGGCTGTTCGACGCGCCGGCCGCGGCGCGCGAATCGCTCGCCGCGCAACGCGCGCTGGAGGGAGCGCCGGAGGAGGAGGTCGTTGCGGCGCGCGAATCGGGCGCGCCGTCGGAGGAGATCGGACAGATCATCCGCGGGCTGTCGCGAACCACTGCGCGCATCTGGGTCATCGACCGCAGGCTCGACGTGCTGGCGCGCGCCGGCAGCTTGAAACGCGAACTGCCACCCGATCCACCGGTCGCCGGCGGTGCGGTCGCGCGTGCCTGGGCGTGGCTCGGGCGCGAGACGCTGCACCCGCTGTATACGCTGATCCTCCGCCAGCCGACCGACGATTTCGTCGATGAGATGGCGGCGCGGGTCGCGATTCCGGCGCGCGAGGTCGACGGCGCGCTGGCGGGCTTTCTCACCACCGACCGCCGGCCGACCGCCGACGGCAAGGCGGTCGTGGTGTCCGCCGCGCATCCGATCTGGGTCGGCGACCAGGTCAAGGGCGCGGTGATCGTCGAGGAGACGACCAACGCGGTGCTGGCCGAGCGCAACCTCGCCTTCGAGCGCCTGTTCGACATCGTGCTGGCCGCGCTCTTGCTAGGATCGGTCGCGATCACGCTCTACGCGTCGCGCCTGACCGCGCGCATCCGGCGCCTGCGCGACCAGGCCGAGGCGGCGATCGACCTGCAAGGACGGGTGCGCGCCGCGGTGCCGCCGTCGGCGGCCGGCGACGAGATCGGCGACCTGTCGCGCAGCTTCGCGAGCGTCGTCGCCCGGCTGTCGCAGTACGCGAGCTATCAGCACGACATGGCGAGCAGGCTGTCGCACGAGTTGCGCACCCCGATCGCCGTCGTCCGCTCGTCGCTCGACAACCTGCGCTACTCGCCGCTGCCGGAGGAGGCGCGCGTCTACATGGAGCGGGCGCAGCAGGGACTCGCAAGGCTGTCAGACATCCTGACGCGGATGAGCGAGGCGACGAGGCTCGAGCAAAGCCTGAACGACGTCGAGCGCGAGCGCTTCGACCTGTCGCGTGTCGTCGCCGGTTGCGTCGACGGCTACCGCGCCGCCTATCCGGGCGCAGCGCTCGAGCTCGCGTTGCCGCGATCGCCGGCGTTCGTCGACGGCGCACCCGAGCTGATCGCGCAGATGCTGGACAAGCTGGTCGCCAACGCCGTCGAGTTCGCGAGCCCCGGCACGCCGGTCGGCATCCGGGTCGACGCCGGCGACGGCGTGCTGCGGCTGTCGGTCGAAAACCAGGGCATCCCGCTGCCGGCGTCGATGCGCGACCGTGTGTTCGATTCGATGGTGTCGGTGCGTGCCGTGAAGACGAGCGACCAACCGCACCTCGGACTGGGGCTCTATATCGTGCGGCTGATCGCCGGGTTTCACGGCGGCAGCGTTCGGGCCGAGGACCGCAGCGGGGGATCGGGAGTCATCGTTACGGTAACGTTGCCGCCGGCCGCTTGAAATGCACGGCCGGCTGCGGCCGGCATTCCGCGCCCCTGCCATCGGCGATAATGCGCGCTTCGCCGTAGCGCCGACACGCCATGCCCGCAAACCCGCTGCTACATCCGGTGCTCGCCGCCGCGGTTCTGTTGACCGGATCGAACGTGTTCATGACCTTCGCCTGGTACGCGCACCTGCGCAACATGCAGGGCCGCGCCTGGTGGATCGCCGCGCTGGCGAGCTGGGGCATCGCATTGTTCGAGTATTTGCTGCAGGTGCCGGCGAACCGTATCGGCTATACGGCGCTGTCGCTCGGCCAGCTCAAGATCATGCAGGAAGTCATCACCTTGACGATCTTCGTGCCGTTCGCCTTCTTCTACATGGACCAGCCGCTGAAGCTCGACTACGTCTGGGCGGCGATCTGCATGACCGGGGCGGTGTATTTCATCTTTCGCGGATGAGCGCGCTGTCCGACCTGCTCGCGAGCGCTTCAAGCCACGCCGCCGCCGGACGGGTCGACGATGCGCTGGCCGACTATCGCGGCGCGCTCGATCGCTCGCCGACGCTGGCCGAAGTCCACTACAACGTCGGCGTGCTGCTCGCGCGCAAGGGCGAGCTGGCGGAGTCGGAGAGGAGCCTCGTCGAGGCGGCGCGGCTCAAGCCGTCGTGGGCACAGGCGCAGCTCGGGCTCGGTCACTGCTACTTCCGCCAGGCGCGGTTTGCCGACGCCGAGCGCGCGTTCGGCCGCGCCGCGGCGCTCGCCCCCGATTCGGTCGAGGCGCATTTCAATCTGGCGACCTCGCGCGACCGGCAGCGACGCTGGAACGAGGCGTTGCCGCCGCTCAAGTCGGCGCGTGAGCTCGCGCCCGACAACGAGGACATCTGGTTCGCGCTGCGCGGGCACCTGCTGCTCTTTCATCGCGACGAGGAGGCGTTCGAGGATTTTCGCCGCTTCGAGCCGCGCGCGAAACCCTCGGCCCGGATCGTCGCCGCGGGGCTGCTGTCGGCGCGCATCGCTCCCGGCAGCGGTTACGAGGACAAGTATCTGCCGCTGGCGCTGGCGTGGCCGTATGGCGCCGGCGAGAGCGCCTACGCCGCAGTCGCGGTCGCGCAGGCGCAGTACTTCGACGTATCGCGCGAGGCGCTGTTCGAGGTCTACCTGGCGCACGACCGGGCGCGGCAGGCCGAGCGCGGAGCGATCGCCGATTTCGCAGCGCCGCGCAGCGAGGAGGAGGAGGGCAGGCCGATCCGCGTCGGCTACCTGTCGGCCGACTTCCGGTCGCACATCATGGGGCGGTTGATGCTCGAAGTGCTGCGCCGGCACGACTCGACGCGCTTCGCGGTGCACGCATATTCGCTGGCGGTGCGCGAGCTCGAGGACGAGGTGACCACGCGGTTTCGCGACTGCTGTGCCGGCTTCACTCGCCTCGACGACGTCGACGATATGCGTGCCGCGAGGCTGATCGCCGACGACGGGATCGACATCCTGGTCGATCTGATGGGCCATTCCGGCTCGTCGCGGCCAGCGATACTGCTGTACAAGCCGGCGCCGATCGTCATCACCCATCTCGGCAGCCACGGCGCGATCGGCCTGCGGCAGGTCGACTTCAAGCTGACCGATCGTCACGTCGACCTGCCGGACGCAGCCGCCTACCAGATCGAAACCCCGCTCGCGCTCGACGGCTGCGTGCTGCCGTTCCGGCGCGTCGCGCCGGCGCCGCAACCGCCGGCGACGCGCGGCGACCTGGGGCTCGGCGACGACGCGACCGTGTTCGGCGTCTTCGTCAGCCTGCTCAAGCTTTCGCCGCGTTGCCTCGGGCTGTGGCGGCGCATCCTCGACGCCATTCCTGGTAGCGTGCTCGCGTTCTCGCCGCGAAACGAAGCGCAGCAGCCGCTGTATCGGCGCCGGCTCGAGAGCTTCGGCATCGCAGCGGAGCGGATCGTCTTCATTGCCTGGACGCGCGACGATGCGGAGGACCGCGCGCGCTACCGGCTGGTCGACGTGGTGCTCGACACGCTGCCGTACACCGGCGGCGACACGACTGCCGCCGCGCTGGATATGGGCGTGCCGGTCGTCACCCGGGTCGGCGAGCGCGCTGCCGAGCGGATGGGATACAGCATCCTGCGCCATCTCGGCGTCACCGCGACCATCGCCCGCGACGACGACGAGTACGTGGCGATCGCCTGCCGGCTGGCGCGCGATCGAGCCTGGTGCCAGGCGATCTCGGCCGAAATTCTCGCCGCGCTGCCGCGTTCGGGGCTGGCCGACATCGATCGCTACACGCGCGACCTGGAAGCGGCGTACCTGCGCGCGCTTTCGCGGCGGCAGCCGAACTGAGATGCATCTCCACATCCTCGGCATCTGCGGCACCTTCATGGGCGGCATCGCGGCGATCGCGCGCGCGTCCGGGCACGCGGTCACCGGCTGCGACGCCAACGTCTACCCGCCGATGAGCACGCAGCTCGCCGAGCTCGGCATCGCGCTCACCGAAGGCTACGACGCGGCGCAGCTCGGCACGGTTGCCGCCGACGCCGACGTCTTCATCGTCGGCAACGCGATCTCGCGCGGCAACCCGCTGCTCGAGGCAATCCTGGATCAAGACCGGCGCACCATCTCCGGCCCGGAGTGGCTGGCCGACAACGTCCTCGCCGGCAAATGGGTGCTGGCGGTGACCGGCACCCACGGCAAGACGACGACCGGCGCCATGCTCGCCTGGATCCTCGAGTGTGCCGGCTTGCGGCCCGGGTTCCTGATCGGCGGCGTCGCGCCGGACCTGGGCGTTTCCGCCCGCCTGACCGACAGCGCGTTGTTCGTGATCGAGGGCGACGAATACGACACCGCGTTTTCCGACAAACGCTCCAAGTTCGTCCACTACCGCCCGCGCACGGCGATCCTGAACAACCTCGAGTACGATCACGCCGATATCTTTCCGGACCTGGCGGCGATCGAGACGCAGTTCCACCACCTCGTACGCACGATGCCGCGCAGCGCCCGGGTCATCGTCAACGGCGGCGACGAGAGCCTGAAGCGGGTGCTCGCGCGCGGCTGCTGGAGCGAGGTCGAGCGCTTCGGCTACGCCGCGGTCGCCGATACCGGATCCGACTGGACGATCGCCGTCGACGGCACGATCAAGCTGGGTGGCGCGCCTCAGGGCGTGCTGACGCCGCTTGCGCTGCCGGGCAGGCACAATCAGCAGAACGCGCTGTCGGCGATCGCCGCGGCGAGGCACGCCGGCGTTCCGGTGGCCGAGGCCCTGGATGCGCTGGCGCGGTTTCGCGGCGTAACACGCCGGCTGGAAGTGCGCGGCAGGGTCGACGGCGTCACCGTCTACGACGATTTCGCGCACCACCCGACGGCGATCGCGGCGACGATCGAAGCGCTGCGGCGCACGGTCGGCGGCGAGCGCATCGTCGCGATCGTCGAGCCGCGCTCGAACACGATGAAGCTGGGGACGATGAACGCCCGGCTGCCGGCCAGCCTCGAAGCCGCCGATCGCGTCTGGTGCTACGCGGCCAACCTGGGCTGGGATGCGGCGGCGGTGCTGTCGCCGCTCGGCGATCGCGTGAAGATCGGCGTCGACCTCAAGGCGATGGTCGACGAGATCGCGCGCGATGCGCGGTCCGGAGACCATTTGCTGGTGATGAGCAACGGCGGCTTCGGCGGGATCCACCGCAAGCTGCTTGAACGGCTCGCGGCGAGGTCCTCGCGCCGGTGACCGATGTCGGCTGCATCGTCGGACGCCGTTTGTGCACCGCAGCGGGCGGCGGCTGCCGTTCGAGAGTAGAATAGCGACCATGTCCTGGCGAAGTCGCCTCCCGCTCCACTCCTGATCGCGCCACCCGGCTGCGAGCCGGGTCCGGTGCCTTGAGCGACATCCCGACAGTGCCGTTCGCGGCGGCTCCCACCCGGGGCCTCCGAAGGCAGCGGCACCACGACAACCGAGCCAACCTCGGGTTGGATTAAAGGAGCCAGCATCATGAAGGACCGCATGGCCAGCGCGGGCAGACCGCAAGACGGCGAGTCGACCGCTATGATCGAGCTCGAGAAGAGCTTCGGCGCGCGCAACTACGACCCGCTGCCGGTCGTCGTCTCGCACGGCTCGGGGGCGTGGCTGTGGGACACCAGCGGACGGCGCTACCTCGACATGATGAGCGCGTATTCAGCGGTGAGCCATGGTCACGCCCATCCGCGCATCGTCACCGCCCTGGTCGCGCAGGCGCAGCAACTGGCGGTCACGTCGCGCGCCTTTCACAACGACAAGCTGCCGCTGTTCCTGAAGCGGCTGACCGAGGTCACCGGGCTGCCGCGGGCGCTGCCGGCGAACGGCGGCGCCGAAGCCGTCGAGACGGCGCTGAAAGCGGTTCGCAAGTGGGCCTACAAGGTCAAGCGCGTCGCCGACAACCAGGCCGAGGTCATCGTCTGCGAAGGCAACTTCCACGGCCGCTCGATCGCCATCGTCGGCTTCTCGTCGGAGCCGCAATATCGCGACGGCTTCGGGCCGTTCACGCCCGGGTTCAAGGCAATCCCGTTCGGCGATGCGCGCGCTCTCTCCGATGCGATTACCACGAATACGGCGGCGTTCCTGGTCGAGCCGGTCCAGGGTGAGGCCGGGATGATCGTGCCGCCCGCCGGCTACCTCGCCGAATGCTCGCGCATCTGCCGCGAGCGTCGTGTGCTGATGATCTGCGACGAGATCCAGACCGGCATGGGACGCACCGGCAGGTTCCTCGCCTGCGAGCACGAAGACGTCAGGCCCGATGGCGTGATTCTCGGCAAGGCACTGGGCGGCGGCATGCTGCCGGTGTCGGCCTTCGTGGCGACCGACGACGTGATGCAGGTGTTCGAGCCGGGCGACCACGGCAGCACGTTCGGCGGCAATCCGCTGGCCGCGGCGGTCGGCCTGGAGGCGATCGCGGTGCTGTTCGACGACAAGCTGATCGAGCGCTCGGCCGAGCTCGGCGCTTATCTGCTGGCGCAGCTCAAGACCATACACAGCCCGCTGATTCGCGACATCCGCGGCAAGGGGCTGTTCATCGGACTCGAGGTCGAATCGCGCCGCACCGACGCGCGCCGCGTCGTCGATCGCCTGCTTTCGCGCGGCCTGATCTCGAAGGATACGCACCGCACCGTCGTCCGCTTCGCGCCGCCGCTGGTGATCGATCGCGACCAGATCGACTGGGCGGTCGAACAGGTGCGAGCGGTGTTCGCCGAGCTGGACAAGGAGCTGCGCCGCGCGGCCTAGCTACCGTTGCGGCGCTATACTGCCGCGATGCCGAGACCCACGCTCGCCGACAAGCTGGTCGTCGCCATCTCGTCGCGCGCGCTGTTCGACCTGACCGACAGCCACCGCGTCTACACCGAGGCGGGCGTCGATGCCTACCAGCGCTACCAGATCGAGCATGAGGACCAGACGCTCGCGCCAGGGCCGGCTTTCGTGCTGGTCAACAAGCTGCTGCGGCTGAACCGTGCCGACAAGCAGTACGTCGAAGTGATCCTTTTATCGCGCAACAGCGCCGACACCGGCTTGCGCGTGTTCAACGCGATCAAGCACTACGGCCTCGATATCACCCGTGCCGCGTTCACTAAGGGCGAGCCGACGTCGCGTTACGTGCCGGCGTTCGGCGCGCACCTCTTCCTGTCGGCCGACACCGAGGACGTCAAGCGCGTGCTTAACGACGGCTACGCGGCGGCGACGATCGTGCCTTCGACGGTCGGCAAGAACGAGACCGACGAGCTGCGGATCGCCTTCGACGGCGACGCGGTGCTTTTTTCCGACGAGGCCGAGCGGGTCTACCAGCAGGACGGGCTGGCGGCGTTTGCACGCAGCGAGACCGACGCCGCGCTGCGTCCGCTGTCGGGCGGACCGTTCAAGGAATTCCTGGCCGGGCTGCATCGGATCCAGAGCGATTTCTCCGACGGCGCGAGCCCGATCCGCACCGCGCTGGTGACGGCGCGCAGCGCGCCGGCGCACGAGCGGGTGATACGGACGCTGCGCGCCTGGAA
>DATEFZ010000279.1:0-9331 GCA_035280325.1 Casimicrobiaceae bacterium
ATCCCCCCGCCGTAGCGTCGCGCCTCGGAACGTGCGCAGCGAAGGCGGGGGCCGCCTGCTGCGCGGTCGCATCCCCGCGCCAGGATCACGCGGGGCCCCTGCTCCGCGCTCCGCAGGCGTGGCCCGAAGCGGCGCGAAGCCAATGGTAGACCCCCTTGGCGAGCGGCGCGACAAAGCAGATCGCCCGGCAAGCCCCGTCCCATCATGTGGGACTTTTGCGGAGGTTCCTTAGTGGGCAGGTTGCCGGCCCGCCTCGGTCAGGGTGCCGCCCTGGTAGTCGCGGATCGCCTGCTCGATCTCTTGCCGCGAATTCATCACGAACGGCCCGTACTGGACGATCGGCTCGAGCAGCGGCCGACCGGCGAGCAGGATAGCCCTGCCGCCCTCCGGTCCTCCAGTCAAGACGATTGCGTCGCCGTCGGACAGGATGCCGGCGTGATGCGTCGCGAGAACACGCGCCGTCTCATTTTCGCCAACCACGACCGAGCCTTCGAACGGATAGACGAAGGCGTGGTAGCCTGCCGGAATCGCCTGATCGAATGCAACGCCGGCCGGTAGCTCGACATCGACGTACAACGGATCGGTCGACAGCCCCTGGATCGGGCCGGCGGTCGCCTTGCCGTCGACGGTCACTGTCCCGGCGATGACCTTGACCCTGCCGCCACTGGACAGCTCGACGACCGGAATCTCGCTCGCCTGGATGTCCCGGTAGCCCGCGGCCTTCATCTTCTCCCTGGCCGGCAGGTTGATCCAGAGCTGGAAGCCGCGCATGCGGCCCGCCTCCTGCTGCGGCATCTCGGAATGGATGATGCCGCGGCCGGCGCTCATCCACTGCACGCCTCCCGCCTTGAGGTCGCCGGTATTGCCGAGATGATCCTGGTGTCGCATGTGGCCGTCGAGCATGTAGGTCACGGTCTCGAAACCGCGATGCGGATGCGCCGGAAAGCCGGCGATGTAGTCATCGGCGTTGTCGGTCGAGAAATGATCGAGCATCAGGAACGGATCGAGCCGCGCCCAATCCGACTGTCCCAGGCTGCGCTTGAGCTTGACGCCGGCGCCGTCCGAAGTGGGTATCGCTGCGATCACGCGTTGCAGGCTGCGGGTGACCATGATGGTGTTCTCCTCGCCGGGCAATTTTGGGGCGATGTCGCGAATTGCAAGCGTCGCTCAAGCGCGAAGCCGGGCGCTTCACGGTACCATTGTCCGATGACTCGGTCGACCGCCTGGCGGCTGGTGCCGGCGCTCGGCATAACCCAGATCGTCTCCTGGGGCACGCTCTATTACTCGATCGCGGTGCTGGGAGCGAGCATGCGCGCCGACCTCGACGTCTCGGCCGCGCGCCTGTTCGGCGCCTATTCGCTGGCGCTGCTGCTTTCCGCGCTGGCGGCGCCGGTCGTCGGTCGCGCGATCGACCGCGTCGGCGGCCGCGCCGTCATGAGCGTCGGCTCGGTCTGCGCCGCGCTCGCCTTGTTCATGATCTCGCGAGTGCACTCGACGGTGACGCTGTTCGCCGCCTGGGCGCTGGCGGGGCTGGCGATGGCGATGACCATGTACGACGCCGCTTTCGCCACGCTGTCGCAGCATGCCGGGGGCGGCTATCGCAAGGCGCTGACCGCGCTGACGCTGCTCGGCGGACTCGCCAGCACCGCATTCTGGCCGGCGTCGCTGAAAGGCCTCGAATGGTTCGGCTGGCGCGACACGCTGCTCGTCTTCGCCGCGCTGGAGCTGGCGCTGTGCCTGCCGCTGCACTGGATGTTCATCCCGCGCGAGGTTGCCGCCGACGATCCCGCGCGATCGGGCGCTCCGCACGGCAGCGACGGCCTGCCATCGAGCGAGCGGCGCTCGGCATTCGTCTGGCTGGCGAGCGCGTTTGCGCTCAACGGCTTCATCGTCTCGGTGCTGACCGTGCATCTGATCACGATCCTGCAGGGCAAAGGGCTGGCGCTGGCCTCGGCGGTATGGGTCGGCTCGTTTTTCGGACCGATGCAGGTCACCGGCCGGGTGCTGGAATTCTCGATCGGCCGACGCTTCGCCTCGCGCTCGATCGGCATGGCGGCGCTCGGCCTGCTGGTGATCGCGGTGGCCGTGCTGCTGGCGCTGCGCGGACAGCTGGCGCTGGCGCTCCTGTTCGCGATCCTGTTCGGCGGCAGCAACGGCGTGGTCACCATCGTCCGCGGCACGGTGCCGGCCGAGCTGTTCGGCCGTTCCGGTTACGGTGGCACGCTCGGCAGCCTTGCCGCGCCGGCGCTGTTCGCCCGCGCAGTCGCGCCGTTCGCCTTCGCGCCGCTCGCCGCGACACCGGCACTGACCGGCATGGGGCTCGCGCTGCTGCTCGCGATGGCGGTGCTGTCGGTGGCGAGCTTCAGCTTCGCCGTGGCGCGACGATCCTTACCGAAGATGAAAACATGACGGCCCACGACCTGCCCTACGTTCCGCTCACCGCGCTGTCGCGCCGCCTTGCCGATGGCGAAACGACGTCGCGCGACATCGTCGCCGCCTGCCTGGAACGGATCGCCGCGCTCGACGATCGGCTGCATGCGTTCGTCGAGGTCTACCGCGACGAGGCGCTCGCCCTGGCACAGGCGGCCGATCTCGAGCGCCGATCCGGCGCGGCGCGCGGCCCGCTGCACGGGCTGCCGATCGCGCTCAAGGATCTGCTGCACATCGAAGGCCGCGTCACCACCGCCGGCTCGAAAACCTGGCGCGACCGCGTGGCGACCGAAACCGCGACCGCGGTCGAGCGCCTGATCGCCGCCGGCATGATCCCGCTCGGCAAGACCCACATGGTCGAGTTCGCGTTCGGCGGCTGGGGGCGCAACGAGCCGATGGGTGCGCCGTGGAATCCCTGGGACACGCGAACGCATCGCGTCGCCGGCGGCTCGAGCAGCGGCTCGGCGGTGGCGGTGGCCGCCGGGCTGGCGCCGGCGGCGATCGGCTCGGACACAGGAGGATCGATCCGCATACCGTCGGCGTTGTGCGGCCTGACCGGGCTCAAGCCGACTTACGGCACGGTGAGCCTGGCCGGCGTGGTGCCGCTGGCAACGACGCTCGACTCGCTCGGTCCGCTCGCGCGCACGGTCGAGGACGCGGCGCTCATGACCTCGGCGATGGCGGGTCCCGACGCTCGCGATGCGGCGACGCTCGCCGTGCCGCGGCTCGATTTCGCTGCCGTGCTCGCCGGCGCGCCGGACGCGCGCGGCATGCGCATCACCGCGTTGGCCGACGAAGACCTGCCCCCCGACACGACGCCCGACGTGGCGCGCGCGCAGGCAAGGGCGATCGAGGTCCTGCGCGACGCCGGCGCGCTGGTCGAGCAGGCGCACGTTCCGGTCGACTTCGAGGAGCTGATGGTGCGCAACGGCCGCATCATCGCGACCGAGGCCTGGGCGCTGCACCGCGCCTACATCGAGGACCCGAAGCTCGAGATCGACCCCTGGGTGCGCAAGCGTACGGTAGGCGGCAAGGGCATCAGCGCCGCCGACTATATCGACGAGCTGGCGACGAGACGGCGGGCCGGCGCGGCGTTCGCCGAGTGGATGCGCGGCCGCGACGCGCTGCTGACGCCGACACTGCCGATCGCCGCGGTCCCGGTCGCCGAAGTCGACGAAGTGTCGACGCCGCTCGCGACGTTCACCCGCGTCGCCAACTATCTCGGCATCTGCGCGCTGGCCCTGCCGGCCGGATTGTCATCGGACGGCCTGCCGGTGTCGGTCCAGCTCTTGGGCGCCCCATTCGCCGAGCCGACGCTGATCCGCGCCGGACGCGCGTTTCAGCAGCAGTCCGACTGGCATCTGCGGCGCCCGGACTTGAGCGCCTGGACATGAGCGGCGATCCGGCCGGCCTGTTGCTGAAAGCGGTCGCCTTCGCCGCCGAGAAGCATCGCGACCAGCGGCGCAAGGACGCCGATGCGTCGCCCTACATCAATCATCCGATCGAGCTGGCGAGCCTGCTCAGGGATCAGGGCGTCGACGACATCGCGGTGCTCTGCGCTGCGCTGCTGCACGACACCATCGAGGACACCAACACCACCGCCGACGAGCTGCGGCGCGAATTCGGCGACATGATCACCGACGTCGTGCTCGAAGTCACCGACGACACGACATTGGAAAAGGCCGAGCGCAAGCGGCTGCAGGTCGAGCACGCGCGCACGCTTTCGCACCGCGCGCGGCTGGTCAAGCTGGCCGACAAGATATGCAATCTGCGCGACATCGTCGCCTCGCCGCCGGCGCACTGGCCACGCCAGCGCAAGGAGGAATATTTCGCGTGGGCCAGGGAAGTGATCGACGGCCTGCGCGGCGCGGATCGCGGCCTGGAAACCATGTTCGACCGGGTCTACAGCGAAGGACTGGCGAGCGTGCTGGAGCTGCCGCCGTAGCCGATCGCGCCCGCGTCAGAGCGCGAGCGCCACCCGCGTGCCCTGGTCGATCGCGCGCTTCGCGTCGAGCTCGACCGCCACATCGGCACCGCCGATCAGCGTCCAGCGGATGCCCGCTGCTTCGAGCTCGGCCGCGAGCTCGCGCCGCGGCTCCTGACCGGCGCAGATGACGATGGTGTCGACGTCGAGCGTCTGCGGCTCGCCGTCGACGACGATGTGGAGCCCCGCGTCGTCGATTCGCTGGTAGCGGACCCCGGCCAGCATCACGACGCCGCGACGCTTGAGCAGCGTGCGGCGGATCCATCCGGTGGTCTTGGCGAGTCCCGCGCCGACCTTCGAGGCCCTTCGTTGCAGCAGCCACACCTGCCGCCTCGGCGGCGGCTCGTGCGCCGGCTTGAGCCCGCCGCGCGCGGCATACGCGGCGTCGATGCCCCACTCGTCGCGAAACGCCGCGATCGCAGGATCGTCGGCACGGCCGTCGCTCGAATGTCCATCGGCCGGGTCGCCCTCGGTCAAGAGCTCGGCGACATCGAACCCGATGCCTCCGGCGCCGATGATCGCCACCCTGCGGCCCGCCTGCCTGCGGCCTTCGACGATATCGGTGTAGCTCGCGACCTTCGGATGCGCGATGCCGGAGATCCCGGGCGTGCGGGGCACGATCCCGGTGGCCAGGATGACTTCATCGTAGCCGGAGAGGTCGGCCGCGCCGGCGCGACAACCGAGTCGCACGTCGACGCCGAGGCGGCCCAGCCGCACGCGAAAGTAGCGCAAGGTCTCGGCGAATTCCTCCTTCCCCGGAATGCGTCGGGCGAGGTTGAACTGGCCGCCGATCGCGTTCGCCGCGTCGAACAGGCTGACCGCGTGGCCGCGCTCGGCGGCGGTCGCCGCGCACGCCATTCCGGCCGGACCGGCGCCGACGACGGCGATCCTGCGCCGGGTCGCGGCAGGCCTGGACACGAGCTCAGTCTCGCGGCAGGCGTACGGATTGACCAGGCAGGTCGCCGTGCGCCGCTCGAAGATCTCGTCGAGGCAGGCCTGGTTGCAGCCGATGCAGGTGTTGATCTCCTCGGCGCGACCCTGCTCCGCCTTGGCGACGAAATCGGCGTCGGCGAGGAAAGGGCGCGCCATCGATACCATGTCGGCGTCGCCGCGCGCGAGTACTGCTTCGGCGGTCGCCGGATCGTTGATCCGGTTGGTGGCGATCAGCGGGATCGCGACGGCGCCCTTCAGCCGTCGCGTCACCCAGGTGAACGCCGCGCGCGGCACCATCGTCGCGATCGTCGGAATGCGTGCCTCGTGCCAGCCGATGCCGGTGTTGATGATCGACGCGCCGGCGTCCTGGACGCTTTTCGCCAGCGCGACGACTTCGTCCCACGTGCTGCCGCCCTCGACCAGATCGAGCATCGAAAGCCGATAGACGATGATGAAATCGGGGCCGACCGCGTCGCGCGTCGCGCCGACGATCGCCACCGCAAAGCGGGCCCGGTTGGCGAACGAGCCGCCCCACTCGTCGTCGCGCAGGTTGGTCTGCGGCGCGACGAACTGGTTAATCAGGTACCCTTCGGAGCCCATGATCTCGACCCCGTCGTAACCGGCGCGCTGCGCCAGCTTCGCGCAGCGCACGTACGCGGCAATCGTGCGCTGCACGCCCCAGGCCGACAGCGCGCGCGGGCGAAACGGCGTGATCGGCGACTTGATCGCCGAAGGCGCGACCGCCAGCGGATGGTAGGCGTAGCGGCCGCCGTGGAGGATCTGCATCGCGATGCGTCCGCCGGCGGCGTGCACCGCCTCGGTGACCAGACGATGCTTCGGCAACTGCCAGCGGAACGAAAGCTGCGATGCCCGCGGATCGATGCGGCCGCTGAAATTGGGCGCGATGCCGCCGGTGACGATGAGCCCGGCGCCGCCCCGGGCGCGCGCGGCGTAGAACGCGGCCAGCCGGGCAAACCCGTTCGGCGCCTCCTCGAGCCCGGTGTGCATCGAGCCCATCAGCACGCGGTTCGGGAGCGTGATCGAACCGAGCGAAAGCGGGGCGAGCAGATGCGGATACGGGGTCATCGATCGGCTTTTGGGCGACCGGGGCCGCCGTCGAGGCCGACAGGGTAATCGATTTCGGGGCGACGGACGCGCCCGGGCGAACCTACACCACGCGGCGCAGCAGCCCGGGGTCGCGCGCGGCGCGCGTCCAGACCGAGCCCAGCATCCAGGCCTTGACCTCCGCGGCAGGCAGCGGTCGGCTCAACAGGTAGCCCTGGACCATGTCGCAGTTCAGCCCACGCAGCCGCTCCACCGTCGCCTCGTCCTCGACGCCTTCGGCGACGACCGCGAGGTTCATGTGGTGCGCGAGGTCGATCGTCGAGCGCACGATCACCGCGTCGCTCGAGTCGCGAGCCATGCCGAAGATGAAAGTCTTGTCGATCTTCAGCTCGTGCACCGGCAGCCGCCTCAGGTAGGCGAGCGACGAATACCCGGTGCCGTAGTCGTCGATCGCCAGCCGGCAGCCCAGCGCGTGCAGCCGGCGCAGGTTGTCGATGGCATGGTCGGGATCGTCCAGGATCGCGCTCTCGGTGATCTCCAGCGTGATCCACTGCGCCGCGCAGCCGTGCCGGCGCAGTATCGCCTCGAACCGTTCCGGCAGCTCGAGGTCGACCAGGTCGCGGGCCGAGATGTTGATCGACACGTTCATCGCCATGCCTTCGCTGCGCCAGGCGGCGCACTGCGCGATCGCGTGGGTCATCACCCACTGCGTGATCGCGCGGATGTACCCGGTCTGCTCTGCGAAGGCGATGAACTCGACCGGCGCCACCAGGCCGCGCGTCGGGTGCCGCCAGCGCACCAGCGCCTCGGCGTGCAGCTCGTGGCCGAGGCGCAGCGCCACCTTGGGCTGGTAGAACAGCACCAGCTCGTTCTCGTCCACCGCCTTGCGCAGACCGCTCATCAGCGACAGGCGCTCCTTGCTGTGCTGGTCGAAGCCGTCGTCCCAGACGGCGATGCCCAGGTTGTTGCGCTTGGCCGCGTACATCGCCGCGTCGGCGCGGCGCAGCAAGGTCGAGCGCTCGCGCCCGTGCTCCGGGTAGACGGCGATGCCGATGCTGGCGCGAACGTCGACCACGTGCCCCTCCGGCGTCATCGGCATCTCCAGCGTACGCAGGATGGTCCGGGCGACTCGCTCGGCCCTGGCCGCGTCGTCTCCGGGGAGCAGCACCGCGAACTCGTCGCCGCCGAGCCGCGCCACCGTGTCGGTCGGCCGCTTGAGCAGGAGCTCGAGGCGCGACGAGACAGCGCACAGGATCAGGTCGCCGATCGGATGGCCGAGCGTGTCGTTGACGTCCTTGAAATGATCGAGATCCATCAGCAGCACCGCGACCGGCATGCCCTTGGCCCCGCCAACTGCCAGCGCCGCGTCGAGGCGATCGTTGTAGAGGGCCCGGTTCGGAAGCTGCGTCAGGCCGTCGCGGTAGGCGAGATCCATGATCCGCGCCTCGCGGCCGGCGATGTCCTGCTGCATGTTGCGAAAAGCGTTCGCCAGGTCGCCGATCTCGTCTTCGCGAGCGGCCGGCGGCGACGTCGAATAGTCGCCGGCGGCGATCCGCCGCGCGATGCCGGCCAGGTCCTGCACCGGCCGCGCGACGCCGCGCGCGATGATGACGCTGGCGAATGCCGAGATGATCACGCCCAGCAGGGCGATCAGCGTCATACGGGTCTGCAGCCGGCGGAAAGGCTCGAGCGCCGAGGCCACCGGCTCCTGCAGCACCGCGATGACGCTGGAGCCGATCCGCGCCGGCAGCGCGATGACTCGCGTGATGGCACCGTCGCTGTAGAGCGCATTGCCGTCGCCGTCGGTCTCGGCGAAGCGCTCGGCCGCCACGTCGGCGAGCAGCGCTTGGCGCTCGGGGTCCGAAAGCGTGCTCGCCTGCAGCCTCCAGCCGTCGTTCGCGCGCCGGCTGAAGAAGGTCACGTCGAGCCGCGTCAGCCGTCGCAATTCCTGGGTCAGCGCGTCGTCGGCCTGCTGCCCGACCACCGCCCAGGCGATCGGCACCGGCGCCAGCACCGGCACTACGACCAGCTGGTAGAGATGACCGCGCAGGACGACCATCGCCGACGCTTCGCCCGATGCCTCGGCCTGCTCGATCAATCGCGGCAGGGCGAACGGCTTGCCGGCGTCGGCCTCGAGCGTGTCGCCGAGAACGTTGCGGTCGAGCCCGACGATCATCACCAGCGGCGCCTCGATGCGCTTGCCGTAGTTCTGCAGCACCGAGCCGATGGTGTCGTGGTCGCCGGTAGCGATCACCTCGCGGAACGCATAGTCGGCCGCCATCAGGCGCGCGCCCTGCACCAGGCGTTGCGCGTCCTGCTCGAGCACGCGATCGAATACGCGAGCACCGGCAACGACATCGGCGCCGACCGTGCTGCGCGCTGCCTTGTCGCCGACGGTCTTGATCAGCACCGAGCCGCCGACCTGCACGACGAGTATCAGCAGCAGGAACAGCCCCAGGATGCGGGCCTGCAGGCTGCGCATCGGTATGGCGCGGAGCTTGTCGAGGGCGGTCGTCATCGCGGCGGCTTGTCCTCGGCGCGCTTCAGCGGGACCGCCGGGCGAGGCATCGCCCTCAGGGCTGCCGCGCGCCGGCACATCGACGACCAAGCCGGCTGCGGAGCGATCGCTCGGCAGTTGCCGCTGCTGTCCGGCGACCGGATCCGGGGTCTCGGCGATCCATGAAAAATATCGTTTATTCAAAAGGTTATCTTGCCCGAGCCATTCGATAGGGGTACTCCGATGGCGGCTCGCATCAAAAATGCTTGTGCACCACGCGTCGCGAACCCGAGGCCAAGCAAGTTCCCTGCCGTCGCCCTTGAATCCGTCGCCGATGCTCGATCGAAATTGCCGCCGCGCGGCCGTGCCGGCCGTGGGGCGACTGCGCTGTGCGCGCGCCTGCAGTTCCGCGGCGGCGCTGG
>DATEFZ010000280.1:0-10851 GCA_035280325.1 Casimicrobiaceae bacterium
TTTGGCGCGCGAGCACGGCAAGACCATTCCCGACGCCAAGGGCGACATTCAGCGCGGGCTCGAGGTCGTCGAGTTCGCGATCGGCATTCCGCATCTGATGAAGGGCGAATACACCGAAGGCGCCGGTCCCGGCATCGACATCTACTCGCTGCGGCAGCCGCTTGGTGTCGTCGCCGGCATCACGCCGTTCAATTTCCCGGCCATGATCCCGATGTGGAAGTTCGCGCCAGCGATCGCCTGCGGCAATGCGTTCATCCTGAAGCCATCCGAGCGCGATCCCGGCGTGCCGATGATGCTCGCCGAACTGATGATGGAGGCGGGGCTGCCGGCCGGCATCCTCAACGTCGTCAACGGCGACAAGGAAGCGGTCGACGCGATCCTCGACGATCCCGATATCAAGGCGATCGGCTTTGTCGGCTCGACGCCGATCGCGCAGTACATCTACGAGCGCGCCGCGCCGGCGCTGCGCCGGGCCCGCATATTGATGCGCTTTCGCGAGCTGATCGAAGCCCACAAGACCGACCTGGCGCGGCTGATCTCGCAGGAGCACGGCAAGACGGTGAGCGACGCCGAGGGCTCGATCACCCGCGGCGTCGAGGTCGTCGAGTTCGCGTGCGGCATCCCGCATCTGGTCAAGGGCGAGTTCAGCGACAACGTCGGCACCGGCGTCGACAGTTTTTCGCTGCGCCAGCCGGTAGGCGTCTGCGCCGGCATCACGCCGTTCAATTTCCCGGCGATGGTGCCGATGTGGATGTTCCCGATCGCGCTCGCCTGCGGCAACACCTTCATCCTCAAGCCGTCCGAGCGCGATCCGACGATGAGCCTGCGCATGGCCGAGCTCCTGACCGAGGCTGGATTGCCCGACGGCGTCTTCAACGTCGTGCACGGAGACAAGGAGGCGGTCGACGCGATCCTCGCGCATCGCTCGATCAAGGCCGTCTCGTTCGTCGGCTCGACGCCGATCGCGCGCTACGTCTACGAGACCGGGTCGAAGCACGGCAAGCGCGTTCAGGCGCTGGGAGGCGCCAAGAACCACGCCGTCGTTATGCCGGATGCCGATTTCGCGTTCGCCGCCGACGCGCTGATTGGGGCCGCCTACGGGTCGGCCGGCGAGCGCTGCATGGCGGTGTCGGTCGCCGTCGCGGTCGGCGAGGCCGGCAACGCATTGCGCGACGCGCTCGCCGAGCGGGCGCGCCGCATCGCCGTCGGCCCCGGCGACCGGCCGGATTCCGAGATGGGTCCGGTCATCACCTGCGCGGCGCGCGATCGCATCGTCGGCCTGATCGATCGCGGCGTGGCCGAGGGCGCCGACCTGGTCGTCGACGGTCGCAAGCCGCGCGTGCCGGGTCACGACGACGGCTTCTTCGTCGGCCCGACGCTGTTCGACCGCGTACGGCCGGAGATGGCGATCTATCGCGAGGAGATCTTCGGCCCGGTGCTGTCGATGGTGCGCGCCGAATCGCTCGGCGCGGCGATCGACATGATCAATGCTAGTCCGTACGCCAACGGCGCGGCGCTGTTCACCCGCTCCGGCTTCGCCGCGCGAAGGTTCCAGCAGGACGTCGAGGTCGGGATGATCGGCGTCAACGTGCCGATCCCGGTGCCGATGGCTTTCTATTCGTTCGGCGGCTGGCGCAATTCGCTGTTCGGCGATCTGCACGTGCACGGCATGGACGGCGTGCGCTTCTACACCCGCGGCAAGGCGGTAACCGCGCGCTGGCCGGACGACGGCAGCGCAGCGCCGGGATTCCATATGCCGACGCTCGGATAGCGGCGACCGCGACCCGCCGGCCAAGCTTTAGCGCAGCTAGCGTTGTGCCGCCGCGCCCGGTAGCGGATCGATGTCGAAGACGAACTCCAGGATCGCCCAGTAGCCGACCGGCTTGCCGTCGCTCTCGGCCGGCGTGAACCGGGTGCCGGCGAGCGCGGTGAGCACCGCCTGGCGGAACGTCGGATCGTCGGGTGACAGTAGCGTATCGCGTTCGACGATGTTGCCCGAGGCGTCGATCGTCAGCACCGCCGCGATTCGTGCGCTTTGATGCGCCCGCGCCGCCTCGGCCGGGTAGCCGGTGATTACCGCGCCGTTGAGTTTGGGCGCTCGCGCGGGAGTCGCCGGAAATCGCTGCGCCAGACGGGCCGCGACCGCGGTGCTGACCCACTCGGGATTGCTCAGCAGACCGACCGCGACCGAGCCGCGGGGGTTAGGCGGCCCGGCGCGGATCGACAGCGGCGGTCGGGCCGTCGCGCTCGAAGGCGTGGCGACCGGTACCGGCACCTTGATCGTCGGTTCGCTCGGCGGCGCCTGGACGACGAGCGGCGAAGGCTCGGGCACGCTGATCACCGGCGCCGGCTCCGGCGGCGGCTCCGGCGCGGGCGGAGGCGGCTGTTGCAGCTCGACCAGTATCGGCGCGCTCGTTCCCTGCCACGACGGCAGCAGCGCGATGCGTGGCGCGACGCTGGTCAGCGCGGCGATCACGAGCAGATGGAGCAGGGTCGACGCCAGCATCGACACGCCGAGCGGTCGCTCGGTCGCCGCTGGCGGATCGAACAGTGCCGGATCGAAAACCGCGTTGACCACGGATCAGCCGCCGAAGGTCTGAATGAAGCGCGGCCGCTCCGCTTGCGCGGAGCGGCCGCTGGGCAAGCCGCGATGATGCGACAGCGCTACTGGCCGAGCAAGCGCCAGGACATCCGATGCTGTTTCGCGAAGTTGGGCGCCAGCGGCTTGACGAAGCTGGTCTTGACGCCCGGCGACCCCGCGGTGATCGCGATGCGCAGGTCCGGGAACCCACCGGACTCGGTGTCGCTGCTGCCGCCGCTCAGGGTGACCAGCGACAGTCCGACGATGCCTTCCGGCTCGAACAGGCTTTCGATCGTCTTGCCTGTATCGTCGACCAGCAGCGAGTTGCCGCGGCCGTACTCTCTCGCGTACAAGGTGCCCGGCTGGCCGGTCAGGCACGGATCGGTCTGCGGCGACGTGCCGACGTAGGCGATCAGCGACAGCGCGGCCTGCACCGGGACGATGATGCGCTGCCCGAGCGGCAGGTCGTCGTACCAGCCCTTGTCGGGCTTGGCCGCGAGCCCGGCGGCGTCGGTAACTGCCGCCATGTCGGTACGCGGCTGCAGCGTCGCCGGCCATGGCGTGATCGGCGCAGCTACGGTGCCGTCCCGGAACGCATACATCGTCTGGATCTGATCGGCGATCGACGCGGTGGTCAGGTCGAGATCGTCGAGCAGGCGACCGGTGCCGACGAACACCCAGCGATCGATGCCGTTCGAGATGTCGATCTCGATCTGCGGCGGCGTCGTCACCGGCTGCGGATTGCCCGACGGATCGGTGAGCTGCGCGATCTTGTCGACGCTCCACTTGCTGTCGTCGGCATCGGAAACGTCGAACCGCCACAGGTTGCCCTGCAGGTCGCCGCCATAGATCTGCTCGGCGAGCTGGTTGCGGAAGTCCTGCTGGTAGGCGGCGATCTGCGCCAGCCCGGAGGGATCGGTGGTCGAGCCCGCGCCGGTCGACATCGTCTTCAGCAGCGCGCCATCGCTGGCGCGCAGGAAGAAGACCTTGCCTTCGCCGCTGCCGCCGGCGCTTACGTTGTTGTAGCCGGACGGCACGATCACCAGCCACGCTCCGCCGAAAGCTCGCGTCTTGGCGACGATCGCCCGGCCGAAGGTGTAACCCAGATCCGGATTGGAGAACTGCCACAGCACCCGCTTCGCGAGCTCGGTTTCGCTGGTGATGTCGTTCGGCTGCGAAACGTCGAGGGCGTAGTACGACTGGCCGCCCTTGCCGAGGCCGCCGACCAGGATCGAGTGCCAGTCGGAAGACCCGCCGCCGAAGTTGACGTCGCTGATCCGCGGCGTCGCATCGACGTAGTAGTGGTGCTTGAACGGCGGCAGCGCGCCATCCTGGTACGACAGCGCACCCAGGCCGGTGTCGTCCGGGCGGTACAGGATGCTCGGCACGAAGGCCCAGGCCTCGTTGCCGGTGGCATCGTCGATCGCGTGCAGCATGCCGTCGTTGGCGCCGACATACACTCGCGCCGGCCGTGTCTTGAAGGCGGCGAGGTTCGCGAAGTTCGTCGTGTATCCGGGGTCGTTGGCCTCCAGATAAGGCGCACGGGGCGGACCGACGTAGACCGGCTGCGAATCGACGACGTCGCCGAACACGCCAGCCACGCGTACGCGGAACTGGCCGACCTTGGTGCCCTCCCTGCTGCGGTCGCCGCGCAGGAAGGCGAGTACCGCCTTGGCGCGTGCAGCCTTGCCGGGCGCCAGCGAATCGAGCTGGTTCGCCCCGATGCTGGCGTCGAGGAACGGCACCGCCGTGGCGGTCTCATCGACGGTGGCGATCTTGCGCTCGGTGAACCACGGCGTGTCCTTGACGCCGGGGACGACGGTGAGCTGCAAGGCGAGCTGCGTCGATGCATCCCACACCGTCGCGACTTCGTCGCCGGTCGCGGGGTCGATCTGCACCTTGCGCAGGCTGACGCCCCATCCCGGCTGGAACGCCGTCCGGTAGATGAAGTTGTTGGCGCCGGACACGCTGATGCTCTGGAACGAGGCGCCGGCGCGGGCGCCCGCCTGGTTGAGCACGTCCTGCAGGATCTGGCCCATGCCGAGCTTCAGCTCGTCGGCCGACTGTGCGTTGACGAAGCGCCCGCGCCCGTTGATCGCGGCGTGCCACAGATCGTCGACGCCGGACTGGTCGGGCTTGAACACCGTCGGTTGCGGCTTCGGCCATTGCAGCGCGCCGGCCGCGAGCTGCGCCTCGACCACCGACTGGTTGCCGGATGGCAGTATGCCTTCGGTGCCCAGCGACATCGCCGCGAAGTTCTGGTGCGGCCAGCTCGCCGGGTCGCGCGCGCTGGTGGCGACGTTCTCCGGCATGGCAGGACGCAGGTTGGTGATCCAGTAGTTGGTCACGTAGTCGGCCGCGGAATTGGCGACCGCGTTGCCCGGGCTCACGTCCTCGCGGAAAGGTGCCGGCCACGCCGCGCTCGCCGTCAGCCCGGTTCCCGCCACCGCCGCGCCGCCGACCGGAATCGTCGCCGGCACCGTGTCGTCCTGGTCGCCGACGACCGTCGTCGGCAGCGAGTTCTGATTGGTGAAGCCGTCGGTGAAGAACATGTGCCAGTTCTTCTGGCACGACAGGACGATCGGGTCGGTCGACCCCGGCAGCGATCCGCTGCTGCCGTTCAGGTAGTAGTCGCCGATGCGCGAAATCGTATTGAGCGTCGGCGTTTCCTGGCCGAGCGGCACCTTGAGATCCATCAGCTGCTTGGCCCACGCGGTCTTTTGCGCCGCGTCGAAGTCGGCGATGTCGACGAACGACGTCGCGAAGCTGAACATCGTGTGGAAGCCGACCCGCGACGTGTCGTCGACGTTGAGCGTGCCGGCGGTCTTGCCCAGGAAGGCCAGCGAGGTCACCGTCTTCACCGCCAGCAGGCGCGTGCGGTAGTAGGCGAACCAGTTGGCGTAGTTGGTCATCTCCTGCGCATAGGTCCGGGTCACCGTCTGCACCACGCCGCTGTCGTCGGTCCAGGTGTGCGTGTAGGTCGCCGCCGGCACCAGATCGATACGCGCGAACGCGGCCATGGCGTCGTTGTCGGTGCCCGGCGCCGCGCCGAACTGGTAGAAGCGCGGGAAGACGTGCGAGGCGTCCTTGAACGCCTGACACGAGCCGCCGGTCGGCGTGCCGTAGCCCAGCCACTTGTCGCCTGCGGTCGCGATCGACTTGTCGCACCATTCGATCTCGGTCTTCCAGTAATGGCGCGGGACGCCGACGTAGCGGTCGGTGGAGTGGCAACCCAGGCCCGCGGTGTTCTCGCCGCCGATCGGCGTCGTGAACTTGCCGCTCGGGTAGTTGGTCTGGCTGGCGGTCGTCCCGTCGGGGTACGAATGGTTGTTGCGTCGGCAGGTCTTGCCGCCACCGTTGGCGTCGGCCAGCAGCGTCTTCGTGTAGTCGCCGCTGGCGCCGCCGCTGACGCCGAACGAATCGCAGCGCGCGGTTGCCGGATCCATCGCGCCCGGCTGGTTGGCGCAGTCGCTGTTGGCGAAGCAGACCTTGGTCGTCTCGATGCTGCAGAAGCCCGAGAGCGCGCAGTCGGCCGCGGTGTTGCAAGCGTTGCCCTTGACGCTGCAGGTGCCCTTCAGCGGTATGCAGGCGCCGCCGGTCGACGTCGAGACGTTGGCCGGATCGCAGGTCGTGCCGTTGTTCTGGCTGCTGCCGCAGGTGTTGCCGACGTCGCAGTCGGAATTCACCGAGCAGCTCGTCGTATTCGGCTTGCCCGCCGAGCATTTGCCGGCGACCGCGGTGCATTGCGCGTCGGCGGTGCACGAAAGCGCGCGGTTGCTGCAGGTGCCCGACTTCTTGCACTGCGCGGTCGGGTTGGCGTTGGTCGTGCAGGTGGGACTGTCGCTCCCGGCCGGACAGGTTCCGGTGACCTGGCAGAAGGCGACGCTGCCGCAGGCCAAGCCGAAGTTGGGACCGGCGTTCGCGCAGGTGTTGCCCACCGTGCACTGCGCTGCGGTCGTGCAAGCGTTGCCGAGACTCTTGCTGTTGGTGCAGGTTCCGACCAGCTGGCAATCGGTGTTCGTTGCGCAGGCCATGCCGATCTTCGCAGGGTCGCTGCCTGCCTGGCAGGTGCTCGGGCCGACGGCGACGCAGTTGGAGTTGGCGTTGCAGGCGGCGCCGCTGTTGCTGCAGGTTCCAGGTGTGCCGCAGTCAGCAAAGGTCGCACACGCATTGCCGGTGTTCGGGCCGGCGTTCTTGCACGTGTTGCCGATCGCGGGACAGGTCGCCGATGTGGTGCATGCGGCGTTCGGCGGGTTGTTGCAGGTGCCGCTATTCGGAACGACCGGGCAGGCAGGGCTGTTGGCCTGGACCGCCGGACAGCTGGTGGAAGTCGTCGTCGCGCAATTGGCCGAGATCGCCGGGCACGAGCCGGGATTCGAGGTGCAGACCGCGAACGGCGGGTTGTTGCAGTTGCCCGCCGCCGGGCAGGTGCTGACGCCGGCGTTGATCGTGCACGCTTGTCCGGTCTTGGCGCAGGTGCCACCGCTGATCGGACAGTCGGTGTCGACGTTGCACGAGCCGCTGGCCGCGCCCTGGCAGCGCTTCAGGTTGCAGTCGCCGTCGCTCGCACAGCTATTGCCCGCGACGCTGCAGGTGCCGTTGATGAACGGGCAGTCGGCGTCGGCCGTGCACACCTTGCCGGTCTGGATGCTGCAGTTGCCGGCGAACGTCGGCGGCGGGCAGGTGGTCTTGAAGACGCAGGTGCCTTCCGGGTCGGGGTTGATGTTGCAGCCCGGCGGATCCCAGTCGCTGGTGCAGGTGCTGGGGTCGGGCGGTATCGAATGGATGTTGACGCAGGTCTGCGCGCCGGCGCCGTTGCAGGTCTGGGCGACCGGATTGCAAGTCTTCTGGGTTCCGCCATTGCAGGTGTCGGGCGTGATGTTGTTGCACGCGGCCGGCGTGCCGCCGACGCAGGCTTCGCGCGTCGAGCCGTTGCACGTGGCAGCGACGGCGCCGTTACATAGCGGCGCATTGTTGCAAGTGCCCGCCGCGGGTCCGGTACACACCCCCGGTTGGCCGTTGCAGGCGCCGGCCTGGAAGCCGGTGCAATTGCCAGCGGAGAATCCGGTGCAATCCTGGGCCGCGATGTAGCCATTGCAGGTCCCGGCCGGAATCTGGCCGCTGCAGGTGCCGCCCGCCGCGCCGCCGCAGCTCGGCTGCGTCGCGTTCGGCGTGCAGGTCTGCGGGTTGGTGATGCCCTGGCAGGTTTGCGGCACCGTCGGCCCGGTCTGCGGCCAGTCGGGGCTGGTGGTGTCGCACCACAACACGTTGTCGTTCTCGTAGAAGTACTTCGTGTCCTGCGCGCCGGCCCACGCCGGCTTGATCGTCGCGTTGACGGGGCTCGCCGAGTTCCACGGCGTCTGCCCGCTGGTGTCGACCTTCGATGTCACGCTGTTGGGCGTGATCCCGGGCGGCGCCCACGGGTACATGTAGTCGCCGATCGCGGCCGGCGAACCGTCCGACGCCGCGGCGATCAGTCCGTTGTTGCGACAGTGACCGGGATTGGTGACGAACGGCAGCCCGCCGTCGTCGTTGCCCTGCGTCCAGTCCGAATTGCACCACTGGCCGACGATGACGTTCGCCGTCAGATCGACGCAGGGCTCGGTCGAGCAGTCGAGGGGGTCGGAAGTGCTGAACGGATCGGCGCGGACCTTGGTCCAGTTCGACGTGTTGCCGCCGTCCATCTGCGGATAGCTGCTGGTATCGGGATACACCGGCGGGTCGTAGCTGAGCCGCGGGTTGTAGTACATGTGGTTGAGCGCGCTGTTGTGCGCCGGCGCCGGCCACAGCAGCCAATATTCGTACGGCAGGCCCGCCTGCGGCGAACCCGAGTTGATCGCGTAACTGGCGATGCCCGGCAGAGCGCCGGGGTCGATGCCGCCGGTGCAGGTCGGAGGTGCGCCGCTCAAGTTGCAGCCGGCGCCCGGACCGCTGTTGCTGAAGAGCTGCGGGCTGAAGCTCGCTGGCACCGCGCCGGCGCCGGTCGCGTAGCTCGGGAACGGAGCCGCCGCGGTGCTGCGCGCCGCGACCGCCGGCTGCTCCCAGACGTACTGCGGCGAGACGTACTGTCCGCCGGGACCGGCGTTGGCCGGCGACCCGCTGTAGCCGCAGGGTGCGTTCATCGCGCCGCTGCCGTCGCGGCAGTACTTGCTGACGACGTAGTCGGGCAGGAAGTCGTAGAGCATCGACGTCGAATCGTCGACGGTCAGGACGATGTTGGGCTTGGCCTGGTTCTTGATATTGAGCGGCTCGTCGGCGAGCGGCGTCAGTCCGGCGTAGGCAGGCGTGGCGAGCGGGCCGAGGCCGAGCAGCAGCGAGAGCAGCGCCGCCAGGCCGCGTCGGAAGCTGAGAGGAGCCGGCTGATACCGCATGTCTTATTCTCCCTGTGCGCCTTTCAGCGCAACATCGCCTGCAGGAACGAGGTCGTGTTCTGCGGTCCGTCGACCCGGACGCTGACCCGGTAAAAAGGGATCGGGTTCAGGCTGAAGCAACCCGGCTGCCCTCCGGGTGTGGTCGACGGCTGGTCGCAGTCGTGTATCGTCGTCCCGGTTGCGATCTTCGGCGGCAACATGTCGCAATACTGGGCGGTGGCAGGATTGCCGGCAGCGCCGGCCAGGCACATGCGCTCGATCACGTACCGGATGCTGATGCCGGTGCCCGGATCGACCAGTTCCTTGGCCAGCCCGAACCCTCCCCAGTCGGCCCGCGTCTGCAACGGCTTCGGAATCCCGCGCACGTCGTCGTTGCCCTGCCAGGTCGAGTAGTAGTTCTCGGCGGCGAGATCGGTCGTCGGGTTGATCGTCGGCGCCGCCGTCGGCGACGCGTCGGTGAACAGCGCCGCCGCGGCCTGCTCGACGGCCAGGTTCGCGGGCAGGATCGACGACTGCCGGAACGCGAGGTTGCCGATCAGCACGTTGGTCGTGTCGACCGAGCGCACCAGCGCGATCGCAGCGAGGCTCATCGCCACCATCACGATCAAGGCGATGAACAGCACGACGCCGCGCTGGCGCCGGATCGGCGGTCCGATCGAAGGGCAGGTCATTGCTTGTTCCACACTTCGTTGCGCAGCGGAATCACCGTCTCGTAGACGCGGTAGCGCCAGCCGTACGGCTGCACGGCGGCCGCGACGGCAGCGACGCTGAACGTGACCGGATAGCAGGTCCCCCCATCCGCGCAATCGTTGAACACGGTGCGGCTGAAACCCTGGCCCGCGAGGTCCTTGTCCGGCGTTTCGCTCTTGACCAGGATCGCGATGCGCGCGGCCTTGATGTCGTTGATCGTGGTGACCGAGGCCGCCAGCAGCGTCGCCGGATCCCAGCTTCCGTAAGCGGTGCCCGCAACCGCCGGCACCCAGTGATGGATCAGTCCGTCGCCGACGGTGTCGATGCCGTACTGCACCTTCATGTCGATGACGTTCGACGCCAGCGGATTCGTCGGCTGCGCGTTGTCGGGCGCGCCGGTGGCGGGATCGAGCAGCGACCTCGCGCGCAGGTTGCCGCCGCTGACGTCGTAGAGCACCTTCTGCACCAGGTTGGCGGGGCCAAGATTGAACAGCGTCGACGAAGCGCCGACGACCGCCGGCGCGCCCGAATGGGTGATGGTGACGACGCCGTCGGCGGCGGCGGGCGCCGCCACCGCGTCGGTGATGACCGAGGTGTAGCAAGGCGCGCTGGCTGGAAAGACGGCGCTCGGATTGGTCACTGCGACGATCGCGTCGCCTTTCTTGAAGCCGTTGGCGCTTTGCACCTTGTACGGCGCGTTGGCGATCGCGGTATCGGTGATCGTCGCCGCCGATACGAAGGTCCGGCCGACGCTGTAGTAGACGACGAAGCTGTCCGGGTTATTGGCGCCGCCGCCGTCGGTGATCAGAAGCGGGATCGGCCGCAGCGAATCGGTCGCGTTGGCGGCCGGAGTGCAGGTCCCGAGATCCGCCGCGGCGACCGCGACGCCGTTACCCGCGTTGGCGAGCTCGATCCCCATCATGAACGACGACAGGAGGCCGTTCTGCTGCGCGTCGCCGGCGCCGGTGATGTTGCGCTTGATGCCTTCCGAGGTCGCGAAGACCTGGTAGATCACCAGCACGGCGATCATGCCGATGACCACGCCGACCATGATCTCGATCATGCTGAAGCCGTGCTGCCGGGCGCGCGCGCGAAGGAGGGTCATGGCGCCGCTCGCTAGGCGGGATTGGTCCCGACGACGCCCGTCGTCGTGTAGTTGTGAACGTCGGCGTCGCCCGGCACCTGCCAGTAGACGCAGACCATCACGAC